>WTCM01000158.1 GCA_013138595.1 Methyloprofundus sp. | reverse complement strand
GGCTGTGCCTGCTTGCTGCTCTAATAACACAAAATAACGCCGTAACCATTTTCGATATAAAGGCAGTTCCAAGACTTGAATTTCACGCTTGACCACTTCAATCTTATTCACTTTTTGTTTACGCTTTTTACTCAGTAAACTCTCACTGTCTACACGTAATTTTTGCACAATTTCAATCAATTCATTTTCTACCGCATAATCTAATGTATTTGCGGCAATTGAAAATTGTAAGGGTTTAATCTGGTTCCATTGCTCAGGAATGGTTTCTTGTTCACTCCAGTCTTGCATTTCATAACTGGGATTTTGGCGTAGATAAAAGGCAAAGCCTTGTACTAATTGGGCGCGGGCTTCGATTTTACGCAGTTCAAAGAGAAAGGTTTTTAACTTATCTAAAATATCCTGTAAGCGTTGATGGTAAACAGGTAATAAACGGATTAAATGCTGTTCTAAAAATAGGTATAAAGCGGGGTGTTCTTCTACCATTTCTAATAAATACTCAGGCTGCAAAGCACTGATTGCCTGTACTAATAATTCTACCCGTGAAATATAAAAGACATTCTGCTTTTTCTTTTCTGCCAAAGTGCGTACATTGGCAAAACGGCTATTCACTAGCATCAATAAATAGCTAGTATTTTCTTCTAAATTATCCGATAAATCGAAAATTAAACGCTCAATTTCTGCACTGTAATTTTCTGAATCTTCGAGTCTATTTTCATCCCACGCATCTTGATATAAAATAATCTGTTGCTCTAAGGTGTCTACCCAACTTGCTAAATCAGTATCTAAACGGCGCAGGCGGTCACTGCTTAAGGCACTATCGACAAACTGCCCTAAACGCGCGGAAATACGATAACCATCGACACTGTGACTCACTAATATTTTCAACTGTTTGAGTTGATTTAGCGCGCGCTGATTTTTCTTATCCTTATAAATTACGCCCTCATAATAAGCCGTGGCAATCAGCTCACTATGCGTTGCCATTGCTTTAAATAAGCGTTCTAAGCCTTGTGCCTGCATTAAAACAAGCTCCCTTGCTCGCTGTTTTCTTCCTCTTGTTCTATCGGGATTTCTTCATGCTCTTTAATAAATTGCAGGGACTGGTAAAAATAATCTAACTTGCCTGTCACTTGATAAATTAAAGTGTCGCGATTGGCTAATTGCAAATAGCCCCATTTATGCAAAGTACTTAACAGCTTTTCTAAACGCCCTTTAACCGAATCTTCACTGCTACTAAAATCTTTGAATTTGGCAAAGGATTGCAGTCGATCCGCTAAGGCTTGGTTATTTTCGATCACTTGTAACAAGCTAGAAAATGCCAAGGTATCACCAGGCGATAATACCGAATCTTGCTTTAAACATGCCATCATCATATCCAACCATTCCACCACAGGATGCAGCTCTAAACGGAATTGCTGAAAGACTTTGCGTACATCTTGCCGAGCACTGCTGTCGATTTCTATATAAGCTGCATAATATGCTAGCTTATTTTGCGTACTAGCAAGCTTGTAATTTAATTTCTGTAAATAATCTTCTAATTGAAAATGATTTTCAGGATTTTCTAAATACTGAAAAGCCGCCTCATCACTGACTTCACAAATAAAATCACCTTGTAATAAACGCTTAACCAAAGACTCAAACATCGCTAGGCTCCTCTGTTGCTGACTCTTCTGGCTCTGTAGGCTCAGGCAGTTCCACTTCAAATGCTAATGGCTCTAAACTAGTCATATAGTCATCATCAACCTTCATTTCTATCAATTCACGAAAACCATGCACTTGATAACGATTTTTAAAGAAAGCTAACACTTCGGGATCAGGGTCTGGAAAAGCTGACAATAAGGTAATATTATTCTTGGTTAAAATCTCAATCAACATTTCTATATTCAGTTGATGCAGCTCTTTTAACTCATCCATCGGCCAGATAAAACGCACGGGCTGATCTTTACGAATCATATTCACCAAGGCGATAAAAAATACGCATAAAATCAAATACGACAATCCATGGCTGGATATTTGGCGCAATTCTTCGGCATGAGTCGCACGTTTGCTACGTCCGTTTTCAGTGACAATAATTTCCAGCTCTAATAAATTAACCAACTTCATTTCCATTTTATTTTTGCCTTGTAATTGCTCCGCGACACGGCGCACAATATCGGCAAAATCATCGGTCGGTAACTGCCCCTCGTTGTTACGGCTCCATTCGTCGAACTGCTCGGTGAATTTAACAATTTGCTCCCAATAGCCCAAAGTTTTGACCTTAGAAGTCAGTCGCCCTTGAATACTTTCAATTTTCTCAAAACTGATATTCTTATCAATATTCGCCGCTAAACGTCGCGATAAAGAATCAATCCCACGATCAAAACGCTGTAAGGCTTGTTGATAATTGCGAATCGCACTGCCAAACGTTTGCGCCTGCATCACCAACCAACGCTTGGTATCATCCGCGCTAGAGCTAAACCAGTCCTGCAAAGCAGGTAGCCATAATAGTTCATCACTGTCTAAACCTAGCTCTTCACTGACCGCCGCATAATAACTATACGGCCGAGTATTAGGAATCGCGGTTAAGGTGCGTTTTAAATGGCGGACTAAATCGCTCAGCTCTTTACGCTGCGTTTTATGCTTGCTGCTTAAAATTCGCGCATGGCCTTGTAGTAAATTCAAATGATGCGAGCTATCAAAACTCACCTCTTCGGGAATTTTCTTAGGATAAACCGCTAAATCTTCCAGCACTTTTTTAAGCGTGGTCACTTCTTTTTCATAACGTTTAACACGCTTTTTAATCTGCTCTAATTCATCATCCAGCGTTTTACGTTGTTGCTCGTAAGTGTTTTGTAAACTTTCATATTCGTGTTGTTGCTGCTGTTCTAATGAACGCTGCACACCCATTTCAGTGACCACACTATCGTACCGTGACCATTCCAGCTCTATCCAACGCTCATATTGCTGCACTAATTCTTCCGCTTTTTCTGCACTCCTAACCTCATTTTTTAAAGCGTCTATTTGCTTTTCTAAAGCGGTTAAGGTCGCGGTATCCACTTGACGCTCACGCATACTTTGTAAGCGTTGTTGATTTAACTCGGCAAGCTCATTCGCTTTTAAACCTTTAATGCGCAATACTTCGCTATCCGCGACTGCTTGTTCTTGTTGAGCTTGTTGCGTAAAACTCGCAATTTTCTGCGCAAGCTCAGAACTTAAACCACGTAATGCCTCTTTTAACTGCTGTAATAAGGTCTCTAGTTGGCTATTATTCTGCTTAATCTGCTGATTAACTTCATTGCGTTGCTGTTTTAACAATTGCTCACGAGACTTTTTACTACGAACAATTTGCTGCTTTAAAGACTCTAATTCTTCTTTTAAAGTTTGCAACTGCCCATTCGCCTGCCCTGTTGCTAAAAGCTTTTGCTTATGCTTTTTTTGTAAACTCGCCTCCAATTGGTTCAGTTGCTGTAAGGCTTCATCCGCCTGACTTTCTACTAACACTTGCTGTTCTTTTTGTTCTAGCAAATCCGCTAACACATCACGCAAGGTTTGCTCGTCCACGGTTCGATCGGCGGCTACCCCTGCTAATTGCAACTCTATGCCATAAAAACCTGCTTGCTGTTCGAGTAACACAGGCTCTAAATCATCGCGTAATAACAACTCAGGCTGTACCAACTTAGCAATATTCTCGCCCCAATCGGGCTTGTACTCACGTAAGAAACCCAATAAAGTCGCGCTATCCGCATTAATCTGCAATTCTACCGCTGCAATTTTGCTTTGTATCGCTTGCTTTGCCTCAGCACAATGTCGCTTCTTCTGAAACACTGAATCCACATTGGATTTATGCGCGGTAATTTCATGCTTAACCGCTTGCTCTTCGCTGTCCGCTAATTGCTTTTGCTGTAAAAATTGGTCGTGTAAGTCTAGCTTTACTTCTCTGTCTTCAATTAAAACAGGATCCGCCTGCACTTCGGCAAGTTGACTATTTAAAGCCCCAAATTGTTCACGTAAATCCGATGTCAGCGCGCGGTTTTCTTGTTGCTGTTGTTCGCTAGCACTACGTAATAGCTCTTTACGTTCAGCCGTTTCCGCAATTGCCTGTGCTTTTTGCTGTGCTAAGGTTTGTTGAATCTGCTGTTTTTGTAATTCAAAATGATGGATCTGCGCATCATACGCTTGCTCCTTTTCTGCTTGTAGTCGTCTAAATTCCGCCTCTATATCCTGCACATCGGACATTAACTGCGCTTTATTATCTTGCTCTTGGGTTAAGCTGAGCTTAAGTGCATCCAAGCGTTGATAGAGTAATTTTTTAGCCGCAATATCTTGCGCTTCCCAAGCTGCTTGTTCTTTTTCTAACTGCGCTTTTTGACGTTGTAATTGCTCTAATTCAGCTTTGCTAGTTGCCAATGCAGATTTAAGCGTTTGCTCCTCAGTTTCCCATGTTTTTTGCGCTTGTTCCGCTTGCCCATAACACATCGCGCTCGCTTCACGTTGCTCCTGCTCTTGCTCTTCACTCAGTGCTAATAATTTTTCCAAACGCACTTGCAGCTCGCCCAAGCCTAACTCAGTTTGCAACAATTCCGCTTCTACTTGATTTAATAACTCAACTTTAGCGCGTTCTTGCTCCACTTGTTGATAAGCACGGTATTCCTTATACCAGTTATCCAGCGTTTCCATTTGTAACTCTAAAGCAATCGAGTCGCGGCTTTCATCGATGCAATTTACCAACATTTCGCGCAAATCAGAAAAATCAGTGGAGCGCATAAACATGCCTGTAATGATTTTTTCTATATCTTTTAAACGCTGCCCCGAACTCCCTTGGCAAAAACTATAACGCGCAATTAACTGGCGTAATTCCTGTCCTTTATTATGCGGTAAGTTTTGAATAATCGTCCGATAATCACTGCAAGCGGTAATTTGATTACTGCATTGCACTTGCCGCCTAACGAGATGCGCTTTTAAATGCCGACAAGACACGGGATAAGAATCACCCGACTCATGTTTTTCAATAAAATCTTCAGGCTCAAAATGCTTATCAATAAAACGGTAACACAGCCCTTCATCATTCGGTGAGGCATAAATCGCCACCGAACAAAGTTGTTCATGTCGCTGATATTCAAAAATAATATACGAGGATTCGCGTGGTAAATAATGCTTAACAAAGCTATCAGTCACACGGCTTTTAGGCACTAAGCGCCCAGGTCGTTCGCCATAGAATAAAGGAATTAAACGCAGTAAGGTCGTTTTACCCGCGCCATTGACACCATTTAAATTGGTATGCCCGTCTAAGCGTACTTCCTGTAGCTCACCTTCTTTATAGGAATCAATCAAGATTAAACGGTTTAAAGAATAGCTCATAATGTGGTTTCTATTGATACTGTTTTAAAACATGTAGGGTACGCACCGCGTACCTATCCCTAATAGCAGGTATTTTAGCATTTTGAAAAACGAGGCGGTTATATTTGTACAGAAACAATAATAAGAACTCCTTGTCTTAAAGCGAGGCAATCACCACGAACTAGTACCTAAAGCACCACTCATTTAAGAAGAAATAATTTCGTCTATTTTTTGTAAGAACTGATTGATTTGTTCAGTTTTTAAGCTAGTAATAGTAACATCTAAATCATTGTTATAAAAAGAATAATAATTCATAATTTTCAAAATAACTTAATATTCTCTATACAGACTAAGCTTTTACTAAGAGCACATTAAGCCCATAATATTTAAAATTCGCCACAAAATAACCCTTAGATAGAGTTGGCAATTGAAATAAAAAAATATAATAATGTGGTGCGTGAAAAATAAATAGACGGAAGTGCGGCTATTACCCGAAATTACCAAATAGTACGGAATCGGTCTATTTATAACTTAAAGGTGTTTCCGTCTAATAAACTGTTATGAACAGAATAAATAACACCAATACCTTCGCCAATTTTGATTTAAGCTTAAAATAGTCTTGTTCGCCCTATGTGAATCAACTGCGTACAAACTAAAAACTTGCCAGAATGGAGGGGCAAAGGTCTTGAATATATAGGATATATTCTTAATGAATAAATTAACGAGGGAAAATTATGGGACATATAGTAAGTAGATTACCTTGGTGTGATATAGATATTAACACGACAAGTGGACATGTTTTTTTGCAACAAAAATGGAACTATTCTTGGTTAACAAAGCCAGGAGGGGGAACTTGGACACCAACAGAAAAAACTGCTTTTCACAACCGTGCAGATACTTATATTTGGGCAGCTTGGTCTAATAGAGTAACTTTAGGGGTATCAGGGGCATCCGATTTTACGCGACGTTTTGCAGCAAAAGGAGTGTCACTTAATCTGGATATTAGAAGAGTTACGGCTAACGAGCATTGGAATGTCAATGTCAAGAAAATACTATCATCAGATTTTGAAAGAAGTAATGTTCTTTGGAATTCACGGGTAATTAACTTTGACACAAATGACTTCAAAACTAAACCAAGTTGCTCAGGGACACCAAGAGTATGTCAGAACCAAACAACTGTGGTTCATGAATTCGGTCATGCGGTAGGTAATACATGGAGGTTAAATCGTGGAGATTAATATAAACCATTAAGCCCCCATTTTAGTGACAATGCTAGCATTATGCATGTAGGTGACCAGCTAAGAGCGAGACACTTCCAGACAATATTAGACGAACTCAATTCAATGATTCCTGGAGCAACTTTTTCAGTAAAAAGTATTAGGTAGAGTATTTGATTTGTTCTAAATATAGTTCAACTACCTATAGCTATTACACATTGAAAATGTAAATATGTGATTTTTGCAAGCTACAAATGATAAAGAATAGATATTTTATCCCTGCACCTTTGAGTGGTTTAAGTATGCAGTTCTAGGAGGAATCAATAATGAATGTATTTTCAAATATTTTCGTAAGCTCTATATTAACTGCGTTGTGCTTTTTTAGTATTTCTGCGCATTCTGATGCAAACAAATTGGCAATTAAAATGGAAAATGAACAATCTGAAAAAATTACTAAAAAACGAGAATGGTTAGGGGTAACCTTTCAACAAGCCGAAAATGAACTTGGTTCCCTCTCAAATGAAGAAGTATTTAATATGAGAGACACTTTAATAACTGAGTTTCGGGGGAAGTTAGAGTTATTATTTCCAAAATCTATTATTAAAAATGATTTGATCTGGATCAAGGAAGTATCATGGAATTTAAAAAATTGCGTTTTAACCATTTGGTTTCAAAAACAGAAAGAAAATTGGATAGCGGTAGACTCTTTGTACTGGGAAAAGGGGAGTGAATTTTAAATTTCATAAGTCGGGTAGCCGCTTCATCTCACGATGAAGAAGCCCCCTAAGAACCGTGCTTGCGAGTTTCCTCGCACACGGCTCAAGCCTTTATAAGTCCCTTTATCAAGAGCCAGTCGTTAAAATTGTCGATATAAACTGCTTATCCAGAACCAATGGGGTCAGCTTGAACCAATGGGGTTGGAACCAATGGGGTCAGCTTCGATTGAAATGAAAAACCGACTATAATAACTAGATATTTTATGCAAAATCGCTCGAAAAAAATATTGATTTGGGCGTTAGTACAGGTACGATTAAGAATTCCGAATCCCCAATTTTAGAAATATCATGGATAATATTGATTCACTGATTCTTCCATCCCTTTTAATTTGTTGCTGGTTTTTCTGGACTTTTTTTAGCCCGACAAGGGAAAATCACGGTATATTAATTTCTTTTTTATTGCCGCCAGGAATGGTTTTATTTGCTATCGTCTATATTATTTATGCTTTAGTGAGGTTATTGCTCTACCTATGTTTCTTAATATTGGGGCGAAAAGACCTTTACCAGAGAATAATTGAATCCATTAAATCGAAATTTATTTTCCTATAAAAAATGGGTCTCTTCGTTTTCTGGTTGACACTTTTGTTATGAGAATATTTTATGTAGGTAGATAACGAAACCCGACATTCTGGATAACCCACCCTGTCGGATGACGTTTTTTAATGCTTCGCAATAAAAAATCTTATCCAACCTACGTTATAACACATTGTTTAACATTAAATTATTGCTTAATTTAATTATCGTCGAGTTATGGGTAATTAGATACTATTTAACTATAAATCGCTGGAAGTAAAAAACCATACAGAAACTGTAAAACCTCCCACTTATTTTTTCAACAAATCACCCAACCCTGCAAATGGGTTATGCGAACCACCCGAGAGTCACCCGACTCATGCTCCTCAATAAAATCTTCTACATCAAAATGCTTATCAATAAAGCGATAACACAAGCCCTCATCATTCGGTGATGCATAAATTGCCACCGAACAAAGTTGTTCATGTCGCTGGTATTCAAAAATAATATATGAGGATTCGCGTGGTAAATAATGCTTAACAAAGCCTTAATGACAAAATACCCGATGCAGTGTTTACAGAGTTAGCTGGGGTAGATATTAAATATTTATTGGCTTATGCACTTATGGCTAAAATAAGGCTGTAAGCTTTAAAGACATAAGCCAACCATTTAACTATCGAACAGATCCATAGCAAGTAGTTCACTATAAATATATTCAACATTATCAGCTGATAATGTTGGGCTTAGGTAAAACCGTTGTTGATCGGGCGTACGCGCTAAAACAAAAGAAGGTGATTTTTTTACAAACATATCGGGGATTCTTGATGTCACCAGCCCGAGCTGAACACATAAATGAGTTCTAATATATTTCCAATGATTAAAAAATAACTCTTTATCACTAATGTAAAGAATCCTAGCTGTCGGTAAGCGTTTGTATTTTTGCTTCTTGTAAATAATAAAACCACTTTTTCCATCAACTTTAAAGACTAAAAAATCCATCCATGAAAATGGCAGGTGGTCAGTTAAGCACTTGGCATCTTGTGCTGATAACTCACTGACTCCTTGTTCAGCATCAAATAAAGTCACTTTATTTGATGACAGCGTGGGGAGATTGAGCAAGGAAATAGTATGATTACCCAGAGGTTTAAACTTAAGAAATGAGAAAATTTCTAAAGCCCTTTCATTAGGCGTAAACATCGTAAAATGAAAACCCTTTTGTTTAATAGCGGCTAATACAAGCTGAATACTTTTCTTACGATAATCTGGTAAAACACACCAGGTATGAGGACCACAAAATTGCTCTACTTTATTATTAACAAGCTGTGTTGAATAGATAGTACACAATACCCCTACAATTTGATCCTCATGCTTAAGCATAAATCCATGATTAGGAAGAGGATCAATCCAGCCCAACTTTAAAACTCTCTGCCACTCTTGAGGCGAAAATTTTTTAATCATATTTAAATGTAAAAAATTAGCCGCATCTACAATATCATTAGCTCCAATGGCGGAAAGAAGTACATCATCTTTTTTTTTTGCTGTCATATCTGTTTACTCAGTTAAAACCTGTGGCAATATTCCAAATAGTGTGTTGTTTCAAATTTTATTATTTAATACTGATCGGCGGTTTTTTAAATTGATACTCCGACACTTCTTGCGCCCAAAGTTCTTGCTCTTCTTGAGCTGACGCAATTTGATGAAAGCCTAGTTGCTCATAATGAGCCTGTACTAGGCTATTTTTTTTCGTTGCAACAAAACACCCTATAATTTTCTGAATATTATGCGCTCTAGCCTCTGCAAACAAAATATCACAAACAGCTTCTTCAACTCGTCGCTTAATAACTCTACAGCTCATTAACCACGTATCAATTTCCCATACATGATCCGTTTGTTTGCAGATAACGGCACTAATCATTCCGCTATCTCCAAAATTATCAAGCAATCTAATCTGCATCGTGAAGACATCTGTTGAGCTTTCAAATGTCTCTATATCAGACTCAGTATAACGCTGAGTAGTTAAGTTAAACTGATTGGTTTTATTGATCAGTTGGGTGATTCTTTTTCTACCTAATTTATCAAAAGGTGAAACACTCATTTCCATATTCAATGAGCTTAAAAAATCATCTAAATTATCCGATGACTTTAATGATTGTTGACGCTCACTATTCTGGGAATATTGCTTAGTTTTATCTGCGTCTTCCTGAGTAAACCCTATCGTTTCAAAGTAATTCGCATCCGACAGTGTACGCGCATATAAAGCACTATCTTTAGGTAATTCAGGTACAGCAACTTCAGGCAAACGGTTACGCACTAACTCCCTTTCAGCGGGGTTATCATCCATAAAAACAATCGCGTCTGTGCCTATATTCAATACATTCGCAATATAACGAATATTACTCGCTTTATCTTCCCAATTAGCAACGAAAACAGAAATATCGCTTTCCTTTAAGACCATATCAGGATGCTCTTGAAAAGGCTGACGCGCATTTTCTTCATCATTTTTAGAGCATACCGCCAATATAACACCGTATTTTTTATATTCTAAACACAGACGCTGCAAGGCATGATAAGACTCGCCACGCGGATTACCTTGACCAATAACGATACCATCAAGCCCATCATCACCAATAACACCACCCCACAAGGTATTGTCTAAGTCCATCACAAGACACTTTTTACTCTTACCTCTCAACGCAGCTAAAAGGTTAGTAATACGATCTGTATAGAGAGGAATACAGTCATTTGACATTGCAACTTTAGATAAATACCATTGCCGCTCATCAAACCAATGACTAATACCCACATTAGAAGCCAAGGCCATGGTGTCTAATAAGATATGTTCTTCAGTTTTAATAAAGTCGCTTAATAAGCTATTAAAACTCGCAATTTCCTTTCTTAACATCCCCTCCATTTGCCCATCTAAATTACCTAAAATGGAGTAGGGAGGCGGAATTAACGTTTGTACAATACAACTTGCACCAGAATGTTCAGAGAACGCATGAACAATTGATTTTAAATATTCCAGCGAATCAATACTTGTCTGCTCTGGTGTTGCGAGCGCTAAGGTATTAACGGCAAATGGGAAAGCCCGATAATCAAGGGCTAAAAGAATAAAATCAACACTCGCTTGGTTGATTGTTGAACTAGGGTTAAAGGCTTCTTGAAAAACTTGGTCAAAATCAGAACTTACACATTCAAGTAGAACGCCGCGGCGCAATGCAGAAACAAACAATGCAGGCAGTAGCAAATCAACTGTTGAATTACTAACGACACCCAGCTTGACGCGACTAAATTCCGCCGCATACTGGTCATTAGAAAAAACGTCTAATTTATTGATTGTTTTATACAGGCGATTTGCCTGATTCATTGATAATGCAAAGCCTATAAGGCAACGAATATCTTCAATGAGAGACTCACTATGTACTAAGTCAGCACAAAGGGTATTAAAGTTTTCAGGCGGTGATTTTAGCCATGAGAGCTTATGCATTAATATAGAGCCTTAAAAATTAATTTGTTTTGCTAACAAGTACTGTCACAATGGTCGACACATTGCTAAGACTTTCGATTTCCTCAAGGTCAAATTCAACTTCAAATTCACTTTCTATTGCGGTTAATAAACGTATATGAGTTAAGCTATCCCACTCTTCTAAATCTTCACTATCTAACTCCATAGAAAATTTAAAATCTTCCGAAAAAGTATCCAAAAATACTTCTTCAATACGTTTTAAAATATCTTGTTTATCACTACCCATTAAACCCTCTTTAAATCTCTAAAATAAACTTTAGATTTATTATACACAGAAAAATTTTATAATCATTTTTTTTTACAACACAGGAAACATCAGGCTCTCAGGGTAGCCCATATAAATTTCATGAAGTAAATATTATTTATAAAATAAATGCAATTTTAATATTCTTAGTAGAAAACCTATCTTGGTATTATCCCAAGGCGTAAAGCGCTTAAGCTCTAATGGATCTTCTCCCTTAATGTTTACTCCCCAATTAGTTGTCAGTGCATACTTAAAGCCTATTTTTTCTAATATTTTAATATGCTTGTCTTGGTAATCTAATTTAGATTTTCCATTGGGGAATGCAAAGCTTGTTAATGAAGTATTTAATAACTTCTCTAAATACTCCTTTCCTAAGCTAATTTCTTCAGTAACAAGCTCGTCCGTTTCACTTAATAGGATAGGGTGTTTATTAGTATGCCCGCCTATTTCCATGCCTGCTTCAAATAAAGCAACCACTTCGCTATCATTCATCATCAAGTCATTAGGTAATTCGACAGCACAAGTTTGTTTGATAACGTCCAATGCAGTTTCTCTTTGCTCTAAGTTTTTATATTTCACATGCTTTATCGTTTGTTCAATAGCATAGAGCTTTTCTTCTTTTGAACCGAGTGGATACTCTCCTAAACCAATACCCTGTAAATTAATAACGTCTTTATCACATTGTTTAATTGACTCAATAATGACATCATTCCACATTATTCCTCCATTTAAAAAATGCGTCGCAACAAAAAAAGTGGCCACAATATTATTGCTTTGCAATATAGGTAAAGCAGCCTCTATATTATCTTTGTAACCATCATCAAAGGTAATCACCACACTCCCACCCGGCAGTTTTTCATTGTCTAATTTTTGCATTGCATCAGACAATCCACTTGGAATAAGGTATTGACTGATTAACTGCATTTGCCAATTAAAAGAATCGCCATCAAGATCACTATCAAAAAATAAATCCTGTGAATTATGGACTCTATGATAATTCATAATAAGTAGTTTGTTTTTACTCAGTATTTTGATACTTAATGCTATGACAGATAGGGTCAAGTGTTCAAGTGTGTTCATGTTGATAGCTTCCTTAATTTATTATAATAACTTTCATCGTATTGATTATGGCGCAAAACTTTAGCCTCACAGATCTGTTAAGGCAACAAGACTTAACTTTGCTACTTCTTTTATTCTGAATTTAAGTTACGCTGAGCAGTGACATACTATATTAACTATAAATCACTGGAAGTAAAAAACCATACAGAAACTGTAAAACCTCCCACTTATTTTTTCAACAAATCGCCCAGCCCTGCAAATGGGTTATGCGAACCACCCGAATGATCTTGAGTTTCTTCCTTGCCTGTACCAAAACGCATTTCTTCATATTTTGAATGCTCATTATCATGACAATATAAACAGAGTAATTCCCAATTACTGCCATCAGCAGGGTTATCATCATGGTTATGATTTTTATGGTGTACGGTTAATTCTTGTAGATTTGCATTAGTAAATTCACGAGTACAACGGCCGCAAACCCAAGGGTACATTTTTAACGCTTGGCCACGGTAAGTTTTTTCTCTATCGGTCTGGTGTTTACGCGCATCAGCAATTAATTTTTCTGTCGCACTCATATTTTGTTGATTAGCCATATCACTTGATTATCATTGATGAAAAAAACACTTATTATATACGTCACACTCTCAAAGCGGGCTAACTTTCATTCGCTTTAGGTATATTCTAATGTACTAATAGTTGCGCAGAGGCTTAAAAAAATATAGGATGGAAAAACTCAAGGAGGCTGCCTGAGAATAGAAGTCGTCGCGAGGGAAAGACATTTTAAGTCAGTTTTTTCGTTCATTTGAGGCGCATAGTACGCTATTCAACGAAAATTAACGGCAAAAATGACCAAAAGGGCTTTTTCCATAGCAGGCTCTCTATTCTCGGACAGCCTCCTATCCACCCTCATTAGGATATACCCGTGAAAATTAATGTTGCAAAATGTTTAGCCACACTCGCTTTAGCCAGTTTTTTAGCCCCTGCACAAGCCGAAAAAGTGGGTCATGTTGATATTAACTTTCAATGGACAGGTCCTGATGACAAAATCATTATAGAATCATTTGATGACCCCGAGATTTCAGGTGTGACTTGTTTTTTAAGTCGCTTTAAAACAGGTGGATTTAAAGGTGCGGTCGGCATAGCTGATGATGCGCCAGACTCCTCTATTTCTTGTCGTCAAACAGGTCCTATTCAGCTACCAAAAAAGGTATTAAATGGCAAAAAAGATGGCGATGACGTGTTCAAAAAGCGTACCTCATTGGTTTTTCAATCCATGCAAGTCGTACGTTTTTATGATAAAAAACATAACACTTTAATCTACTTAGTTTACAGTGACCGAGTCATGAAAGGCTCGGCTGAGAACAGTATTTCAGCTGTTCCTGTGACTCTCTGGAATACGCCTAAAGCACTTCCCAATTCAAAAGATTAGTCACGACTCAAGGAGAACCAACTTATGAAAAAAATGCAGCAATTACCTAGCAATTTATTGCTTACCCTCTTACTCTGTTTGCCGATAGGAGGGCTTTATGCTGATAGTGCCCCTGTTACTCTAAGCGCAGGCAATGGCACAGCAAGCTCTAGCTCTTCAAGTCATACAGATAATAAAACCTTTACTGAAGCTGAATTAGACCAAATGATGGCACCTGTTGCCTTATATCCTGATTCATTGCTGTCACAAATTCTAATGGCCTCTACCTACCCCGCCAATATCAGCGAAGCGGTTAAATGGGCGGCAGAAAACCCTAAGCAAGAAGGCGATGCGGCAGTCAAAGCGGTACAAGACAAAAAGTGGGACCCTAGCGTTATGTCACTGGTTGCTTTTCCACAAGTGCTAGAAATGATGGGGAAAAAGCCCGAATGGATACAATCAGTAGGGGATGCTTTTTTAGCCAGCCCTGAAACAGTGATGGATACCGTGCAAAAACTGCGCAAAAAAGCCAAGGATGAAGGCAACCTTGAAACCACAGAGCAGCAAAAAGTGACGACTGAACAACAATCCTCAGAGACAATCATCATTATTGAGCCTGCTGATCCACAAATCGTTTATGTCCCCACTTATAACCCAACAGTTGTGTATGGTACATGGTGGTGGCCTGCTTACCGCCCTTGGTATTATTATCCACCTTATGGGCGTTATGGATACTATGGTGGCTACGGAATGGGTGGAGCTGTGGCACGTGGTATCGGCTTTGGTATCGGTGTCGGCGTTACTGCTGCACTTTGGGGTAACTGTAATTGGGGACGCGGACGCGGCAACGTGAATATTAATGTCAATAAATTCAATAATGTGAATATTGGCAATAAAATGAATGGCAACAAAAGAAACAGTAATTGGAAGCATAATTCTAAAAACCGTGGGGGTACGCCTTATAGAGATAATAAAAGCCGTCAAAATTTTAGTAATAAACGTGGTGGCTCTAATAATCGTCAGAATTATCGTGGTCGTGATGCACAGCGTAATAATGCAAGATCAACTTTAGATAAGCGTGGAGCTAGCCCTTCTAAAGGTCGTCAGCAACTTAAAGGGGCTGGAGGTGATAGAGCGCGCCAATCTATGAATAAAGCGAATCGTAACTTTTCTCAGGGTAAACTAAGGGGAAATTCTTCCAATAGAGGAAATTTTGGCTCTTCTAACAGGTCTAACAGAAGTAATAGTTTTGGCTCAAATAGAAGCAATAGCTCACGCAACTCTTCTAATAGATCGAGTAGTTCACGCAATAATGCCTTCCGTAACTCAGGCAATGCCAGTCGCTCACGTCAAAATATTAACCGTGGTAGCTCTAGTCGTCGCTCAATGAGCAGTCGTAGTCATGGAGGCAGGTCTTCGCATGGCGGTGGTGGTGGTCGACGTGGCGGTGGCGGCGGTCGTGGACGTAGATAAGGGAGGAAAAAAATGACATATTCAAATACAAATCAAAACATGACTCAATCATACCGTAACAAGCCGCAGCGCCTACTTAGCGTATTAGCGATTAGCTCACTACTGACTCTTAGTGGTTGTGCCACGTTATGCTTAGAACAAGATAACGTTGCTTTAAATGTAGACTCAAGTTTGCAGCAAGCTATTTTTGCCACAGCTGAGGATGCTTCTTTTGCCTTAGCACAAGCCGTCTCAAAAGATGATGTGGTGCAGCTAGAAAAAATACTCGGCCCTGATGTGGATAAGCTGATTAACCTGGATAAATTAGATGCAGAAGAGGTAGAAAGCTTTGTAGCCGCTTGGGAGAAAAAGCACCAATTATTACCTCAAGGTCAGGATAAAGTCTTAGTCGCTATCGGCGAAGCAGAAGAGCCGTGGACATTGCCTATTCCTCTGGTTAAAACAGCTGAGGGTTGGCACTTTGATGCCGAAGAAGGTAAAGAGCGTATTCGTATTCGGCATATAGGTAAAAATGAACTGGCCACCATGCAAGCAGTGTTAGCCTACTATGATGCACAAATGGAATATGCTGAAGAAGATCGTAATGGCAACCATATCCTTGAATACGCACAAAAATTTCTTAGCCCAGCAGGGACGAGAGATGGTCTGTCATGGGATACCGCTGCTAATGAAAAGCCCAGCCCATTAGGCATATTATATGCAGACCGCTCTCCTGATGGCGGTTATTATGGCTATTACTACCGTATCCTGACTGCACAAGGATCTAGTGCTAAAGGTGGTGCATACAGTTATTTAATGGGTGACAATATGCGTTATGGCTTTGCTTTGATTGCCTGGCCTAAAGAATACGGTAAAACAGGTGTGATGAGTTTTATGGTCAATCATCAAGGTATCGTTTACGAGAAAAATCTAGGTATGGAAGGTGATAAGTTAGCAGCAGAAATGCACGTTTATAATCCTGATGAGAGTTGGATAGCAACGCAAGAAGTGAGTCTTTCTCAAGAAACATTACAGCCGTAAAATTTCTCTGTCAATCTCGGGCTGGCTTATCTATACTTCACTTGATAAGCCAGCCCGTTTTTTTTAATGCCAGCGCCTTAGAAATTCAATAAGCTAAATTTAGCCTAGTTTGGCTTGAGCTAAAGCATCACTCTCCGACAACAGCGACCTGAGCCACTTATCTTTAAGGCTAACAAAGAAGTAAGCTGTGAAAAAAGCCCAGAACGCGTTTAAGACGTGATAAGAGCGACTGCCTTTCTTGCCCTCCAAAAACTGACTTAAGCGGCTTTTAATTCCACACTAGAAACCGACAAATATTCTTTTAATAAACCCTTTGCACAGCTGGCACAGCGACCACAAGTCGTGGCTACCTTTAAAGATTGACGTAAGTCTTTCATCGAACAAGCCCCCTTGCTAGCTTCTTGTTTTATCTCTCGGTCGGTGACTTCATTACAAATACAAACATACATCGCGGCGCTCCTAAATTTATTTAGACACCATTATAAAGCTTATTGAGAATGATTTGCAATAGCAATTATAATTAATAGTCAGTGTTAAACTTTTTTAAGCGTACTTCATCATATTTTTCTACTATTACTCAACGCCTTATATTTGATAAGCGTAGCGTTTTTAGTTTATGATTTAGCTTCTTGAATTACGGTAGGTTTTATTATGCAAGGTATTCCCAGCATCAAAAAACAACTTAACCAGTTGTTAAAAAACGAATTAACGGCGATTAACCAATTTTTTCTACATGCACGCATGTGTCGTCATTGGGGCTTAGAGAGCCTTAATAACAAAGAATACAAGGCTTCTATACGCGCGATGAAGTCAGCAGATAAGCTGATTGAACGTATTTTATTTTTAGAAGGGCTGCCTAATTTACAGGATTTAGGTAAATTAATGATCGGCGAAGATGTGCCTGAACTAATCCAAGGTGACTTACACTTTAGAACCGCTTGCCAACACGCTTTAGTGACTGCGATTGCTGATTGTGAAACGGAACAGGATTATGTCACTCGTGAGTTGCTCAATGATATTCTGGAAGAAGTCGAAGAACATATAGACTGGCTGGAAATGCAAGCGGGGCTTATTGAAAAAACGGGCTTGCAGAATTATCTGCAATCTTCTATTTAATTAGGAAAAAAATAATGCGTGGTAATAAAAAAGTTCTTAAAATCTTAAATACTCTACTCACGGGCGAACTCTCTGCGGCAGATCAATATTTTGTACATTCGCGTATGTATCAAGATTGGGGGCTAGACAAGTTATATGAGCGTATTTCTCACGAAGCACAAGAAGAATTGCAACATGCTGATCAATTGATTCAGCGTATTTTATTTTTGGAAGGTACGCCTGATGTTGCCTCACGTGATTCATTGCGTATAGGCAAAGATGTACCGAGCATGCTTGCAAATGATTTAAAGCTGGAATTAGAAGTTGTGGCGGCTTTAAAGAGTGCGATTAAAACCGTCGAAGCAGAGCAAGATTATCAAACCCGTGAGATTCTTGAGGTGTTATTAAAAGATACTGAAGAAGATCATACTTATTGGCTAGAAAAACAATTAGGCTTAATTGATAAAATTGGTGTGCAGAATTATTTGCAGGCGCAGATGTA
>WTCM01000149.1 GCA_013138595.1 Methyloprofundus sp. | reverse complement strand
CGCCAGCGATTACGGTAACCGTCTTCCCACTGGCGATCTTCATTAGTCACCACACCGTGACCATCTGAAAATTTACTTTGTACTTTTTTGAAAAAGTTTAGACGGTCTAAAAAATGACTCATCGTGTTTTTCTCCTGTTATTAAAACTGATTTCACTTAAAACAATGGGACGAAAGCTTCAACCTTCATAGAAAAAACTTCCCTCTTTAAATACTCTATAGACTGGGATTCAGGCTTTACAAACGATGAAAGTATTTCTAATTTAGAGTCCAAAACGCGTTTTGGGCGTATTGTTATCCAAGCGTGGAAGAGTCTCTGAACTTCAACCCACGCAGAATACTTTCACAGTCTTTTTAGCCTCACCCCAAAATTTGGCTATGGATTGTAAAATTCACCATCCTTACGCAAATAAAACCACCAGTTTATCATAATACAGACTACATAAAATGCCGCAAAGCCCATTAATGCAACTTCTGGTGTCGTCGCTTTAATTTGCTCACCAAAAACTTTAGGGATATAAAAAGCACCGTAAGCGGCAACTGCAGATGTCCAACCTAAGACAGGCCCTACTTGCTCTTTAGGAAATATTTGTGAAATCGTTCTAAAGGTAGAACCATTACCAATTCCAGTTGCTGCAAATAAGATTAAGAAAATCAGTAAAAAAGGTACGAAATACTCTTCTGGTGTCGCTGAGTTATAAGCCGCTTTCATATAGTAAGCCACTCCCCCCGCACTGATCACCATCACAAAAGAACAAATATGGGTGACCCACGCACCGCCAAATTTATCTGCAATCATGCCGCCGACAGGGCGAATTAAAGCACCAATAAAGGCTCCCATCCATGCAAACATTAAGGCACTAGGACCATTGGGATTAGGTATGTCATGGTTCATTACGCCATCAACCATAATATGCTGATACCCAAAAATCACTTTAATCGCTAATGGAAAACATGCCGCAAAACCAATAAATGAGCCAAAGGTCATGGTATAGATAATACTCATTACCCAGGTATGCTTGTTATCAAAAATCTTATATTGTCTACTTAAACTATCACCGATCTGTCCTGGAATAATTTTTAATAAAGACACGGTTAAGGCAATCACAATAAATAAAGCAATCTCCTTAGGGACAAGAAAGCCCGAACCATGCACAGAAGCAGGTAAGATTAACCACAGACCAAAAATAGCACTTAGGAAACTGATTAATAACATGCCTGTTATCATGCTAAAGCTTAGAATAGGTCCCCGTTCAATGGGTGACACTTCTTCAGTACGAATATTATTCATGCCAAACCAACCCGCGAAAGCCAGCGGAATTAATAATAGCAACCAAATAAAACCTGCATTTTGAATATACGTTTCAGTTCCAGCAGCAATTTTCCCCACCAAAGTACCTGAGGTTGATTGCAGTATCATCGAATCTCCACCCATCGCTCCAAATAAACCGAAGGTCATCGATAATGGAATCAAGATTTGCATGGTGGTCACACCAAAGTTTCCTAAACCTGCATTTAAGCCCAAAGCTAAACCTTGTACTTTTTTAGGAAAGAAAAAGCTGATATTCGACATAGAAGAAGCGAAGTTACCGCCTCCAAAGCCTGATAATAAGGCTAATACTTGAAACACCCAAAATGGGGTATTTTGATCACTTAAGGCAATACCCGTTCCCAATGCAGGAATCATTAGTAATGCTGTGGTAAAGAAGATAGTGTTACGTCCACCACATAAACGAATAAAGAAACTGCTAGGAATTCTAAGCGTTGCGCCTGTTAATCCTGCAATTGACATCAAGGTAAATAATTCAGATTTCTCATAAGGAAAACCTAAATTAAGCATTTGTACGGTGATAATGCCCCAATACAACCACACGGCAAAACCACAGAGTAAACTTGGAATTGAAATCCATAGATTCCGATTCGCAATTTTCTTGCCTTCAGACTCCCAAAATTCAGGATCTTCAACATCCCACTTTCTTAAATCAGCCATATACACTCTCCTATAAAAGCTTAAATCATAAAATTTATAGGCTGATTTTACTCCTAAATAAGTATATTAGCTTCTCTTTATTTTACTATAAGATATTGAAAACAAAGCAATAACCTAGCGAATCACTAGGTTATTATTGAAGTAAGACGCATTCTCAAATGCATGGAGTTAATATATAAGCGTTTTTTGTTGTCAGTAGCCAATAACATTACAAATAATAAGTGTTATTATTTGATTTTTAAGCCTGTTTGTAAACTATGAGTAAATAGTCTATTTGCTATTTCATTGAATTTTATCAGCTTACTCTAACAACTTGCCCCACATATCATAATCATCAACTTCTTCAATTTCTACCATGACTAAATCGCCCACCTTTAAGTGGGTTGCGCCATCAATAAAGACCTGTCCATCAATTTCAGGAGCATCTGCCTTGCTTCTTGCCACTGCGCCCTCCTCTACTACCTCATCGACTAAAACCTGCTCAACTTTCCCTATTCGTTTTTGTAATCTAGCCGAACTTATTTCCGCTTGATGCGCCATAAAACGCGCTAAACGCTCTTGTTTTAGCTCTTCTGGAATAGAATCAGGTAAATCATTAGCCACTGCACCTTTAACCGCAGAATAAGCAAAACAACCGACACGGTCTAATTGTGCCTCACTTAAAAAATCTAATAACTCTTGAAACTCTGCTTCTGTTTCACCTGGGAAACCGACAATAAAGGTACTGCGTAAAATAATATCAGGGCATGTTGCACGCCATGCTTTAATACGTTCTAAATTGTTTTCTGTTGCTGCTGGGCGCTTCATTAATTTTAAAATACGCGCATTCGCATGTTGAAAGGGAATATCTAAATAAGGCAGGATTTTACCTGCTGCCATGAGAGGCACAACTTCATCGACATGCGGATAAGGGTATACATAATGCATTCTGACCCAAATACCGAGTTCACCTAAAGCTTCTGCTAAGTCATAAAAACGTGTTCTCGTTTCCTTGCCTAGCCAATCATAGGCTTGGTATTTTATATCTAAGCCATAAGCACTGGTATCTTGTGAAACGACTAAGAGTTCTTTCACCCCTGCATCCGCTAAACGCTTCGCTTCTAATAACACTTCATTCACAGGACGGCTGACTAAATCACCCCGTAATGATGGAATAATACAAAAAGTACAGCGGTGATTACAGCCTTCTGATATTTTTAAATAGGCATAATGCTTCGGTGTTAGCTTAATCCCTTGTGGGGGTACTAAACTGCTAAATGGATCATGTAGAGGCGGTAAATGCTTATGTACCGCCGTCACCACTTCTTCTAAAGCATGTGCACCTGTAATTTCCAATACTTGCGGATGACGTTCTAAAATCTCATCAGCTCTTGCGCCTAAACAACCCGTCACAATGACCTTACCATTTTCAGCCACTGCTTCACCAATGCTGTCTAATGATTCTTCAACTGCCGCATCAATAAAGCCACAGGTATTCACCACCACCATATCTGCCCCTGCGTAATCAGGCGAGACTTCATAACCTTCTGAACGTAATTTGGTTAAAATACGCTCACTATCAACCAATGCTTTAGGGCAGCCTAAGCTTATAAATCCAATTTTGGGTATTTTCATGTTTTCTTTTTTTATTAAAAATGTATCGCTAGCCAGATACTGTCTACTTCAGGATCTGTCCATGCTACGCGGTGCCGACAATGGGCTGGAATGAGTAGATAATCTCCCGCATGTAATTCTGTAAATTCAGTCTGTTGTGCAAATTCTAAGCGTGCTGAGCCTTGAATTAATAAAACCCATTCGTTATTCTCTTGGTCATACCACGCATTTTTTTCGCTACAATGTCCACGTGAGACAATGCGCTCTATCTGTATGTTTTCATGCTCTAATAAACGGCTAAATAACTCCTCAGGTACTTGCTGAGGAATATCTGCTAAAATATTTTTGACCTCAACCCTTGCGCCAGATTTTTTTATGAACATACTCTTTAAGAGATTATTTTTAATGCTATTTTTGACGAGTGCTTGGTCTTCTACCAAGGCACATCAGCATGCTTGGGAATTAGTCAAACAAGAAAATGGCATTCAAGTTTATACACGCTCTTTAGCGGGTTCAAGCTATAAGGGATTTAAAGCTGAGCTAGAAATTAAGGCCAATATAGAAGAATTATTAGCTTTTATTAAAAATGCCTCTTATTGCCCTAGCTGGCGTTATAAATGCCTAAAAATGCTTAATTTAAGCGATGGTTACATCTATAAATTAAGCAGTCTGCCTTGGCCTTTTAGTAATCGCTATACAGTGATGAGTTCTGATACCCAATTTGACTCGAAACATAACCGCTATACGGTACATTTAAAAAATATTCCGCGCCAGTTATTGCCTGAGAAAATTCGCCAGCAATTACCTGATCCAGAAGGTAGCTTGCAAATGCGTTATTCAGATGGCTATTGGCAATTCCAAGTATCCCCAGCTAATGATTCGGTACGTATTCGTTATCAAATGCATGGTGATGCAGGAGCTGAACTCCCTACGGAATTAACCCGTAGAGGTATTGTTAATGCGGCGTTTATTACCTTGGATAATCTTAAGCAACATTTTATGCGCTAGTTTTTATCGTTGAGCTATCCATAAAGAGCAAGTATAGGATGTGTTGAGGCACGAAACGCATCTTTTAGGCTCTTGCTCTTGATGCGTTTCGTGCCTCAACACACCCTATATAAAGTCCTTAGCTTTCTCATCTATGCCTTAAATTAACAACACTCTTTCTCTTCTACATATAACTGGCTTTTCTCTACAGAAATCACTATCTCGCCTTTTAACATGCTTTGTAATTCCTTACCGACCATACTATAACGCCAACCACTTAACACTGTACTTTCTTGTCCTTCAACTAATAAGGCTTCTAGGTCTTTTCGTGTGGCAAGAATCACGGGATTTAAAGAATTTTCATCGGCACGTAAGCGTACAATCCCAGTCAGAATATCCAGCACCGCTTCTTGTTGCTGCGTTTTTTTACTGCTGGTTTTAGTTTTTAATTTAACACCGGGTAAGTCTTGCGCCTCTTTAATCAACTGACAGACTTGTTTACCATTACGTCTGATAAAGCCATCATTAATCCCTCTGATCTGTGCAATGGCCTGCATATCGGTAGGCTGTAATTTCGCCATATCCAAAATTAACTCATCGCGTAATATCCAATTTTTAGGGCGGTCGTCCTTTTTCGCCACTTGCTCCCGCCACTCTGCCAATACCTGCACAATCGCAAGTTGCTTACCCGTCAATTTGTTTTTACCGCGTATTTTTAACCATGCATTTTCTGGTGGAATATCATATAAATCAGCATTCATTAATTGCTCAAAATCCTGTTTTAACCAATCTTCACGCCCTAAAGCCTGTAATTTTTCCTGCATCATGATATAGATCTTAGCTAAATAAATCACATCATCAGCCGCATACTGCACCTGCTCTGGCGATAAAGGACGTTGGCTCCAATCTGTACGTGTATGAATCTTACTTAAATTGATATTCAAAAAACCTGAAACCAACATGGCATAACCTGGATTTTCTTGAAAACCCAATAAAGGTGCAACCAATTGCGTATCATAAACAGGCGCAGGTAGCTTACCACTCAGCTGATAAAAAATTTCGACATCTTGGCGGCATGAATGTAAAACTTTAACAATGCTTGGGTCATTAATAATTTCAAATAACTCACCCATTTCACCCTCTAGGGCTATCGGGTCAATACATGCCACCCACTCCAGTGTCGCTATTTGTAATAAGCAAAACTTGGGGTAATAGGTTTTTTCACGTAAGAACTCAGTATCAATGGCAAGCCAAGGCTCTTGTCTCATTGTCTGGCAAAGAACCTGTAGCTCTGCAACTGAATCTATAAACTGAATATCACTCATAAGTTTTTTTATTATTTAGTTTTTCTTTTATGCGCAGATAAATAATGTCTACGCGTACCACGTCGGTAATTTTTTTCTGTTTGATATTTCTTACCCGCTCCCGACAAGCGTTTAATATCTAATCGTATTTCAACAATTTCTATTTCTTTAAAGAGTTGTAAAATCTCAACAGGCATACCTGCAGGTAGGCTTAATACCGTATAGTGATCAAACATATCCACATAGCCAATATTATTGCGCTCTACTCCCGCCTCTTCAACCAAAAGATCTTTAATGCTATTGATCGTCACTTGATGAATACGCCCCACTTCAATCCGATAGCGCACCATCTGTGCATGAATTAACTCATGCGACTTTTTCTTTTCTTGAGTAAGCCTATTATCTTCGGTATCACTCAGTGATATTTGCGGCTCATTGATAAATAATAAAGCCGCCGCTAAATCTAAATAATCCAATTTTAGATGACGCGCACTGACCTCTATTAATGCCTTATTCGCACTTAAATCTTCCTTGGCAATAATTTGTTTTAATTTTTTTTCCAGACTGAGTTGTTTCTCGATTTCGCTATGGCTGCCTACACGCTGACTCATTGAGCACCTAAGCGAATATCAACATAAGCCTCATCACGTAAACGGCGTAACCAAAGTTCGGTTTCTTCTTCAATTTTCCGCTTACGAATTTCATTCCGTGCTTGATTGACCTTTTCTTCTTCACGGTTATCTTTAGAGCGGCGCTCTAAGACTTGAATTAAATGCCAGCCAAACTGAGTTTGTACCGGTGCACTTATCTCGCCTAAGGCAAGTTTATTCATTGCCTTTTCAAATGGCGGTACTAATAAGCCAGGAGCAACCCAGCCTAAGTCTCCGCCTTTAATTGCCGAGCCTGTATCATCCGAATTAGCTTTAGCAAGAGCCGCAAAATCATCACCATCTGCAATTCGTCCTGCAACCGCTTCTAAGCGTATTTTTGCTTCGGTATCACTGATTAATTCTGTGGTTTTAATTAAGATATGTCGGGCATGCGTTTCAGTCACCATATGTGACTGCACCCCTTTACTATCCATTAACTTTAGAATATGGAAGCCTCCAGGACTGCGGATAGGGTCGGCAATATCGCCTACATTCATTGCCTTAACCACATCCACAAACAACGTAGGCATTTGATTTAAAGTACGCCAGCCTAAGTTACCACCTTGTAATGCACCCTCACCATCAGAGACACTCACCGCCATGGTCTTAAATTCAGCGCCCGCACGTAACTGCTGAGTGACCTCTTGTGCTTCTGTGGTCGCTGCTTGAATAATATCCGCTGCTTCACCTTCGGAAACGGCAATCAAAATATGCGATAACAAATATTCTATTTTTTGATCAGCACTACTAATTTCAGTTTGCATATAATGCTTAACTTCTTGGTCAGACACTCTGACACGCGCGCCAATCTGTTGATTACGTATTTGATTGATCACAATTTCTTTACGCATATTCTCTCTAAACGCTTGATAATCCATGCCTTGATTAGCAAGTTCTGCTTTAAAGCCCTGCATATCTAAGCCATTTTGTTGAGCAATTCTTGCCAACGAGGCATCAACAATTTGATCCGTTACATTTACCCCAGCTTTTTCAGCTAGCTGGCTTTGTAATTTTTCAATAATAAGACGATCCAAGACCTGTCTATATAGGATATTTTCTGGCGGCAGTTCAACATTGCCCGCTTTAAGCTGCATTGCAATCACCGACGTTTGAGCCATTAACTCGCTTTCCAGAATCACATCATCTTCAACCACCGCGACGATGCCATCCAAAAATTGAACAGCAGCGACATTAACACTAGTCAGCATGACAAGTAAGCTGAAGAATACAGAAATATAGCTGATTTTTTTTCTCATAATCATTTAATAAGCGGGTCTAGTATAACCGTAAATATTGTCCGATAAAAATTCTTCCAAGCTGTCGCCTATACTGGTTAATCCTTTTAACTCCAGTTGAAAAAATATTGAATTTTCTGATTTTACACCTTCAAAATCATTCAGTGAGGACGTGCGTAAAAATTGTCGTGCAATCACTCTAAAACGCCAACAACAGGTGTCTTTTTCCACTCCGAAGAAATACTCTAAGGTTTCATTATGTAAGAATGAATAACGATATAAACCAATCACACTCCAGCCGTCATAAATAGGAATAATAGTGGAAGCCACTAGCTGATTCTGCCCGTCTTGACCTGAACGATCTAAACGATAACGATAGCCCGTGTTAAAAATAATGCCATTATTCGAGCCTGTATAATTAAAGGCAAAGTTCCCTCTATCTAAGGCTCCTTCATCATGGCTCCATTGCATATCTGACATAAAACCAATTTCATCCGTAATTTGACTACTTAACTCAGAGACTAAACTAGA
>WTCM01000156.1 GCA_013138595.1 Methyloprofundus sp. | reverse complement strand
CCGTTTTACCCACACCTGAAGTACCACATAAGAGGAAAACACCAATCGGTTTACTGGGGTTATCCATGCTGGCACGCGAGGTTTGTACCCGTTTGGCAATCATATCTAAAGCATGGCGCTGACCAATAACCCGTTGGTTTAAGGTTTCCCCTAATTTTAGAACGGCTTCAATTTCATTCTTAACCATACGCCCAACAGGAATCCCTGTCCAATCGGCAATCACAGCGGAAATAGCTAGCCCGTCTACCGTTGGGAACATTAAGGGCTGCTCACCTTGTAGTTCAGTCAGTTTGCTTTGTAAATCACGTAATTCTTGTATCAGTTCTTCACGTTGTGCATCATCTAATGTGTCGGATTCAGCACTTGCTGCAATTTCTTCTGCATTAGCCTCTGTTGCGCCCTCTTCTACAGTTGTGCCTTCTGATTCAGTTTCCTCTTCATCATCACTATTTTCTGTCTCAACTTCAGCTGGATTGAGTTTTGCACGTAAGTCTAAAATGCCTTCCACTAACACTTTTTCTTCTAACCAACGGGCTTCTAAAGCATCTAACCGTTCTTGCTCTTCGGCTAGTTTTTCTTCAGCAACTGCTTTGCGTTCAGCTACATCTATGCCTACCGCTGATTCACGCTGAATAATACCTAATTCTACATTTAAAGCTTCTATACGGCGGCGACTATCATCCACTGCCGAAGGGACGGATAATTGACTGACGGCAACCCGTGCGCAAGCAGTATCTAAAACACTAACCGACTTATCAGGAAGCTGTCTATCGGGAATATAACGGTGGGCTAATTTCACCGAATCTTCTAGGGCTTCATCCAAGATTAAGACTTTATGGTGTTGTTCCATTGCACCTGCTAAACCACGCATCATCATCACTGCTTTCTCGTCACTAGGCTCATCAACTTTAACCACTTGAAAACGACGCGTTAAGGCAGGATCTTTTTCAAAATATTTTTTATATTCTGCCCATGTGGTAGCGGCAATCGTGCGTAAAGTTCCCCGCGCTAAAGCAGGTTTCAATAAGTTTGCCGCATCGCCTGTGCCTGCTGCGCCTCCTGCACCGATTAAGGTATGCGCCTCATCGATAAAGAGAATAATGGGTTTTTCTGAGGCTTGTACTTCTTCGATGACTTGACGTAGGCGGTTTTCAAATTCGCCTTTCATGCTTGCACCTGCTTGTAACAAGCCTAAATCCAAGGTTCTAATGCTAATATCTTGTAGTGGTTCAGGCACATCTCCAGCGGCAATGCGTTGAGCAAAACCTTCAACCACGGCGGTTTTACCGACACCTGCCTCACCTGTTAATATCGGGTTATTTTGTCGGCGGCGCATTAAAATATCAATCAGTTGACGAATTTCATCATCTCTACCGACGATAGGGTCCAGTTCGCCACTACGCGCAGCTTCGGTTAAATCAATGGAGAATTGCTGTAAAGCGGCTTGTTTGCCCATTTGTGCAGGCGGAATCGCGCCTGAACTTTCACCAGGTGCTGCATTTGAAGCTAAAGCACTACCATCTTGTGCGTGCATAGCATCTTCAGGAGAACCTGAAACAATGCTGGTGAATTCATCCATCAAGGTATCAACATTAATTTTTTTGAATTCACTGGAAATGGCATTTAAGGTATTGCGCAAGCTAGAACTTTTAACCACACCCACAATTAAATGCCCTGTGCGTACTTGATTACTGCCATAGACCAAGCTTCCATAAAGCCAACCTTGCTCTACGGTTTGCTCTACATGCGCTGAAAAATCTGAAATAGAAGTGGATCCAGCAGGCAAGCTATCTAAACAATCGGTAAAATCACGTGCTAAATACGAGGGGTTGATCTCAAAGTGCTTAATAATCCTATGTAAATCAGAGTCCTGTGACTGCAGCATTTGATGCAGCCAGTGAACCAACTCTACATAGGGGTTGCCGCGCATTTTACAAAAAACGGTGGCACTTTCTATGCCTTTATAAGCTAAATTATTTAGTTTTCCAAATAAGGCGGTACGACTAATTTCGGTCATGCTATTTCTCCCATATTAAGATATAAATCACTGCTATCGACAATTCTTTTATCAGTGTTTAACCAACTCGTCCAACCGAGTTGTCCATAGCTTCCTGGTTGCGCTGTCGGTACTTGTTGCTTTTTTAACACTAGATTAATCTCCCAGCTATACTCAAAACCAATATAGTTATTCACCAAACTGCGACAATGTTGCAGTTTATCACCTGTAGGCAATAAACTTTCAAATTCATTTAAGTCTAGTGCGCCAATAATAATGCGAAACTTATGCTGGCATTGCCATGTTCTTGTGCCAATCACTGCTGAAACGCCTAGCTGCCCTGTCGCTGGGTTGTCATCTAAATAACAATAACTCTCAACAGGTATATTCATCCATTCGCCTATAAACTCCTGAATATTCACGGGCATTTGTAAGTAGTCACATAAAATGGCCTGTAAACCATTCGCATGATGCGTGTGACAGCCTAAATGAGCGGCAAAATGTAGCTTAGTATAATCCGGCACAACATCACGCTTTTGCTGTGATGCTTCCCCTATCCCCAATAAAGAACCAACATAAAAAGCAAAGCGGTCTCTATCATCGCGATCAAATTGTACGGTGGGCTCTTTATCCGCCCAAGCACGATAAAAAAGACTTAAAAAACGATGATGAAAAATATCTGCAAAAGCGGCAAAAGTATCGTCTTTTGAATGCCTGATTCGCCCTCTTGCAAATTCGGTTAAATGTAAGGGTAATGGCCCGTTAGGACCAAATACACCAAAAAATAATACTTTTAATTTTGCCGCTTCTCCTGCGGTTATTTCAAAAGATGATAAGGTCGAAGGAGAAAAACACACGCTAGGCTCTTGCCCAAAGCGCACGGCATCATCGCTCAACTTAACGGAATGCCCAATTCGCGGTTTGTCTCTATAAAAACATTCTAATTGGCGCAAAGCACTATAAAACCCATATTGATAAGGGTCTTGCTGTAAATTAGAGAGTAACTCTATAGTATCGCTCGAGTGCCCGTCCTGACTGGCCATCGCATAATCTCCCCGCGTTCTCGTGTATTCACCACGACTTGTGTAAAGCTATTAATGGAGACATATTTACAAAAAAATCGCTCCAACACAGCACTTAATAAAAAACTACTAGAGCCCACAAAAGCAGACTCATCAAATTGTAAACTAATTTCTACCCCACGCCCAAAGCACATAGGACCAGGTATAGGCACACGTACCGTGGTGGCTTTACTTTGTACTGCAAGCAGCCCTTCAATTTGTTGGGCAACCGCGGGTTCAGCATAATCAGCATAAAGCCTCAATAAATCTCTTAAGGCACTTGCCCCTTGTTGCGCATCATTATTAATCAAGCTTAAATAATTAAGCGATAAGTGGTTAATAAGCCGCCAAGCCATACCGCCCGTTGCATGAGAGGGCTTTGGATCAGTTAAAGCGGTGAGGCAACGAATAGATTCAATCGGCGCACTCATATCCCAATTGAAGTCAGTACTTCCTTCCCCTAGCAATACCATTTTTGGCAAATCTCGGTTAGTACATAGGGCATACATACCAATTTGTTTTAAATCAGTATCATAGGGTGCTTCATTCGCATCCACTAATGAGACATAAACCTCAGTGTCTATATAATCTGATTTCACCTTCCCTAGGCTTGATGATGACGAGGCAAGAGAGGCTTGACGGCTAATAGAATAATAAGCAAAATCTTGCTGATACCCCACATCCTGTTGTTGTGAATAAAAAGGGCGAAAAATTTTCTCTACTTTTGAGCCCACACCGAAACCTTCTACTTCTTGAATACTAAATATTTCAAAATCTTTAGGCTTGGTTCTATCAATAATGACATGATGCTCGGTACTGCGGTTATTTAAATGAATTCGATCGGTACGTTTATTAAATAAGTTAATTGCCGGGGTGCAATTCAACGCAAAATGACTTTTCTCAATTAAATCTTCAAATGTTGCATTCTCTGCGTCTAAGAGAATAATAATTTCTATTTCTGTTTGCTTACACTGTTGTAAAGGGGCTTTTAACTGAGCTATATCTATAAATAAAAAACGTTCAGGTAAAGAAAAGTATTCTTGTAATAAACGGTAACCTTGAAAAGTGGCTGCTGTATGAGGTAATAAAGCCTGCTGCTCATCAAAACCCTGTGCCTGTATTGCCTCTTTGCGCAAGACAGTACGCCCCCCTTCATATTGTACAATCACAGCTAAGCCATGCCCTACAATCATTTCGTACAGTTGAGCAGGCACACGCCCACTGCCGTGCAAGTAAAAACTTAAAGTTTCAAGACTTAGCTCTTGCCATGTGAGCTCTAAAGCTGTTTTTAACTTTAAACGTAAGCCAGATTTAACCGCTTTAACTTCTGTTTCTGCATAACGCAATGCTTCGCCTAGCGGGAGATAACTCGCTTCCACTAGCTCTATCGGCCATAACTTTACTTCATGCGCTGTTTGAAATTCACACTTACTACGCCCTTTAATATTAGCATGGCTAAATAAGCGGGTATGCCTTGGTATGACACAGCCTTCTTCAGTGACTCCCCCTTTTAAGTCGGCTTGCACTTGCACCACGGTCATGGAGGGCAAAGGCGCTAGGTAATGCGGATAAACTATTTCTAATAAATGCTGTGTAAAACGAGGAAATTCTGCATCCATTTTAAGATGGATACGTGCGCTTAAAAAAGCAAAACTTTCTAATAAGCGCTCTACATAGGGGTCAGCACATTCAGTACTGCCTAAGTCTAGGGTGGCTGCAATTTTGGGATAACGCAACGCAAATTCTTTGCCCATCTCTCGGACAAAATCTAGCTCTCTTTCGTAATATTCAAGGTGCCGAGGATCCATTAGCTATCCCCTTGGTAAAAGTCGTGCACTGATACAGTGCCACTTTCTAATTCAAATTCAGTACGCAAATGTAAATATAAAGGCTCTGGCTCTGCCCACAACTGCCCTTCTATTTCAAAAGTAATGGCATTATTGCCATCCCCATCTCTATCGACTAGACAATGGACTGCTAAGGTTTTAGGAATAATACGAGGTTCAAAATCAATCAGGACATTTTCTAATAAACCTTCTAATTGAGTACGATCTAAGCCTGATAAGGTTTTACCCGTTAAAGTAGGGACACCATAATTTAACACTGAGTGTCGTACATTAGGGTACGATTCTAACTCTTGGTGCGGTTCATACTGATTGGCATTAAGCAAATAATTTAAATCACGTTTCACACAAGCTCTAATATCGCTCAATGAACTGACCTCAGAAGCAAGTACATTAAACAATACATATTCTGTTTCTAATTGCTTATTCAAGGCTTTATTTTGTTCAGTATATTCAACGACCTCAAGATTTTTCTGTTGTTGCTTTAATTCGGATAGTTGTTTTTTTAAACGGCTTATTTTTTGCTTTTGACGCAGGATATTTTGATTGATAGGATCATCATCCGTTAAGCGATCTAGTAAAGAAGGTAAAAATCGCTCTTTTTCCCGCAAACGCGCCATACTACTGTCCTTCTGCCATAATCATAGCTTTCTTAAATTGTATACTACGGGTATCCATTAAAGCATATTCATTTTCATCCGTAGCCCATAATTTTTGCCCTAAACCTGTATATAAGCCCGTACCAGATTCTTGCCACTCGGTTTTCCTAGATAAGGCGAGTGCATCATCGTGCTGGTAAGAAAAAGGATAGCGACTAGGAATCAATCCATAACTCCCTCCTCCATTCGTCCATGTAAATCGTGCAGGTAACCACACCACATCACGTAAATCTTTAGGTTCATCAATTTCAATATTCGTGACATTTTCCATTGGCAACCACAAATAACGCCCCCCAATCATCACTTCTAGCATCGGCCCTAAACGTGGATCGCTGTCAGCAAGCCATTCAAAAGGCACATCATCAATACTACCTGAACAAACGGGAGCCAATTCAAACGCCATATCACGCAATCCTTGTGCTTGCTTATGTTCGCCTTGTGCATTGAATTTTATCGCTTGGATTAACATCGCCACCCATTCATTAGGCTCGCCAAAAATAACTGGCTCTTGCTGTCCCAAAAAGACTTGCTCTCTATATTGCTCACAATCAATCACCATTTTATACATGGTCACCATCGCTAACGCACCTGCATCCAGTTCACCTGCTACTTTTAGTTGTGTTAGGGCACGTTCCCATTGCCCCATCACGGCAAGTATCTGAAATAAAAATATACGCAATTTAGCATTAGCAGGATCTTTTTTTACCTGCCCCTGTAATTGCTCCAACGCACTGTTAATATCACCTTGTTTAAGGTACTCTTCTGCAGTCATCGTGTTTGGCCTAAATATCAGTGTTTAATAGTAAAGAGCGAGAATTCAATCATAACCCAACATATTGGCTATGATTAAATCCTCACGGCAAAGATCTTTATTTATTTTCTTTAAGATCCCATTCTTTATTGCTAGCAGCGCCTTTGCTACCGTCATTTTTAACAGCAGTGTATTCCCATTTGATTTTATCAAAAACAAAGCTAACACTTTCCATAGGACGACCAGAACCGCCACCGCCAGTGCTTACAGACTGTACCATGACATCTTCTAGCGTATACTTCCAGTAACAAACTTTCCCACCTGTTTCTTGACACACTTCAAGTTCTAATTTGGCAATATGTTTACCACTAGCACAGTACTGATTAAGATCACAACTGGCTGTATCAACACTTTTAGAAACACCTAAAGAACTAAAATCTGCACGTGCCGCTGAACGTCCACCTGTACCACTAGGTCCAGAGATCGGTTGAGAAACACTCATATTAAAACTTTCTATTTCTATCCAGTCTTTATGAGCTGTGTCAGTAGATTCACCTTTAAGAGGTGGGATATTTAAATACGTACTTGTAGCCATAATAATTCACCTTAAAAATAATTAAAAAAAATATTCTTCATTCCATTGATTACTCAGCAACCTTGTAATCAAGCTGCTTTTCCATTCCTTTAAGAGTATGTATGCACGAACTTACGCACAATGAGGTACAGATCTTTAAACGCTGTAAAAATAGTCAATAATATAGCTAAAAAATCGCCCCTCCATTAATTATGGTAAACGCTTGCCATACACGCTCCTTAATCTCCTCCCTTAGTTGAAGGTAATTTAGAGACTAAACGTAAAGAAACCGTTAAGCCTTCAAGCTGATAATGCGGTCTCAGAAAAAACTTAGACGTGTAATAACCAGGATCGCCTTCAACCTCTTCTACAACAACTTCCGCTGCTGCTAAAGGTTTCCTTGCCTTATCATCCTCACTTGCTGTTGCCGGATTAGATTCTACATAATTAAGGATCCAATCATTTAACCACTTCTCCATATCATCACGCTCTTTAAATGAGCCGATTTTATCTCGCACAATACATTTCAAATAATGCGCAAAACGACAAGTTGCAAATAAGTAAGGTAATCTTGCTGATAAATTTGCATTTGCCGTAGCATCAGGATCATCGTATTCAAATGGTTTTTGTAAAGATTGAGCACCAATAAAGGCGGCAAAATCTGAGTTCTTTTTATGCAGTAACGGCATAAAACCATTTTTAGCCAGTTCAGCTTCACGTCGGTCACTAATCGCAATTTCAGTCGGACACTTCATATCTACTCCACCGTCATCGGTAGGGAATGTATGAGTAGGTAAGCCTTCAACCGCACCGCCTGATTCTATACCACGAATACGCGAACACCAGCCATATAGTTTAAAAGACTTATTAATATTCGTTGCCATTGCATATGCCGAATTGGACCACGTATAGTTATCATGTGATGCATTTTCTACATCTTCTTCAAAATCAAACTCTTCGACAGGGTCTGTTTTAGATCCATAAGGTAAGCGCGACAGGAATCGTGGCATCGCTAAGCCGATATAACGCGAATCATCAGACTCTCTAAGTGAACGCCATGCAGCATATTCAGCCGTTTGAAAGATTTTAGTTAAATCTCTAGGGTCAGCAAGTTCTTGCCAAGAGTCCATATTCATTAAAGTGGGTGCCACTGCAGCAATAAACGGTGCATGTGATGCCGCACAAACCTCAGCAATTCCATTTAAAAATTCGACATCAGGCGGTGAATGGTCAAATTCATAATCACCCATTAAACAACCGAAAGGTTCGCCACCAAACTGCCCATATTCATGCTCATAGACCTTTTTAAAAATCGGGCTTTGATCCCAAGAGGTACCTTTGAATTTTTTCAAAGTCTTATGTACTTCTTTTTTAGTGATATTAAGCACTTTGATTTTTAACAGTTCATCCGTTTCGGTATTATTAATCATATAATGCATACCACGCCAGCTACCCTCAAGCTTTTGAAAGTCTGCGTGATGTAACACTAAATTAACCTGCTTAGTTAAAATCTGATCTATTTCCGCAATCATTGCCTCAATAGACCTAATCGCATCATCAGAAATTAATGTGGCATTAATTAATGCTTGCTCTGCTAAAGTCTTAACCGCATTTTCTACTGCCTCTTTAGCACGGTCTGATTTAGGCTTAAAATTTTGTTGCAATAAAGAGGCAAAATCACCACTCTCTGCTTGCGCTTCTTCGGCAACCGCGCCTGTCGCTTCTACTTCTGCTTCAGCCATGACTAGTCCTCTTCAGGTTTATTGTTATCATTCGCTTCTGGCTTTGGCGCAGAGGCTAATGACTGTAATAAGGCAGGGTCATTCAATGTTTTAGCAATTAAAGCTTCCGCATCTCCCTTACCATCCATATACGTTAATAAGTTAGATAACTGTGTTCTTGACTGTAGTAAGCTACTTAACCCTTCTACTTTACTTGCAATAGCAGTAGGCGAGAAATCATCCATATTTTCAAAAGTAAGATCAATACTGAGGTTTCCTTCCCCTGTTAAAACATTAGGTACTTGGAAGGCCACACGAGGCTTCATAGACTTAAGCCGTGCATCAAAATTATCAACATCAATTTCTAAAAAATCTCTATCGCCAACGGGCGCAAGAGGATCAGCAGGTTTCCCTGATAAATCTGCCATGACTCCCATAATAAATGGCAGCTCAATTTTTTTCTCAGCGCCATATAGTTCTACATCGTATTCAATTTGAACCCGTGGTGCTCTATTTCGGGCAATAAATTTCTGCCTACTTTCTTTAGCCATGAGTGGACTCCTTTGTGATAATAAATAGTACTTTTAATCAAGTACTCTGACCATGATACAACTTATGTTTTAATAAAAACATCAGAAAATATTCTCATTTAAAATACTCTCTAATTATCTTCTTGGTTTTGTGCCCCAAGAACTGTTTCAGCTTGATAGACAGCATCAGGGGTCATATCACGTAAAATCTCTATAAAATTCATTCTAAGCTGTTTTTTGGCACGTAACAAAAAGAAGGGAATAGGGCTAGAAGGCTCATACTGTTCAAAATACTTGCCTATTTCATCTAATGCCTTATCCACATCATCGCGGCTATGAATCCCTTTTTTCTTAACGTCTGTATGACCTGTAGAAACAGCTGACCCACCCGCTTCTATAGCATCACCTTCTGCATTTTCTGACTCGCTTGCTTGCCCTTCAAATTGCTGAGCTAAAAATTTTACAATACTTTGTAATAATGATTCTAGTGCTGATAAGCTTGGCGTATTGGCTGCCCCCGCTTTTTCACTCGTCACGGCTAAAATCTTTTGTACCCATGTTAACGACTGATTGACTGAGTCAGCTATTGTTTGCAATAGCTCGTTATCAGCATCACTGAACACGGCATTAATCACTGATAGCTCAAAAGTTACCTCATCTTCAATTGCCTTTGCTCTACCCTCAGCAATTTCAATATTTCGCCATGTTAATAGTCCTAAGTCAGACTTGAGTAGGGCTGTACGAGTCAAAGCAGATCTTACTAAGGCATAATCATCAAGAGAACTTAAAGCATTAATCCGCTGCATAGGATAATCATCTTCTTCATCCTGAATAGGGTAAACTTCCTCCCAATGTGTTTCCAACCAACCACTCAGTAAACTTAGACCCTGATTAAAACCATCAAAACCATCTGTTCTTAATAATGCTAAACTTAGATAAATGCCTACTTGAATATCATGTGAGCGCGCTAATAAATCCTGAGATAAGCGCCTAACCTCTTTCCAGTCAGGCTCTTCAGCAGGCACGATGGTATCGCCCATCTGCTTTTCTTCAATAAATTTTGCTGCATTCTCTAATTCAAAAAAACCAGCATCTTCTTCAAGGTTTTCTCCACATGGGGATTCTGGGGAAATATCATCAAGTAAATGCTGTAAGTTTAATTCCGACACTGTTCTTCCTTTTCGTTTAACAAAAAATACGTTTGATTTTTCTTTGCAACTCTTTATTGCATACTAACAGCAAATGCTCAGTCATAAAACACTTTTATACGAATTTAGGTGAGAATGAGAATGAGAACCAAAACTCATATAACTTTGGCGGCAAGAATGGTGATATTATCTCGTCCACCTCGCTGTAAAGCCAAATCCATCATCTCATCTACCGCTTGCCGATAGGGCAATCCTTGTAACACCGACTCAATATCACAGTCACTCAATTCTTTATTTAAACCATCGCTGCATAATAGAAAAATATCACCTTCTCTAACTTCCTGTATCTGCATATCTAAGTATACACTAGTTTCGCCACCTACTGCATGTGCTAATGCCTGTGCATAGGGGTGATTCACTAAGTCTTCAGCGCTAAATCCTTGATCCAAAAAGCTTTGTTCATTATTATGGTCTAAACTAAGCTGCTTTAACGTCCCACGGCGAAATAAATAAATACGACTATCCCCCGACCAAACAATAATACAATGCTTTTTATCGGCATATAAAAGTGCAATAGTACTGCCTATCACCACATTCTGGCCTAACTGCGCAGCACACTCAATTAGCTCAGCATTCACTTTGTCTAATTGCTGATAAATTTTTTGTACCGCAAACCCAGCCCTTTTTTCTGCTTTAAAACTCTGTAATGCTTCAATAATTTTAGAACTTGCCAAATCTCCTCGGTGATGCCCTCCCATACCATCAGCAACCACCCATAAGCCCTGCTCAGCTAAATCAAGTAAAGCATCTTGGTTAACCTTACGTTGCATGCCGACATGAGTCTTACCCCAAGATGACCAGCCCACTTTTTTCCTTTGCATAAGCTTCCTTAAAACGACCGATTAGTGGGGCTAAGCGCATAGCGATTTGCTTCCCATCCCCATGAATTCCAGTTACCATCTAGCATACTCGCGATACCATCAAAGGGGGGCAGCCCCTCACATACAAGTAAAGAAGCACTCACTTGCTCAGACCCTGCCGTCCACCAAACACTATAGGAAAAACAGTTCTCTTTGAGTAAATTATCCATAAACCTAGGTAATACATGGCTAATATCTTGACCTACCGATAAGCGGCTCTGCCAAGCTTGGCTAGCCCCATGCTGAGCCAGTGGTGGAGCAGGCACTTGGGTATTGTCATTTTGACTAAAAACTTCGATTTTCAACTCTGCTAATTGCTGATTAAATAGCTGTAAATCAAACTCCTCTGATAAACTAGAAAGTGCCAGCTCTTCTGCCCTTACAAACCATTCAGTTGCTTCTTGCAATGCTGTAAAAGGGTTGGTATGTAAATAGTTCTGTACCACGATAGTCATAGGGTAATAACGCCCAATACTATCCACACTAGGCATCATAATGCCTAGCCAACTCTGCTCGCCGCAAATACCAGAGGCGAGTGAAAAGCGATAAATAGGTCCCGTAAGATAACAATTTAACCAATTTTTTCCCAATTGCTGCTGACTACTTAAAATAGCCTCTTGTAGCCAGCTATCCCAAGGGTTAATAAAGCTAACAGGTAAACCACGACTGACAAAGTCTCCGCGTGTGGAGACTTTACCATAATAGCCATCAATTATAGATTCGGCAGACATTTAAATGACCTTAAGTCGTTAAGTTGAAAAGGATTAACCGCGCTATTCGCACGTAATTCGAATTTAGCTTCACGCCCTTGAATATTAAACGTCATAATAAAAACAGCGGGGTTAGAAGTAGGGCGAATATCAGCTTGATCAAACAAACGAAAGAGCGCCCACGGTCCTTCTTTTGATAAGCCTGAACGACTACCCTGTATAGGAGGAACCAATTGTATACGTACTTGCCCTGAATTATTAGGACCTGGCCACTTCATCGGTACAGGTCTTATCGGTCCATGTGCATATTTTAAAACTTGCCCATCAATATCCATAATAAATTGGGAAATAGAAGGATTCATAGAAATAGGTTTTAACTTGAAGCTTATTTTAGGTGACTGCTTACCCATACGAAAAAAGATATTTTTAATCTTATCGGCACGCTGAAATTGCTTTAAAGCACGACGAGAAACAGCCTCCCCTCCACCCGCTCTAGCATTCCAGCGCCAGCCTTTTCTACCCTTTTCTACCGATTTCAATAAATACTTTTTAAAGTACTCATCCATTAAACCGCCATGCCCAAAAAAGTGAGTAAAATCTTCAAAGGTAATTTCTCTTGAACTTTGTGCAATGGGATACAAGCCTCCAATTGCCTGCTGACAAAAAGGTAAGACATCTGATTTCCACATCAAATTAAGGTGATTACGTACGCCACCACTGACAAGATTACGACTACTATCCGTAATACCTTTAACCATTTCAGCGACAGGTGCGGGAGCGCGCTTTCCGTCTAGTGTCACTTTTGAAATCACACTCATAATTTCTTTACGCTGTTCCAGTACGAGTTCATCACCACTCGCATGTAACAAAGAATTCAAATAAACATGCAGCTCATTTAAATTGGCAAGTGTTCGATCTAATGCAGGCGGTACACCATCCTTAGTAATCACAAAGTCATTAAAGTTTTTAAAATGCTCTCTGACCATATTAGGTGAAACACCTGAACGCACAGAAACAGAAACTTCAGGTATCGAAGTACGCATAATACTTTCTAATGAAGATTTAACAGAACTGGCTTTCTGCTCTATTTTTTGCCCTATCGTTTGTTCTATTTTTAACAAACAAGTCAAATTAGTTTCTTTTCCAGCCGCTTCATAAAATAATTTAATGGGTGAATCTTTATCAGAAATAATATTCAACATTTCTACTAGCTGAGCTTGACTAGAAACAGATTTAATTTGTACATCAGCCAATAACTCTTCCCAATGACTAATATAATCTTGAAAATATAATTTCAACACATCTTCACGTAATTGAGCCATTTGTTTGACTGAAAGTGAAAGCTCTTCCCCGCCGCCTAAAACCCAATTATTACCCGCCTGCTGACTAATAATTCTTTCACTATTCGGCAATAATTCTAGGCTATAGCCCTTACACGTAAATAAACTAGGAATACCTGAACTAAGCGCTAAGCCACTTTTTCTAGTTAACACCATAGGCGCATTTCTGCCTGCTTTATCACTAATACTAAAAGCACTCTCGTCATTTTTTAAAAGTTCTAGCTTAAGTCGTGCATACACCCTGTTAGCAAGCGGAGTTTCTTGTAATAACTCTCGTGTTTGTGCAATTAATTCTGCATTAAGTGGTCTAGGTAAAGGTGCTGGGCGAGATGCTAATAAGCTATGCAAATGGGTAATCATCGCCTGCCGTTGTGCCGTTGTGACATCAGCAGGTAGATTATATTTCCAATCTAAGTTATACCAAGCCTGCTCTGCATCTGCATCATAATGCTCGGGATCCGCCAACATTAAATACGCCTTAAGGGCTTCATATAAATAATCTGTATTATCCGCATTATTCTGCAACTGCGTTTCAATACGCGACATCAAGCGTGGCAAATAAATATTTTTCAGTAAGCGGTGGTATAAAGATACCGAGGCATCACCTAGTTTATCTCCCTGATATAAACCAAAGGCTTGTGACCAGTGTGATTTTTCAGCCTGCTGGTCTGCATAGCCGCCAGGAATATTTCTCAGTTGATCCAATAAAGGTAAAATCGGTAAAACATTCGTACCATTTGGGTCCACCTTGTCTATTTTTGCTTGAATCTCTGCCGTTTGCGTTTCTATTTCCTTAATATAAGCTTGATTCGCAAAATAACTACTTGCCCATACGCCAGCCATCACTGCGGTCAAAGCCGCTACGCCAATAAAAGCTCCGCGCTGGAACCAAGAGCGTTGCTTTTCTTTTTTTAAATTAGTGCCTGCTAAACCTGACTCTGCGAAAACAACTTTGCCTAATAAACGATTGATAAAAAAGCTTTTACCCACACCTTCTGGCATTACATTAGACTGTGATTCTAAGCCAAAATTACTAGCCATTGCACCCATAATACGATCAATGGGAGAGCCTTCCTGCGTAGCACTAGTAAAATACACCCCACGAAACATCACATCATTCGCATAACGGCTAGACTGAAATACCTCTTCAATAAAAGGGCTAATCAATTCTTTTAAAGAACCAAACTGCTGTGGAAAAGTATAAATTTGATTACGTCTTTCCGCTCCTCTTTCGCGTTCTAATCTCGCTAATAACTGCTGCTGCAATTGCTGCTGTAATAATTCAAATTCCTGATTAAATTGCTCGGTATTATTTCGTTTTTCCTGTTCAGAATCCTCTAAGTCGAAGGTCATGCCCCAAACTTGCGCGCGTCTATCACGATCAAGTTCATCAAAGTACTCCATAAAGCCTGCTAATAAATCACACTTGGTGAATAATAAATACACAGGAAAATGAATACTAAAACGCTCATATAATTCTTGAATACGCTGGCGAATAGCACGTGCTTGCGCTAAAGACTGTTCATTGCTCTGCCCTAGTAAATCAGCAATACTGACCGCAATAATCACACCATTAATGGGTCGCCGGCTGCGATTTTTTTTGAGTAAATCTAAAAAACCTAACCAAGCTGCTTGATCCACTGTTTCATTGCTATCTTGAGTCGTATAACGACCTGCCGTATCCAACAACACAGCATCTTCAGTAAACCACCAATCACAGTTTCGAGTTCCGCCTACGCCACGCACTGCATCTTTGCCATAGCTATCTGATAAAGGAAATTTTAAGTCTGAGTTTTTTAATAAACTGGTTTTTCCAGCACCTGGTGGACCGATAATAATATACCAAGGCAATTGATACAAAAACTGTTTATCTGGGCCACTCCCCAAGCGTGTCTCTTTTAAAACACCTAATGCCTCACTTAATCTCTCTTGCAATAACTGGACTTCTTCATCAGAAGCTTGTTGCTCTTCACTAGAGTCCGATTTATTTTCAGCTGCCATCGCCAGCATCATCTGAAAATTTTCTTTTTTAGCTTTGAAATAAGACCAAGCGACCTTCAACAGCCAAAGCAATAACAAAGCAGCAAATAAAAGCCAACGATTTAACTCAGACTCTAAGGGAGCATATTCCGCAAAGGCAAATAAAGGGCCAATAAACCAAATAAATAAACCCAGTGCTAAAATACCTAGCAGCGAAATAACCCAACGTTTTTTAAAAAAATCAACCAACTTTGTCATACTATTCTATCCTTCTCTAGTCGCTAGTACTTATTTCAACAAGGTTACTTCAACACGGCGATTTTTCGCTCGCCCTTGAGACGTTTTATTAGATGCAATCGGGTCTAAATCTGAACGCCCTTCTATTAATGTTCTATCTGCATCTTGTAAATTTTGTTTGACAATCTTCGCAACTGATTCTGCTCTGGCTTTAGATAAATGCCAATTGGAAGGGTAACGAGAGCTCCGAATGGGGACATTATCAGAGTGCCCTGTCACTAAAACTTCACCGGGTAACTGATTTAAAGCAGCTGCAATTTTATGTAACAAAGGAATAATCTCACGATTAACCGTGGTACTCCCTGATGCAAATAAGCTATCTCCCTTAAGTGTCACAATACTACGCTGTACCAACTCGCTGACTTTAAGTTGGTCTTGTTCAATCTCACTTGCCAGCAATAGCGATAATGTAATCGCAGGTGCTTCAGCATAAACAGGTTCAGGCTCTACTGCACGTTCTATCACAGGCGTTTTAATACTTAATAGTTGCCTAAAAGCAGGGTCTGAATCATTATTGAGTTGAAATAAAAAAATGCTAAATAAAGCGGCCAACAAAGCGGCTGCAACCGCTGCAAAAACCCATAATGGAATAAATCGTGTTAAAGGATTACGCTGGTCAGTCACTCCTTCCCAGTGAGGCGAAAGTGCATATTCCGCACTGCCTGTTTCTTGCTGAATAATATTAAATAACCATTCCCGAATACCCAGCAGCTTATCCTTGCCACCTTCTACAATACGATAACGCCCTTCAAAACCTAGAGCCAAGCAGACATACATCAGTTCTAATAAGCCCTTATTTTTACTCGGATTTTGTGCTAATGATTTAAGTAATTGAAAAAAACGGTCACCCCCTGATACTTCTTTATGAAACTGGCTTAATAAACTGTGCTGTGACCAATCGCTATTATGCCCCCAAGGTGTCCCCAATACCGCTTCATCCAATACGGTACACATCACATAGCGTGCACTCGAGATCGTTTGTGTATCAATTCCCGAATTATCTGCTGTTACTTCAAATTTTTGTATTTCTTGAATGATTTTATTTTTTAAAGCGGCTGAGTTTGTCTGCTGCTGTGAGCCATTAATACGCGTCAAAAGTGCTAATAAGCCTGATGAGGCTTTTTCTAGGGGGTTAAGTCCTCCCAGAGTAGGTAAAGCTTGATTCCCCTGACTAGCAGAAGGTGCTCTAGGAGGAGTGGGTGGTGGGGTTTGAATATCAGCACGTTTACCACCAGGCACGGGGCGTATAATGGTTCTATCGTCTGCAGGGGCAGTGAAAAAAGGATCATCTGATGACATCGTGTTAACTCCTAATAGCCCAAAATTCTAATTTAAGTTCAGGGTATTCACCTGAAAAATGAAAAGCAATGGTGCCACTTTGCTGTAACTCTTTCCATAAGCTATGATTTTTATCTAACTCAAAATAAACCATCCCTTTATGAAACGGAATTTGCCTAGGTGCGACTGCCATAGAGTTTAGTTTGATGCCAGGGACTTGTGACATGACTAAGTCGCGTAATTTATCAACGGTTGAAATAATCGTTTTACGCGGAATATATTGACGCACTAAATCCGCATCCATTTGTGCGCTCGCAGCAAGCACAAAAACCGCTGAATTTAATAACTCACGATCATTGATATCAGCAGTATGAACTTGGTTCGCATGTTCTTTGAGTGGAATAGAGACAGCACGCGACTCAGAGACCCAACTTAAGGATTGTCGCAAGACTAGCATAACAGGCTCAAAACTCAACTGTAAGTTATTATGCTGATAATCAGGAAACTCACCTGCCCTATGCCCTTCCTGAGTAATGGTGGCAAGTTCACCCGCCATCTGAATTATCACACTAAATAATCTTTCAGGATGAAATTGCTCCATAGCAGTAAAATGATGAAATAAGGGCTGATAGCGATTAATGATTTGTAATAATAAAAAATCAGTAATTTCTGCAACACCTCCCGCTCCTGGTGTCGCTAAGCGCTGTGCTAAAGCCTCTCCACGATGCTGTAAAATACCTGAAATTTCTTTAATATAACTGAGTAATTTAGACGCTCCACTACACTGTAAACTACTGGCAATAAAGTCCTTATCAAGTACCAGTTGCTTATCTTTTTTACGCTCTACAACCTTCGCAAGTGGAATCGTGACAAAAGCCCCTTGATTTTTACTCGCAGGGCGTAAGCGCGTCCATAGCTCACCACTCTGAATCACAGAAGCCCCTGAATCAGACTGCGAGTGCATGTCTCTAATTTCTATTTCCTGTAAGCGATAGCGGCTTAATTCATCATCCGCATCCTCCCAAGTAATTTCCTTACCTGCTTGACGCTGTATGGGCAAAGCAAGGTAAATAATTTCATTGCTTGTCGATTCGGCAAGTTCCAATGGTCTAGGTGCGGGGTGTTGTTCAGGAATACTAAAAGGAGTGCCATCAGGAAAAACACCACGGCAAGCAATAATGGCAAATTTACCTAAACTTAGCAGTTGAGGATCAATTTCTAAATGCGTCACCCCCCAAGCAAAACTCTGCAAGCTACCACAGCGTGATTCAACCCAGTGCTGTGTATTACGGTCTTGTTGCTGAAAATGCAAAGGCTGTAAAAACATTCCTTCAGTCCAGATAACTTTATTATTCCAAGTCATATACTTACCTACTCCCCTATTAATAAACCCTACAAAGGCAGACTATTTTTTCCAAATACTGATTTTTAATTGGTCCACAAGAATCATAAGTTGATCGGTATTCTCAGCAGGAATAACAATTGAATCTTGCCACATGGCTTGCTCTATATCTCGAAAAGCTGCAATTACTGCTATATAGTGTGTTTCAGGTTCTACTGTATTTTTAAGTGAGCGATCTTCACCAGGCTTGAGATAAAATTGCTCGGAGTTTACTAAGTCATCGCCCAATACTTCTTTGTCATTCTCAAACAGGGCATAAAAATCAGATTCTGAAAATTTACCCAAATTTTTTAATTGAAAAATACGTACCACTACAGGGGAAGGACGCTCATTCACATCAGGGTTAGCTTGCTTAGACACCATGACCTTAAGGTTGACAATGCTCGCTTGTCTTTTTACCGCTGGTTTCTCTATTTCTTCTGACTTCTCTGGGGTAGTATTACAGCCCATCAATGACAGTAGCAGAAAAACAAAAACTAAGCGTAATTTAATATGCATATAATATTCTCTAATTTCAGTGACTGAAACCCTAAAACGGGGTCTCTTTTTTTGCGTTTTTTAAGGCCAGCATTTGCTTTTCATACGACTCTGCAAAGGCCTGCCCAAATAAATGATAGAAGTTATCGCTGGCCTCATGCTCAATATCGCTATAAAGCTCTTCAAATAAGCGCCATAATTTCGCTTGTTTATGCACAGGAATACTCGCACTTAAGCGGCTTTGCGCCTGCAATCGTTGCTCTAATTTTTTAGGATCAAAACGCGTTAACACTTCGAGCAATGCCGTATGCATTCCCGAAATAACGGAGAATTGGTGCGCACGAATATCATCAAACACCTCTTCTATAGATTCTTCAGCCGCTAAATATCCTGCATCTTGAGGGGCCAATAATTTCTTCATTGCCTCATCAACCGTAACTGAAAATTTAATAGGGTTATTCTCTACCGCCCTGATCATAGTAACATCTAAATGCATCTCATTTTTAATTTTAGCTCTACCCGCTAATACATCCATTGTCCCTTGAATAGAGGAGCGCATAATTTTCCCGATAATATAGAAACTCTCTTCTGTCAGTGCTTCATCTAAGCCGATACCATCAAGTTCAGCCCCACGTAAAAAACTATCCACTAGTAGGGCTTGCTGATCGCTGTTTGAAGGGGGAGCTACACTAGGTTTTACAGCAGCTCTCGATCTCCCAGGAGTAGGCACAACAAGCTTTACTTGTGGCTCTAGCAACTTTGCCTGTTCAACCTGTTCTACTTGATTTGATGCTTGTAAAACGACTTCTACCTCTTGCTCTTGAACAGGGGCAACAGCGCTTTTTTGCTCAGCACAAAAATCATCGCTCAATAGCTCTTCACTACTTGCGCCTTGCTCTACTGGCGCCACTTGCTCAGCTTGATTTGATGTTTGTAAAACAGCATCGACCTCTTGCTCTTGAACAGGGGCAGCAGCGCTTTTTTGCTCAGCAAAAAAATCATCGCTAAATGGCTCTTCACTACTCGCAGCTTGCTCTACTGGAGCCACTTGTTCAGCTTGATTGGATGCTTGTAAAACAGCGTCGGTCTCTTGCTCTTGAACAGGAGCAGCAGTACTTTTTTGCTCAGCAAAAAAATCATCCGTAAATAGCTCTTCACTACTCGCAGCTTGCTCTACTGGAGCCACTTGTTCAGCTTGATTTGATGCTTGTAAAACAGCGTCGACCTCTTGCTCTTGAACAGGAGCGGCAGTGCTTTTTTGCTCAGCAAAAAAATCATCGCTAAATAACTCCTCACTACTCTCAACGCCTTTATCTTCATTTTTTGTAAACCAATCATCTGCGAGTATATCGCTACTGCTAGATTCAGACTTTATTTTTCCTACAGAAGCTTCTGGTTCAGCGTTAAAGGGTTCAAAGGCGGCGCTAAAAGCAGCAGGTTCAAGTTGCTGCTCCGAAGGGGAAGCACTTATATTTTCCGATCCCATTAAATCAATAGGAAAATCATCAAAATCAGGTTTATCAAGCTTACCGAAAGGGTCAGAGGGGGGCGTTTGCTCAGGCTCTACATTATTTTCATCAATCATACCTTGCACTAAATCTGTGCCTAATTCAGCAAAAGGGTCATGTGCAAAATCGACAGCAGGATTACCAACAGCAATACCTGCCATTTGTTCGCCCTGCATACTCACCACTAAGGTATAACTACCAATATGTAATTGATCATTATCATTAAGCTTAATACTTTTTCCATTCCCTATTGGCTGTGTTGCGTCATTGATTAACACGCCATTAGTACTAATATCCGTTATAAAATAATCAGGTTCACGATAATCAATTGTCGCATGCTGACCAGAAATAAAGCGTTTGGGATCCTCTAAAACTAAAGTATTGGAAGCCTTTCGTCCAATACTAGCACCTGTTTGCTCAATAACAATACTTTCCCTTTCGCCGCCTGCTTGCGCGATAACACTTAACTTTAACTTCATTTTGATATTCCCACTCGGCAAAGAAGTAAGGGGTAAATAATATTTACTCCCAAGCAATTTTTAGCTAGGCATTATAGACCTAATTTAAAGCCAAAACTAAGCAATTACTCTAGCTCTAAAAAACCTAACTATAGACGTTAATAAAATATAAGTGAAGCATATTTATGCTCCCCATATTTAAGGATATATTCTAGCCTAGATTCCGTAGTGATTCTACCCAACAAATAAAAAGTTTTAAGCAATATACCTCTATTTTCACCGCCCACTAAAAATATAAAGGTAGATAGAAATAATATTAAAGACTAAAATTATATTTCAAACCTCTGAATCAACCAGAGGCATTTGCTTTCAATAGGGAGAGTGTTCTAATGCTATTCATAAAAAAAACACATATTAAGCAGACCGTTATTTTACCATTACTCCTTTTACTAGGCTGTCAACCCAGCATGATAAAAGAGGGAGAGCATTATACGGCAGCACAAACAGATAAATTATTTGTCGTTGACTGCCTACTACCTGGGCAAATGCGTAAATTAGGAAAAATGACCTATCTGACTAGTCGCCGACCGATTCAAACAACGGCAGGTGAATGCGAAACCCGCGGCGGCGAATATGTTGCCTATGATCGTGCAAATTACGCCTCTTCATTAAAAGTTTGGTTACCTCAAGCAAAAGAAGGCAATGCTAAAGCTCAAGTCATTGTCGGTGAAATGTATGAAAAAGGCTTAGGTAGCTTAGCTGATCCTGCTATCGCAGCACAGTGGTATCGTAAAGCGGCGGCACAAGGCGACTCTAGTGCGCAAATTAATCTAGGTCATTTATATGAAAAAGGTCTAGGTGTAGAGCAAAGCTTACCTACTGCATTAAACTGGTATCGTAAAGCATCAGGGCTAGATAATACTGATTTAGAATTTGCTTCAGTAACAGAGGCTACTGTTTCAGCTGGCTATGAAGAACAGCTTGGGGTCTTACGCGAAGAATCGGCAGGCTACCAACAGCAAGCAGATGCTTTAAGCCAACAACTTAGCACTGCACGCCAAAACTACCAAAACCAACAAAATGAGTTAACAAAACTCCAGTCTCAGCTAAGCCGATCACGCCAAAGCCTAAGCCGAGAAAAAAATAAAAAACAAGGTAACCAGCAGCTTATTCAACAATTAGAACAGCAACTGCAAGATAACCAGTCCTCAATAGATCAACAAAAGCTTAAACTCGCTGAAATTCAACAAACAGTTGAACAAAGTAGCACTACCCCGTCCACGGCATCTAAAAGTATTTTATTAAGCAGTGCGGGAATCGAAATCATCGAGCCTCCGATGCTATTGACACGAGGTGTACCAAGCTACCAACTAAGGGCTATCCGTAAAACTAAAAAAGTGATAGGAAAAATTGATAAATTTGATCAATTACTTTCTTTAACCATTAATGGTGAAACAGTAGCTGTAGACTTGAAAGGTATGTTTCGTACAGATGTTGCGATTAATGAAGATTTAACCCCTGTTAAAATCATTGCCAATTATCAACAAGGCTCTGCGGGTCAATTAGATTTTAACTTACTTGCCAAAAGCTCAGAATCTCCAGCCCTAGACTTACACCCTCCTATGCAAGCAGTTAGCACTGATTATGCATCGGTTAATTTTGGACGTTTTTATGCGCTCGTCATTGGTAATAAAAACTATGCACAACTCACTGATTTAAAAACGTCAGTCAATGATGCACGCTCTGTAGAAGAAACCTTACGCGTACGTTATGGTTATAAAACCACTTTATTAATTAATGCCAACAGACACCAAATAATGACGGCCTTCAATGATTTACGCCAACTATTAACTGAAAAAGATAATCTATTAATTTACTATGCAGGGCATGGTGAAATCGATAAGTCTGACCAAAGTGCCTACTGGCTACCGACCGATGCAGAATCTGATAATAGTGCTAATTGGTTATCCAGCCATAGCATCACTCAATACTTAAATATTATGGCGGCTAAGCATATTTTAGTGGTTGCAGATTCTTGTTATTCAGGTGCAATGACCAAAAGTGCAGTGGTACGTTTACCAGGAAAAATGGCTCAGGAAAAACGTACTAAGTGGCTAAACTTTATGGTTAAACGTAAAGCACGTACCGTGATTACTTCTGGAGGAGTCAAACCTGTGTTAGATTCTGATGGTGGTAAGCACTCTATTTTTGCACGTGCTTTTTTAAGTGCTTTAAAGCAAAACAATGGGCTGATAGAAGATTATGAATTGTTTAGGTCTGTTGCTAACAATGTGCAAAAATCAGCAGCCTCTGTTGGCTTTCAACAGTCACCTCAATACTCAGCTATGCTCCATGCTGGGCATCAAGGAAGCCCTTATTTTTTCCTTGCTCAAAAATAAAGGATAAAAAGTGACCCATAAGCCTGAAAATGATGCCACACAGATAAGTCATTCAGACTTATCTGATGTCACTGTACTCATACCTACCCCTAGTACGAGTACAGAAAGTGATGAAACGATTATAGTGCCATCACTCAGTGCAGAAGATGTAACCCGCCTATCTCCCATTGCTAATTCTCCTACGATAAGCGATGAAACACTGATCACTCCGCAACAGCACACAGCTGTGGAAGATGAAACTATTTTATCGCCTATCCCTAGCACTGATACGGCAACAGATGAAACAATGATAGTGCCTTTAGCAAGCACACAGGATATTGCAGAGGATGAAACGATTCTCTCCCCTATTCCCAACGCTAATACAGCAACAGATGAAACTGTTTTAGTCTCTTTAAGCTCAATAAGCAGTGATAAGCCCGAAGAGACTTTGCTACAAACAGAGACAATAGCAAAACCCACTCTTAACAAAACAAAAACGGCACATAAAAAGCCTGAAAGTATCCAAGTAGGTTCGCTGATCAAAGATCGCTTTCTTATTACAAAAGCATTAGGAAAAGGCGGAATGGGTACCGTCTTCCAAGCAACTGATAAACGCAAAGAGGAAGCACAAGATACACATACGGATGTTGCCATCAAAGCGCTCAATGATGAGTTTAAAAATGACCCTACACTTTTTATGGCGCTACAGAGAGAGGCAAAAAAAACACAGCTACTCGCTCACCCCAATATCATCACCGTTTATGACTTTGATAAAGATGAGCACAATAATGTGTTTCTCGTCATGGAACTATTAGAAGGTAAAACACTCTCTCAATTTATCCGTGAAGAATGCCGAGATGGCATGCCTTTTAAAGAAGCATGGCCGACTATAAAGGGCCTAGCATTAGCACTTGCCTACGCACATAACAAAAACATTATCCACTCCGATTTCAAGCCAGGCAATGTTTTTATCACCCAAGATGGCAATGTAAAAGTACTTGATTTTGGTATCGCGAGTGCCGCAGTGATGGCTGACTCTGGACCTGATGACGATGTTTTTAATGCGCGTGATTTAGGTGCCTTAACCCCTGCCTATGCTAGTTTAGAAATGTTAGAAGGTAAGCCTCCCAGCCCAGCTGACGATGTCTATGCACTTGCCTGTGTCTGTTATGAAATTCTTAGTGGCAAACATCCCTTCCAAAGTGATCAGCCTCCCTATGCAAAAAAATCTGCCGAAATAGCATGCTTTGAAAAATTAACAGCCCCCACGATTTCAGGTATCAATAGACGTACCCGTTTAGCACTTAAACATGCTTTAGCATTCGAGTTAGAACAGCGTACTGCCACAGCCAGTGATTTTCTTGCAGAAATTGAACCAAAGTCTCTTACGCCTAAAGTACTAGGAGGCATTACGACTAGTGCTCTCTTAGCAATAGCCGTGGGCTTTTATTATGTTAACTATGAAATGACGGTTGTGGATGAGGAAATGATCTCATTAAGTGCGGAACAACAACAGCAAATCACTGATTTGTTAGAACTTGCGGAAATGCATTTTGAAGTCGGCTTTTTAACCGCGCCTTCAGGCAGTAATGCCGTATGGGCTTATAAGCAAGCACTTGTGATTGCACCCTATGATCAACAGGCACTGGCAGGGCTTAAACAAATTGCTGATATTATTGAGCAACAAGCTGCGGACCTTTATGTAGAGGGTAAAAACCAAGCCAGTTTAGCAAAAATTGAAGAGGGCTTAAGTGCTGTTCCTAAACATGAAAACTTATTAACACTCAAAGAGCAGATTTTAACGGCGGAAAATATGTAACGGCTCATGATTCATTGAGCATAGATTCCTGCTAACAACATGCAGGGATGATCTCATTCCATGCACGCTTCTTAACTCACACCGCATAAATCGTTAAGTTCCAGCTCACGCCTAAAATCACAACGATCTTCTCTAACTGCACATTTTCATCTGCTTGTGCTGAGTTCACCAAGGTCATATAGCGCTGATACGCTGCAGTATTATTAGCTTGCCAAGATTCTAATTTTAAAGTCATGCTTCCCCCCTCTTCTGCAAGCACACTTTGCAATAACACACAGCTAATTTGATTATATTCATCAATCATTGCGCGTCGTGCTAAAGCTTCCCAACTTGCTTCTTTGGGAAGCTGTAAAATTTGTTCGCGCATCCACGTTAAATTAAGTATCGACGCTTGATAAAAGAGACCTTTAGTCACTTCAGCTAGCGGGTACCCACTTTTTTTAGCCACTTTAATCGCATTTAAACAGGCAAATAATGCATCGCTTTGTGCAATGCGTAGAGCTAATGGCGCACTAATACCCTCTGCAATTAATTCTTCTACAGTGCTATCTATCTGTTTTTGCTCTTGCTTTGTTACTAAGCTAGTCAGTGTTTCTGCTAAACTTTCAATGTCTTTCACATAAAGCTCAGCAGCATCTGCTTGAGGCTCATTACGTACAAACCAATACATCGCGCGCTCAATCCACTTTCTAATGCCTAACTTAATACGATCTAACACTTGCGCACTCACCGTGTTTTCTAACTCACTTTGCATTTTCCAAATAGTCTCTATATCAAAAATACGACAGACTAAATGGTAGGTATTGACCAGTTCGGCAACTGAGCAATTTAGTTCTTGTATAAAGCGGTGTGGGAAAACAATGCCTAAACGATTAATTAAGCTATTAATCAACTGGTTTGCCACAATTTCTTTAGCTAGGCGATGACACTGTATTTCCTCGGCATACTCTGTTTGTAATTGAGTGGGAAAATAATCTAATAAAACATGTTGAACCAGCTGTAAATTAATAGAGTCTGATTCTGACAATAATTCAGCTTTAAATAATTGCTTGGTATAGGCAAGCAAAATAGAAACCTCGGGGCGTGTCATGCCTAAACCTGCTAGTTTACGTGTCTGCAACTCTTTATTATTTGCTAATTTTTCTAAACGACGATCTAAGTGCGCCTTTTTTTCCAAGGCTTTAATCAGCTGTTTTAAGCCTTGTAATTCACTTAAAGATTCTTTTTCAATCATCGCAATCGCCTCATTTTGCTGATGATTATTTTTTAAGACTAACTCGCTCACCTGAGGGGTCATGCTGACTAATAACACATGACGCTGTTTTACGGTCATATCGCCTTGTAAAATTAACTTATTTAACAGGATTTTAATATTCACTTCATGGTCAGAGCAATCCACGCCAGCTGAATTATCAATAGAATCTGTATTAATACGCCCTTGATTTAAGGCATATTCAATACGCCCACTTTGAGTAAAACCAAGATTTCCTCCTTCACCCACCACTTTGCAACGTAGTTGCTTAGCATTAATACGCAAAGCATCATTTGCTCTGTCGCCTACTTCACTATTTTGCTCTGACTCTGCTTTGACATAAGTACCAATCCCTCCATTCCAGAGTAAATCAACAGGGGCTGATAAAATGGCTTTAATTAATTCATTTGGTGATAACCTAGATTCTGATATGGCCAGCACTTGTTTGATTTCATCACTGACATCAATGATTTTATCCTTACGTGAAAAAACACCGCCGCCTGTTGAAATAAGGCTAGCGTCATAGTCAGCCCATTTTGATCTAGGCAACTGAAAAAGCCGTTGTCTTTCTATAAAGCTACTCTCAGTATTGGGGCTAGGATCAAGAAAAATTGATTCATGGTTAAAAGCGGCAAGCAATTTAATTTTATTCGATAACAACAAGCCATTACCAAAAACATCCCCCGCCATATCTCCGATACCGACCACCGTAAAGGGATTATGAATAATATCTATCTCTAAACTAGCAAAATGATGTTGCACAGACACCCAAGCACCACGTGCTGTAATGCCCATTTTTTTATGGTCATAGCCTTCAGTTCCTCCAGAAGCAAAAGCATCCCCCAGCCAGTAGTTATAGCTGACCGATAATTCATTCGCATAATCCGAAAAACTTGCCGTGCCTTTATCTGCGGCCACCACTAAATAAGGGTCATCCGCATCATAGCTAATCAGCCCAGCAGGTTTAATCACCGCATCGGCTGAATAATTATCGGTAATATCTAAGAGACCTTTAATAAATAATTGATAACAAGCCACGCCTTCTTTCGCTAAATTTTCTTTTGCACATTGACTCTTAAGCACAAAGCCCCCTTTCGCTCCTGTCGGGACAATGACTGAGTTTTTAGTCATCTGCGCTTTCATTAAGCCTAAGACTTCAGTTCTAAAATCTTCACGTCTATCTGACCAACGCAAGCCCCCTCGTGCAACCGCTCCCCCGCGTAAATGTATGCCTTCAACGCGTGGAGAATAGACGAAAATTTCAAAATAAGGGATCGGTGAAGGTATGCAGTCCACTTTTGCCGAATTAAACTTAATCGAAAAATAAGGAATACCTAATTCATCAACGGTATATTTGAAAAAGTTAGTTCTTTCTGCAGCAAGTATTAAGTTTAAATAGCGCCTAAGGATACGATCTTCATCCAAAGATTTGACTTGCTCAATCAATACTTCTATTTCCGCTAATAACTTAGTTGTGTCAGGCGCTAGCGCATTTTCACCAGCAAAACGCTGTTTAAACAACTGAATAATTAACCTGACGACATGAGCATTATGAATTAAAGTCTTTTCTATATAGTGTTGGCTAAAGGCAATTCCAATTTGGCGCAGGTAAAAATACAAGGCCCTAACAATATTAACCTCTTGCCAGCTTAAATTAGCACTGACGACCAGCGCATTAAAGCCATCATTTTCAACACGATTTTTCCAACATTGTTCAAAAGCCGCTTGAAAGCGAGGTTTCAAGGCATCAATATCCAGTGTTGCCATATTGCTGTAGCTTAAACCAAAATCATGGATCCAAAAAGACTTATCTTGTCCCTGTTTTTTAACTTCATAAGGGTGTTCACTACAGACTTTGACTCCCATATTTTCTAACATGGGCAAGCTACGTGAAAGTGTCGCTAACTCTCCAAAACAATACAGTTTAAAATACAGTTGTTTTTGGCCTGTCGCGGTTAATGGGCTATATAAAAAACCCAACACCGATAAACCGTCACTTTCCATTTTCTCAAAGCGTTTTAAATCTAATAAAGCAGTTCGTGCAGACACAGCCTCTCGATAGGCGGCTGAAAATCCATGCCGATAATTTAAAAAATATTCATTCGCAGTCGCTTCATTATAAACAGAGTGTAATTCAGCCGCTAGCTCATCATGCCAGTTCGATAAAGCTGCCACAATGCGCTGCTCGATCTCTTTAACCTCATAATCAATACAGCACTCATGATTGCTATGGATAATAAAATGTACTCTAGCAAGCGTAGATTCCGATAGCTTGACACTAAAATCTAAAGCATTGCCTTTAAAAGCATCTAATAAAATAGCTTCGATTTTTTTACGTGAACCCGTATTAAACTTTTCTCTAGGGACATAAACCAAGAGGGAGACAAAACGCGCATAAATTTCATAACGCACAAAAACACGGACGCGCTGTCTTTCTTGTAACTGCAGAACCCCCGCAGCACACTCTGCTAAATGTTCTAAATTGGCTAAAAATAACTCATCCCTAGGCAGTGAATTTAAAACAAATAATAAGGCTCTTTCAGTATGGCTGCTGGAAACAAATTGTGATTGCTGTAATAAGCTTTTAATTTTATGCCGTATTAAAGGAATGCTATTTAGCTCACAGGAATAGGCGGAAGACGAATATAAGCCTAAAAAGCGTTTTTCACCCATCACCTTTCCTGCTTCATCATATTGTTTAATACCAATATAATCCATAAAAACAGGACGGTGCACCTTAGATTTACTGGTCGCCTTAGTAATAACTAAAGGATTATCGGTTTTTAATAACTGATAGGCATGATCAGTAATGGCTAAAAAATTGGCTTCAGGTAGCGGAGCAATACTATCTCTTAAAACCCCTAAGCCTGACTTTGCAATAACACTAAAGCCATGTACGCCTTCTTGTTCAATAATATGGTATTCACGATAGCCTAAAAACACAAAGTGGTTATTTTGTAACCATTTTAAAAATTCTATCGATTCATGAATGTTAGGCTGTTGCGCATCCACTTGCTGGCTTAAATCATGTATCGCTTGTTGAACTTTTTCTACACAGGCACCCCAATCTTCAGTTGCCGCACAAACATTCGCCAAGGCTTTATATAAGTCTTGCTCTAATAGCTGCAGTAATTTCGTATCGCTTTGTCTATTAAGTTCTATATGTAAGACACTTTCCTGTCTTGCGCCCTCTTTTTCAGCATTTGCAAATGCGCTAAAGCGCCCCTTGCTATCTCTGCACACCCAGTATACAGGGTGCAATACAAATTGATTACTTAAGCCATGACGATTAATCGCCATACTCAGGGATTGCAAAATAAAAGCTCTATCCACTAACACTATTTCAATCACGGTATGCGTACTTTGCCAGCCGTGCTCTTCAATAGTGGGATTATAAATATGTACTTTTTCTTTGCCTGCGGGCAAATCTAAAAATAAATTCCAGTGAGATAAAGCCGCACCATATAAATCCTCTATAGGTCGCTGTGCAAGCTCTTCAAACACGGCAAACCTAAAATAGTTTTGACTAAAAATCACCAGTTGATCAGCAGCGTCTCCTTGTATTTGATGGCGAATAAATTTTTCCAATACTTCCAACATATTTTCAATATTTTTATAATCCATACATTTGCTCCTAATCGTTAGATTTACTTATTTAAATAATTGAGTATGGCTCCCAAGTCTCATGAGTGTTACTTCACTATCAATAATCAGGTAAATGACTAAGGTATCCCCACCTATAATAAATGCTTTATGTCGTTTTATTTTCACCTTTGAAGCTCATCAAACGAAAAATCATCCACATTTTTACCTTGCCTCGCTTCTTTAATGACCTTTTTAGTCACTTCATTTGGAATTTTCACCTCAAAGGGCAGTCCTTGGTGCAAATTGACTTGACTTAAAAACATATTAAAAGCATCCCCCATACTGATTCCTAGCTCTTTAAAAATCAATTTAGCTTTTTCTTTTGACTCTTTATCTAATTTAATACTGGTTGTTTCTTTTACAATAGAGGGCATAACAAAACTCCTTAAATAATACTTTTGTATTATATTGTAGACCTATCTTTTCTATATACAAGCCAATAAAATTAACCAAAATAGGCAACAAGGACATAATAGTGACATTTATTGTCACTTTTAGACACAAACCGAATGATTACCCCTATTTTAAATAAGTTATTATGACCAAGAATCCATACAGAACACTTTAATATTAAATTATTTTAAACCATAAAAATACCTTTAAAAACAATCAATAAAAACAAATAACATCTATTTAAAGGTGGTTTATTGTAAGTTAATCTACAGTTGTTTAACTTTTGGCACGAACCCTGCTTTAACTATTGTGAGTTTCACTCAATGTAGTTTTTAATTTAATATAAGGAATAAGATTATGAACACTCAAAAAATGCAACAAGGTTTCACCCTAATCGAATTGATGATTGTTGTCGCAATCATCGGTATCCTAGCGTCTATCGCGATTCCTGCGTATCAAGATTACATCGCTAAATCTCAGTTCACAGCTGGATTAGCAGAAATCACACCAGGAAAAACAATGACTGAATCTATTTTAGTTGAAGATGTTAGTGCAGCAGCAAGCATCACACTTGCAGATATTGGTCTACATTCACCTACTGCAAACTGCTCTACTATTGCAGTTGTAGCAACTAACGGCACTGGTGTAGCCACAATCAAATGTACCCATATTGGTGCGAATGGAATCAGCGGACTGATTACAACATTAGCTCGTGATGCAAATGGTCAATGGAGTTGTTCTTCAGCTATTGCCGGTAAATACACTGGTAAATGTTCAGGTGCTGCTTAATAGTTAAATAAGCAATACAACTGGATTGTTTATAAAAAACCCCACCTTGATTCTTATCGGTGGGGTTTTTTTTTACTTTATAAATTAAAATCATCAAGTAGACTAAAAAACAAAAAAAACTTCTCGCATCATAAACCCTAATTCAATAAGAAGAGATCGTAATGAAACATAGTACTCAACAGTCAGGTTTCACTTTTATTGAACTAATGGTGATTACAGTGATCATTGGTATTGTTAGCTCTATTGCAATGAAAACCTATCAAGGGTATATTGCCAGAGTACAAGTGACAGCAGGTCTTGCTGAAATTTATCCCGCGCGAACTATGTTAGAAACACGCTTAAATGATGATGCAAATGCAGAGATTTCTGCAATAATTATCGGGCTACAAAGCAGCACTGAAAATTGCCTAGCCATTACCGCACATACCAATGAAGAAGGAGCTGGTAAAATCAGCTGTACTCATCGTGGCTCTAGTTATATTCATGGCAGAACTAGCACACTTAACCGCTCAACATTAGGCAAGTGGCACTGTACTTCAACAGTAGAGGCAGAATACACGACCGCTAAATGCAGTGGTGTCTAACGCTCTCTTTATCCCCCCAATAGACTTAAGCCTTTATGACCATCAAACCTTTATTAGTCAATCTTTCCTTAGCTTGTAGCATCTGTCTTTGTTTATTCCTAGCAATCAATACCAGCGGTGGTGAAAAGGTACACCTCTATTATTTCTCTTCAATCAGCTTCTTAGTCGGGCTCATTTTATATCAGTTCTTTTCTTGCTACCAAAAAACACTGATCCTAGCTTATAACCGCTACCTTATTTTCCTGATTTTATTTATCATTTGGGCAACCCTCTCCATTTTTTGGTCACCTGTCTTTAGTAGTAGCCTATCCGCTGTCACCTTGATTTATTTCTTCCCTATCGGTGTTATTCTAGGTTTTTGGAGCAATCAGCAGCAACAAGGTTTTTTTTATAATTTGCTCATACTATTACTACTCGTCATCACTTGGAAATCAGTTCAACAAAATTTATTCAGCACCCCCACTCTGCAAGCACTAGGCTTTTTCTCAAATAAAAACACCAACGGTATTTTTATGTGCATGATACTGCTACCACTTTGCGCCCAATGTTTAAAACAAAGCACAGCTGCCTATACGCAATACATGCTAGCGATTGCCCTCTTTTTAGGTGCGTTTACCGTTGCCTTAAGTACTTCACGTGGTGCAACGCTTGGGCTAAGTATCGGTGTTTTACTACTCTTAACACACACTCTATATCATAAACTGTCACTCGTTCCCTTTCTTAAAATGAGTGCCTATTTATGCGCAGGCTACTTTAGCACTGAACTAATAGCAGGGACGAATAACTGGCAAAGACTAGCAGAATCAACGACAGCAGGTAATGTAGCAGCTCTAGCAAATGGGCGTGATTTCCTATGGCAGTCTGGCTGGGAAATGTATTTAGATCGTCCACTCTTCGGCTGGGGATTCAATATGTTTAACTGGTTATTTCCACAGTACCGTCACGCACCTGATATGGGTTTATATGCACATAATGACTATTTACAATTTCTAATTGAATTAGGACCTGTGGGGCTGCTTTTATTTGTCGGCTTCTTAATAAGCTTTTTTATGTCATGCAAGAAACTTTATATTTTATCTTCTGCACAACATGACAAACTTGAGTCTTTAGGGCTAATTGCAGCATGTATTGCCCTTTTTATTCATTCATTTTTTAGCTTTAACCTTTATCAATCAGGCCCTTTATTATTATTAGGGCTTTATATCGGCGTGCTGACTCAGCAACTTAATAAGCTAGCTCCAGAAAAAAATATACATTGGCAAGCAAGCAGTAGCCAGTTTTCCAGTGCCTCGGGGTATTACGGTGTTTTATCTGTACTTGCCATATTATTGTGCCTGATGGCTGGATTACAGGTTTTTGGTTTAGAAAAACTTGAAAAAACATACCCTAACAATATTGCCTTTTTACAAGAAAGTGAAAAAGCGCACACCTTACTGCCTTATGAAGAGCATATTTTAGCTATACAGCTCTCTCTGTACCAGCAATTACTCAGTGACACTACACTTAATCTTAGCTTAGAAAATCAAAGATTTTTAGTCAAAAATGGACTTAGGGTGAGCAATGAGGCAATTGATAAAAACCCTTATCGTGCGAGTAATTACACCCATAAAGCAGATTTTTACACCTTGACATCAGCTGCTAGTCACCCTGAACGCTTACAAAAAATCAAGCTAGCTTATACGCAAGCAATCAAGGTCAACCCCTTTAGCCTACGAATACGAGTTAATTACGCGAATGTATTGATTAAGCAGGGGGAAATAGATCAGGCCATTCAAATTTATAAGGAGGGTTTAAATAAAAAATATTACGGGGCTTTTCAAGACCCTATTTATTATTTAAATTCACTGCTTAATATATTGCTAACGACAGAACGTCAAAAAGCAATCACGAATATCAAGCAGCAGATAGTAGCACTACAAAAGCAGGCAGAAAATAGACAACGCGGAACCTACACGCTTAAATCTTGGTAATTCTGTTTCTTATACATCAAAAGATAATACCCCTTTCTGGGACGGTATCTTTTGGGTTTATGATCACATAAAACCTAACATAAAAGAAGAGCTTCTATTGCGGAAGCTCTTCTTGCAATTTACCAAGCCTTAAGCAAAAAAGCTCTTTACTGAATCGCTTAACTTACCCCAGCCATCATCAAATTTAACTTTAGCATCATCCCAACCTTCTTCTAATACATCTTTAAGGTCATCCCAGTTTTCTTCTGTTGCATCCGCAATATCTGCTAATTTTTCTTTTGCTTGCTCAATTTGAGGCTCTAAATCTTTAATCATTTGCTGAACTTCATCAGACGCATCATCAGCTGCATCCGCTAGCTTAGCTTTTAAGCCTGCAAGGTTTTCTTCTTGCGCATCCACTTCAGATTGAACTTTTTCTAGCATTTCATCTTTTTTGACTTTAGCCGCTGCCCAATTTTCTGCTAACGATTCTTTCATCCCTTCCCATTGCTCATCGCTTGCATCAGCAATTTCTGCTAATTTAGCTTTTGCCGTTTCAACTTTAGGTTCTAAAGCATCAATATTTTTTTGAAGACTTACTGAGGCATCATCAGCACTATCGGCTGCTTGCGCTTTTAATGTATCAAGCTTTTTTTCCATACTTGCCACACCGCTCTCAATCTTACTGACTGCTTCATCTTTCGTTATGCTCATACTATACTCGCTGGTTATTATATCCTATAAAAATTCGCAACTTACGAACCCTAAGGTTTAGATTAATCAAAAAAAATGCATGATAACAATGCAATACAAACAACTGATTAGTGATACCACACAAAATATAAAAGTCTTAAAGAATTTTATTACTTTTATCAAGGTTGGTACATAATCAGTCACTGATATTACCACACTAACGCCATTAACACCTTATGAAATTATTTCTCTACCAGTACGCACTAGCAACTCCAAATTCATTCAAACCCTTTTGATTTTTGCCATTTAAGATAAGGAATAGCGACCACAGCCGAAGAGACAATATAAGCCGATATAAAAACAGCCGTTTTTACCCCAGGCGCTGCTGCCGCGACTAAAATAGCTAAACCCAAATGTCGAGTCGCACAAGAGACGGCTAAAGCAGTGCGCTCACCAGGCTCATCACCGCCCATTAAGTGCCCAATCATCAGTGATATCAAGGTTAGCCCTGCCAAGGCAAGTAATGCCGACCACCCCGCTGTATGCAACAACTTCCAGTGGGTTGCTAATAATAGTACCGCAGCAACTGTTAGTACTCCCCCTGCAATCGTCAATATTTTATCGGCAATCACTTCGGCATTATTAGGAAAAAATCGACGTATCAACATACCCACAACCAAAGGCACTAAAAATGATTTTGAAATAAGTAATGCGACTTCTAAGGGGGCTAAATGTGATGTTCTACCAAACAAAGGACCTAAAGCAGCTGACCATAATGGTACAGTGACAATCGCCAATATAGATGCCGTCACCACCAGGCTTAACACATATTCATCAGAGCCTAGACCCATTAGTTTTTTGGGTAATAAGGGCGCACCTGCTGAAATAGCTAAAACAAAAACGGCTAACTTTAAGCCATCTGCCAAAGGTAAAAGGGAGACAAATAAAATAGCGGCTAAAGGCACTAATATATACATAGCAAGCAATGATCGCCATAATAATTTAGGTCGCTGCCACAGATAAGTGACTTCTTTTTTAGTAGAAAGCATACCGATGGCAAGTAATAAAGCAACGACAGATAATTTAAGACAGATTAATAGGGCGGCGGTCATTATTGACTCCTAGAAAGCAAAACGGTGATTTTTGAGTGTAGCAGGTAACAATTATTCAAGATATCCTCCCTCTACAAGAGATATTATCTTTTAGGTAAACAATCACTATAGACCTTGCATCTATAGACTTATAAATTGAGTACTTAGTGCTTACAATTTTTGTGAAAACTGCACAGGAACGCTCTGTATTTGCATAACACAGAGCGTTACAAGCAACAAAACTGGATAGAAAAAACCGCCCAAAACACGTTTTGGACTCCAGTTTGAATTTTTTTACAGCCTCAGACAGGTGGGAACGAGACTTTTATCACTTATGCTAATTTAGAAAAAGCACTACGACCTGCATAAGTAGCTAACTCGCCTAATTCTTCTTCAATTTTCATTAAACGGTTGTATTTAGCGACACGGTCAGAACGGCTTAAAGAACCTGTTTTTATTTGTCCTGTACCCAAAGCGACACATAAATCAGCAATCGTAGTATCTTCAGTTTCACCTGAACGATGTGAAACAACGGCTGTGTAACCTGCTGCATGAGCGGTGTTAATTGCTTCTACAGTTTCAGTTAACGTACCGATTTGGTTTAACTTAATTAAAATAGAGTTAGCAACCCCTTTTTCAATACCGTCTTTTAAAGTCGCAGGATCTGTCACAAACAAATCATCACCGACTAATTGAACTTTATCGCCTAAACGCTCTGTATGCTCTTTCCAACCTGTCCAATCGTTTTCATATAAACCATCTTCGATAGAAAGAATCGGGTATTTAGACACCCAATCAGCAAATAAGTCCGTCATTTCAGTTGCTGTTAAGGTTTTGCCTTCTGCACTTAACTCGTACTTGCCATCTTTGTAGAACTCAGATGCAGCTGCATCCATGCCTAAGAAAATATCCACACCAGGCTTGTAGCCAGCATTGACAATCGCTTCTAAAATTACTTCAATCGCTTCTTCATTAGAAGAAAGATTCGGTGCAAAGCCACCTTCATCACCAACCGTTGTTGCTAAACCTTTTGCTTTTAATACTTTAGCTAGATTATGGAAAACTTCTGCGCCGTAACGAATCGCTTCACGGAAAGTCGGTGCGCCTACTGGAAGAATCATAAATTCTTGTAGATCAACGCTGTTATCCGCATGTGAACCACCGTTGATGATATTCATCATTGGCACAGGCATAATGAATTTACCGCTAGTGTTTAAGTAACGGTATAAAGGAACACCTGCTTCTGCTGCAGAGGCATGAGCCGCTGCTAAAGAAACCCCTAAAATAGCATTTGCACCTAAACGACCTTTATTAGCAGTGCCGTCTAAATCCATCATTGCTTGGTCTAATGCGGCTTGATCTGCTGCATCCATTCCAGCAACTACAGCACGAATTTCTGTATTTACAAATTCAACCGCGTTTAAAACGCCTTTGCCTAAATAACGTGATTTATCACCATCACGTAATTCAATCGCTTCACGCTCACCTGTTGATGCGCCTGATGGCACCATTGCACTACCGATAACACCTGATGCTAAAATCACATCAACTTCAATTGTCGGGTTACCACGTGAATCTAAAATCTCTCTTGCTTTTATATCTGCTATTTTCGCCATTCTTTTTATAATCTCTCTATAAAGTATTTTCTATTAAAGCTTGTGCTTTAACAGCTTGATCTATTGTTATTAAGGTTTCTAATAATTCTTGCATGCGATGTAATGGCCATGAATTTGGCCCATCGCTAAGTGCTTGGTCAGGGTCAGGGTGAGTTTCCATAAATAAGCCTGAAATACCCGCCGCCACAGCCGCTCTGGCTAACAAAGGCACATGTTGACGTTGGCCGCCTGAACATGTGCCTTGCCCACCTGGTAATTGTACTGAGTGAGTGGCATCATAGACGACGGGACTGTCTGTATTACGCATTTCTGCTAAGCCACGCATGTCGGAAACAAGGTTGTTATAACCAAACGATGCGCCACGTTCACAGACCATAATATTTTCATTACCCACCGCTTTCGCTTTAGCCACCACGTGTACCATATCCCACGGTGCAGAAAACTGACCTTTTTTAATATTCACAGGCTTGCCTTGCTTGGCAACCGCTTGAATAAAATTCGTTTGGCGGCATAAAAAAGCAGGTGTTTGTAACACATCCACCACGCTCGCCACTTCATCCAATGGCGTATCTTCATGCACATCGGTTAAAACGGGCACACCAATCTCTTTTCTAACTTTTTCTAAAATTCGTAAACCTTCTTCTATACCCGGCCCGCGATAGCTATTATGCGAAGAGCGGTTTGCCTTATCAAAAGAAGATTTATAGATAAAAGGAATACCCAATCTATCAGTGAGTTCTTTTAAATAGCCTGCGGTATCCAGTGCCATTTGCTCACTTTCAATCACGCAAGTCCCTGCGATAAGAAATAGAGGTTTATCTAAACCTGCTTCAAAATGACATAATTTCATTGCTGTTCACTCTGTTTAT
>WTCM01000196.1 GCA_013138595.1 Methyloprofundus sp. | reverse complement strand
CTTGCGAATAAATATGCGGTCGATGAAAGTAAAGACCAAAGTATTGCTAGACTATTACCTAGCATAGATGCGAGCGGAGGTAGCACTCGGAATTGGTCATCTCAAGAATCTAAATTTAATACCGCATTTCCTGGCCAATCACGCAGAAATGATTTCGATAGCACCGCCTTTGCAATTAATTTAACGCAACCTGTCTTTCATTGGGATATGTGGGTACAACTGTCGCAATCCGATAAGCAAATTGCACAAGCAGATGCGGCTTATCTTGCTGAAGAACAAAATTTAATTCTTAAAACAGCCAGTGCTTATTTTTCAGTCTTAGCGGCTCAAGACGACCTGACTTACACTATTTCAGAAAAGACCACTATTGCTAGACAGCTAGAACAAGCTAAGCAACGCTTTGAAGTCGGTTTGATAGCTATTACCGATGTGTATGAAGCGCAAGCAGGGTATGACCAAAGTCGTTCTGATGAAATTGCCGCGATCAATGCGGTGGCTAATGCTAAAGAAGCTTTAAAAGTTATTATCGGCCCTTATTCGGCAGAACTGGATATATTAGGTGAAGAGCTACCCTTAACACCACCTAAGCCCAAAGATATTAATGTTTGGAATGCGAAAGCCTTATTGCAAAACTTACAAATTCTGGTTGCTGAGACAGGTTCTGACATTGTGAGGGATACGATAGCCATACAGCGTAGTGGCCATTACCCGCAACTGGATATTATTGCGCAAGCGGGGGTGAATGATAATTCAGGAAACCTTTGGTCGCATGGTAATACGCAAAGTATTGGGCTACAAATTTATTTGCCTATTTTTGAAGGGGGCGCGGTCTCTTCCCGAGTGCGCCAAGCTGAATATCAACATACTCAAGCCGAAGAAAATTTAATTGCCACACAAAGAGCTGTGACCCAAGAAGTTAAAGATGCTTACCGTGGCGTTTTATCCAGTATTAGTCAAGTTCAAGCTTTAAAATCTGCCGTCAAGTCAGGAAAAAGTGCGCTTGAAGCCACAGAGGCTGGTTTTGAAGTCGGTACACGTACCATGGTCGATGTGCTGACCTCTACCCGAAACTATACTAGCGCACAAAGTAAATACTCGCAGTCTCGTTATGCTTATTTAGTGAATGGGATACGCTTGAAAAATGCGACAAGCACTTTAGATATTGCAGATTTAGAGGCTATTAATCGTTATTTGCAGGCTAATTAGAAATATCAGCCATGATACCATTCCTAAGATACATAGCTATCTACACATCTTTTTACGATCAAAAAATACCGCGTAGGATGGGTAGAGCGAAGCACCTGTCTTTTTAGCTGCGCAGTGAAACCCATCATTTTGTGCCTATGCCTATAATGATGGGTTTCGCAAAAAGACGCTCTAGCCATCCTACGTAAGCAAAAACAGGGAGACTGGGTGAATGCCCTGCCTCGCTTAAGTATTTCATAACTGGAGTCCAAAACGCGTTTTGGGCAGCCAAAAAGATGCGTTTCGTGCCTCAACACATCCTATATTATTTCCTTAACTTAACGGCAGTGAGGCTAGCGTGGGCACAAGCCTTAGCAGAAACCCATAGACTTAAAGAGTAGATTCCCGCCAAAACACTGCGGGAATGACGAGTTTCTATCTGGATGGGGCTTAACAGCAATAAAGTGTCGGGTTACGTTTGCTGCGCTACGCTGGCAAATCTAACCCAACCTACATGATTACTATTTAACCGCGACCACCAATGCATTTACTTCACAACGATGACTTAAGCTAATGTCTTTAAAACCTGCCTGTGCTAATTGTTGCAAGGACACGCTTTCCCGCATCACGTGATTTTCTGATTCATCAGAGAATAAATGCACAATCCAATGTTCTAAAATATCCAGTTTATCAATTGCAATTAAGGCTTTAAAATAAGCACTGACTTCATTTTGAATCACCCGTGTATGTGTCGATATATCATCTAAACCATAACGATCACCATTAATAAATTGTCCGCCAGGCTTCAGTACCCGATAAATTTCTGTCATAACCTCAGCACGATAATCGGCTAAGAAATTATGCAAGGTATAAGCAGAGGCAACAATATCCACACTCGCCGTCTCTGTTGCTTTTAAAACCGTTAATGCATCACGCCCATCAAAACTCAAGCGCCCTTGCCCACTACTCCATTGCTGCAGGCTTTGTTTGGCTTGATCCTGCATGGTAGGTTCACTGTCTACAGATAAAACTTTAGCCTCTTCTGCAGCCATTAATAGCCCTAAAGTCGTAATCCCTGTGCCGCCGCCTAATTCCAAAATAGCAATCGCTGGATTTTCTTGCAGCACGATAAATTTATCCACCGCTTCAGCGACCAATTGACTCATTTTTGCTGCTAAGGGGCAGATTAATTTCAGGGTTTGATATTGTTCGCCAATAATCCCTGAAAACATCGCGTCTAATTGTGCATTATCCATAATTGCTAGCTCCTAAGTGCTATTTATTAGCGCGTTTACTGTCAAACAAAGCCATTTGTTCAGGCGTTGCTTTTTGCTGAAATTTATCTTTCCATTCACTATACGGCATACCATAAACATATTCTCTTGCCGCTTCATAATCCATCTCTACGCCTTGCTCTTTAGCTTCTGCCAAATACCATTTTGCTAAGCAATTACGGCAAAAATCCGCTAAAATCATTAAGTCTATATTCTGTACTTCTGTATGCGTTTGAAAATGGCTAATAAGCTGTCTAAAGGCCGCTGCTTCTAGTTCTGTTTGGGTTTTAGTATCCATTAGTCTCTCTTATTAAAATTTAACTATTCTAGCAGAAAGAGCTTTACACTCATGTACAAACATAAAAAAACCCCCTACAATGCGGCTTATTGAATTTTCTAAATAAATCACCCCTATCATTGCTAATAAGCTTCCTTAGCAATTGATTTTTACCCATACGCCCCCAATTCTATTTTCATGAATAAATTTCTTTTTGATTTCTTTCCTATCGTGCTATTTTTCATCGCTTATAAAAGCTATGATCTTTATGTTGCCACAGCGGTTGTGATTGCGGCTACTTTTGTACAAGTCACTTATAGCTGGTTTAAATTCCGCAAAGTAGAGACCATGCAATGGGTCACTCTCGGTTTAATGACCGTGATGGGCGGTGCAACGCTTTATTTGCAAGATGAACAATTTATCAAGTGGAAACTGACGATTATTGAGTGGTTATTTGCCGTAGTTTTATTAGGTAGTCACTTTGTCGGTAAAAAAACCATTATTGAAAAAATGATGGGCGCTAGTTTAGAGCTACCTAAAAAAATCTGGTCGGTTTTAAATGTTGTTTGGGCTGGTTTTTTCTTCTTAGTCGGCGCGGTCAATATTTACGTGATGTTTAACTACAGCACTGAAGAATGGGTTAATTTTAAAACCTTTGGCGTGCCCATTATGATGGTGGTATTTATTGCCTTACAAATGGTCTTTATGTATAAACATATGCCCGAAGAAGCGCCTGATTCTGACTCAGCTACTGAGCAAGAGACGGATGAAAAGCCGACGACCGACTCCTCTTCTAAGGAGAACTAAGATGCTTTACGCCATTATGAGTGAAGATATCCCCAATAGCCTAGAAAAAAGAGGCTTAGCACGCCCTGCACATTTACAGCGCTTACAAGCATTACAAGATGCAGGTCGCTTAGTGCTAGCTGGCCCTCACCCTGCTATTGATAGTAATACACCCGCTGATGCAGGTTTTACAGGCAGCTTAGTGGTGGCTGAATTTACTAGCTTAGCAGAAGCGCAAAGCTGGGCTGATGTGGACCCCTATGTCGCTGCGGGTGTTTATGCACACGTAAGCGTTAAACCTTTTAAACAAGTATTTCCCCAATGACTGTTGATTTAATAAAATCTTTACTGACCGACTCTTTAAACCCTGAACGTCTTGAAATAGCAGATAATAGCCAAGCACATGCAGGGCATGCAGGCGCGCAAAGTGGCGGCGGGCATTACCATGTACTGATTGTATCGGATGCTTTCACTGATAAATCGTTAGTGCAACGTCACCAATTAATTTATAAATCCCTAGGCGATTTAATGAAACATGACATTCATGCCTTAGGAATAGAAGCCTTTTCACCTACTGAGTCAAACTAAAGGAATGACCTATATGAAACTTAAAGCAATCTCATTGATATTAGCAAGCAGCGCTTTTTTAGCAGGCTGCCCACAAAATGCAAATACAGCAGCACCTGCTATTGCAGCTGCTACGCCAACAGTCCAAAAAGCAGATGCAGCCGCTTCTGTTAACGGTCAATATATCAGTAAGGCAGCACTGGAAACACTGACTCAAGAAGTGTCTCAACGTGCACGTGGACAAAAAATCCCTAAAGATAAATTAATGGACGAGCTCGTTAAACGTGAACTATTAGTTCAAGAAGCGAAAAGCAAACACTTAGACACAACACCCGATACATTGCAACGCCTTGCAATGATGAAAAGCTCTTTATTATCACAGCTTGCGATAGAAGATTTTATCCAAGCAAACCCAGTGACTGATGCTGACCTAAGAGCTGAATATGATAAGCAAGTAGGCGATACAAGCAGCGGTACTGAATATAAAGCACGTCATATTTTACTTAAAGAAGAAGCGGAAGCGATTGCTGTGATTGCTGAGTTAGATGGTGGTGCTGATTTTGCTGAACTTGCAAAAACTAAATCAACTGGCCCTTCTAAAGTACAAGGGGGAGACTTAGGTTGGTTTGGCCCGAAGCAAATGGTAGCACCTTTCTCAGCAGCCACTGCAACCCTAGAAAAAGGCGGTTATACAAAAGCCCCTGTGAAAACTCAGTTTGGTTGGCATGTTATTATTCTTGAAGATGTAAGAACCAAAACACCACCTCCTTTTGAAGCGGTTAAATCTCAATTAGAGCCAATGATACAAAGAGAGAAATTAACGGCTTACTTAGAACAATTACGTAGCACGGCTAAAGTGGAAATACTAGTGCCTTTAACTGACCCAGCACCTGTTGTTGCGCCCGTTGCCGCTCCTGCACCTGCGCCCATTGCGCCTGCTCCAGTGCCTACAGCTAAGTAGCTAGAGAGAAAACTTAGAGACGGGGTGAATACCCCATCTCGCTTAAGTCACCATTTCAATGACTTACGTAGGATGGGTAGAGCGTCTTTTTGCGAAACCCATCAATTATACGCACAATATTGATGGGTTTCTCTACGCAGCTAAGAAGACAGCTGCTTCGTTCTACCCATCCTACATAATCTCAGCAATCAATTGCTGCATCATCGCTTCTGATTGATGTAAATAACCACTACCAAATAAGTTTAGGTGATTCAGTACGTGGTAAAGATTATACAAGGTTTTACGTGTGGCATAATCTGCATCTAATGCCCATTGCGCATTATAAGCGGCATAAAAATCTGCACCATATCCCCCGAATAACTCCGTCATGGCAATATCTGCCTCACGATCTCCGTAATAACAAG
>WTCM01000215.1 GCA_013138595.1 Methyloprofundus sp. | reverse complement strand
GGTGATACGCCTGGCACAGCTGCTTCTTGGTCTGCTTCTTGTAATAATAGAGCGCCAGAAGGAGCAGGTTCTTGCGCACTGGCTGGGCTATAAATAAAGACACTTAATAAGGCGATGGCCACAGGCTTTAAAGTAAACATAATACACCTCCTATACGATGCTTAGGCATCGATTTATTGCTTATGGGGAAATACTGTAAACTTGTTTTTTGCTGCATGACGATTCCTTTTTCAATACGATAAAATGCATGCAATCAATGCTGATTGCGACATAAATATCAAAGCTAAAAGTATGCCAAATTATAATAAGTAATTTAAATACAGTGTGTTATGTTTATTTTAAGCAGAGTGCGTGGGAGAGTGTTTAAGCGTAGGGTGAAGTATCAGTGTTTTTTATAAGCACTATGGGAAATGTGCTTATAGAGTATAAGCACTATAAGAAATATGTTGATAGCTTATATGGATAAGCTGGAATGAAGCATGAAATCTAACGAGACTATAGAAAAACCTCTTTTTTGATAATTTGAGTTATTTAATATCGATTAGTTAAAAAATAGTTTTTTTGACAATAACGGCGACGCTTTAAACGGTCTGCTGTATTTGCCTTGTTGGAATAAGTTTTAAAATTCTCTACTGTCCAACATTGAGCTTTACTTGCTATTTATCAAACTGGCTGACTCCTTGATTTTGTTTAATATTTTTACTATCTTAGTATTGTTATTGGCTTCTGCCATATCAAGTGCGGAATCCCCATAGTCATCGACTTCTGTTGTATCTGCACCAAATTCAAGCAAAACCAAAACTATTTTTTCTTGGTTCCTGCTAGAAGCTTCAATTAAGGGAGTCCGTCCAATATCACCTTTGATATTAATAGATGCTCCCATTTCTAATAAAACCCTCATTTCAGTTGAATTCCCATTACGAGCAACCCAATGGATAATTGCATCATTATCATTTTGCTGAAAATCTATATTTTTGCTACTCCAATCTTTAGAGTAACTGTCAATTTTATGATTTTCAAAAATACTAGATATTGAGGGCTTCATTTCTAATTCTATTTATTATAAATTATTGCTATTTCTAACAGCAAAAGCTAAGCAAGACAATAAAATGCCCAACGCCTTTCACCTTTACGTATAAGCTGTTGCGCTTTATTCATTTTTTTAAGTAAATAGGAGGCTTGGTGGTGGTTAATATTTAATAATTGCTGACATTCAATATTGTTAATCTGTGAGAATTCTTGCAAGTACTGAATAATCTTTTGTTCATTCTCCATCGTGGGAGAGTTATGAATATTCATAGGCTGCTCACTCACCACTGCTGTTACAGGGGGCTCACTACTTGCCTCGACCTTAGGCAATACTTCATTAGGCTGAATTAAATGTAAATGCTGTGCTTGAATAGGTTGCCCATTACTACTAATTAAAGCATGTTCTATAATATTTCTTAATTCACGAATATTGCCTGGAAAGCTATATTGCTTGAGTGTTTGTAAAGCATCAGTACTGATAAAACCCTGTACTAAACTCATTTCTTCGGCTAATAACTGCAAAAAATGTTCGACTAATAAAGTAATATCTTCACGCCGCTTTCTTAAAGGAGGCAAGTGAATCGTATAGCCTGTGAGTCGGTGGTACAGGTCTTGACGAAAAGATTTATCTTGTATGCGTTGCTCTAAGTGACTATTAGTCGCGGCGATCACGCGTACATCAACTGATTTTTCAGTGGTACTACCTACACGTATGACTTTGCGATCTTCTAAGACACGTAACAATTTTGTTTGCATCATTAAAGGCATATCGCCCAGTTCATCTAAAAATAAAGTCCCGCCATCAGCCGCTTCAAAATACCCTTTATGCGTTGCTTGCGCGCCTGTAAAGGCACCTTTTATATGCCCAAAAAAAGCCGAATCTGCAAGTTCTGTGGGAATTGCTGAGCAATTCACGGTAATAAACGGTCCTTGCATACGTAGGCTACCGTAATGAATGGCCCTAGCAACAAGCTCTTTACCCGTGCCACTTTCACCTAAAATAAGCACACTGGTTTTATCAAATTTTTGTAAGCGACGAATTTGTTCTATTAACTCTAAAAAGCAGGGGCTGTGTCCTACAAATGCTTCTAGTTTCCAGCGTTTTGCTTCTCGGCTTGAAAGTACGGATATTTTTTGATCGGCATCTTGTAAAGCAATCTCAACTTGCTGGCGATGGGTGATTTCCTGTTGTAATTGTTGGTTAAGGGCTTGTAGCTCTTGATTTTGTTGCTGTAGTGCTTGTTGTTGAATCTGTAAGCGAATTTGGGTCTGTACTCGCGCATTCAGTTCGGCAGCATTAAACGGCTTGGTTACATAATCAACAACGCCCATTGAAAAGCCCTTAATAATTGTTTCTACACTGCTTTCAGCGGTTAAAAATATAACAGGAATTTGCGCGGTCTCTGGGGCTGTTTTCAGTTGCTGGCAAACAGCAAAACCATCTAACACAGGCATGACAATATCTAAAAGGATTAAGTCGGGCTGCTTGCTTTTGGCTAGGGCGATACCTTTATGGCCTTCAGTTGCAAAAAATATTTCATAGTCATCGCTGAGCATATCAAATAACAGCTCAATATTATTTGAGGCATCATCAATTAATAAGAGCTTCCTTTTGCTTTGTTTTGCAACTGTGTTCATAAGGTTTTTTTATTTAATTTTCTTGCCGGTAAGTTATTAACTGGTTACGCCCTGCTTGCTTAGCTTGATATAAAGCCGTATCGGCATGTTGAATCATATTTTCTACCGTCATTTCATTAAGCTTACGTGGGCTAACGATACCCATACTGATTGTCACATAAACATTACACTTTGAAGCTTGGTGTGCAATCTTTAAGTTTTCAATAGACTGTAAACATTTTTGAGCATGCGCTAAAGCTTCATTAGCAGGTAAGCCCGCAAGAATAATGGCAAATTCTTCCCCGCCATAGCGTGCGACTAATTCACCGTCACGCTGTGCATAGTGTTTTAATTGTTCGGCAACTTGAATTAAACAGCTATCGCCTTGAAGGTGTCCGTAATGGTCGTTAAATAATTTAAAAAAATCTATATCGATTAAAATTAAGTTTAAGCTCGACTGCTGCTGTTGAGCCTGTAAAATTGCCGCCGCTAAAAATGCATCAAAATAACGTCGATTTGCCACCCCAGTTAAGCCATCGGTACGACTTAAGAGCTCTAACTGTTGATTAGCTGTTTGTAACTTCTTGATCAGTTGTTGCTTTTCAACGTGGGTTTTAACGCGCACGCTGACTTCTTCAAAAACAAAGGGTTTAGTAATATAATCAACCGCTCCTAGCTTAAAGCCCTTTAGCATATCGGTACTTAAAGATTTAGCACTAATAAAAATAACCGGGATATGCTGAGTGCTGGGATTGTTTTTTAAGGCTTGTATAATTTGATAACCATCCATTTCTGGCATTACAATATCTAGCAAAATCAAATCAGGTTGTAATTTAGCGGCAATTGCTAAGGCTTTTGTCCCTGAGGTTGCAAATAGAATGTCATAATCATCGGCTAAAATATCCGATAATAATTCAATGTTATTAGTCGAATCATCGACTAATAGTATTTTTCCAGCCACATTAATGTGCATGATATTTCCTAACGTTATTTAGCAACGGTGGGAGGTATAGCCCCCAAAATTAGCAATGCTTAGATATTATACAATATTGATAGTGGCGTAATGAAACCTGTTGGCAGAAAAGAGGACAAAGTTTGTTTTAGGTAGTACGCCTTTAGCCTTAAGGTACGTAGAGTGTGGTTTAAATTAATGACTATACTCAGCTTAGATTGTAGCGTAACATGCAGCTAAATTTAATGTTACAATATCAACATTTACTGTTAAACCAATCCCCTCAAACTTCTTTTCCCTCCTTAGCTTATGTATACAAAGTTTTTTGGTCTTACAAAAAAGCCTTTTTCACTGATACCAGATCCTGAACTGTTGTATTTAAGTAAGCAACATAAAAAAGCGCTTTCTGCCTTACAATATGGCTTGATTAGTCATGCAGGTTTTACCCTGATTACGGGGGAAATTGGTTCTGGAAAAACGACTTTAGTACGCAGGTTACTCGATGGCTTAGATGAACCTTGTGAAGTCGGTTTAATTACTAATACGCATAGTGCATTTGGGGATCTATTAACGTGGATCTTGGCCGCCTTTAAAATCAAAACAAACGCTGATAATAAGGCCGAGCGCTTTCAGGCTTTTGTGGATTTTATTATGCAGGTTAGTGAGTCAGGAAAGCGTGTGATTCTTATTGTGGATGAAGCACAAAATATGGATATACAGACATTGGAGGAGTTACGTTTACTGTCCAATATCAATGTAAATCAAGATATTATGCTACAACTGATCTTAGTCGGTCAGCCTGAACTGGTTGATAAATTAAACCAGCCTGAACTTATTCAGTTTTCTCAGCGTATTTCAATTGAGTATCATTTACACCCTTTAAATGCTCCAGAAACGGCAGAGTACTTACATTTTCGTTTGAAGTCTGCGGGATGTGCAGAACAAGTCTTTCAAGCGTCTGCTTGTGCAGCCTTGTATTACTATTCAGGTGGAACACCTCGGTTAATTAATAATCTAGCTGATCTTGCCTTAGTGTTTGCCTTTGCTGCAGATACTAAAAGCATTGATTGGGAAACGATTGTGCATGTGATTAATGAGCGTACGACTGGAGGCATTAAACGCTTTGAGGATAAAGTGTGTTTATCTGCTGAAAATGCTCAGGATCCTGTAGAGATAGAGAAACTACGTGCCGCTATCTTAAAAGCAACGACTGTTGATATATTAAAGAGCGATAGCTAATCCTATAAGTATAGTGACAGAAGGGCTGGTATATAAAGTGATTAGTTATCAATTACGAATAACCTCGCCCTTTAAACTCTCGCTATATACTAATACTTTAAGTTATATAATATTAAGTATTACATGGCTGTTTGTATGAATTTGGCAGGTCAAATTTTTACCTGATTAGCCATCAGCCTCAGCTATAAGTGATGGGTTTCGCAAAAAGACGCTCTACCCATCCTACGTTAACGCTTAATTCTCACGCATACAACGTGTGCCTGAATTCACCGCACTTTCTTCAAACTTACCTGGCTCATCATTATTTTCTGTTTGTACAAAGCCGTCGCTGGTTGCCATAAACTGACAATTGGGATTACGGTAGTTTAGTTGAACGCCTAATCTGTCAGCATTAACAATCATATCCGCCATTTCATCGCTAGTTGCCGCACGCCAGTCATCATGTGCCGCAAACTGTAAGGAGTCACAGTAAGCAACCGCATCCATGGAAGCGGTCATTGCCGCGTCTGCATTAATCACACAGGCATGAGAGCCATTAACCCAAGAGCGTTTATTGATATTATCAACGAGCATTTCATCAATACCGACGGTTTCTGCGCTAAAGCGAGATAGCCCTTCACCTACGCCTGTGACGGCAAACATGCCTTCCGCGAAATCTAACTGCAATAATACATCTTGATAAACGGTATCGCCGACAATCACGCGTGGCATGGTTAAAATATCATCGGTAAAATCTGGGTCAGTTTCAGCAAAAAGAGTACTAGCAGAGAGCGCGAGAGTAGCAGCAACGCAGCTGTGTATGATGTGTTTAATAAGCATGTTTATTCCTTAGTAATGAGTGTGAGATGGTTTAATCTGTTGAACAGGTTTTAAAGCCAAAAGGCAAGTAAGCGGGACACCAGCGAATTGTGCCTGTTAATAAAGGCACAATACCGATTGCACCTAACCAGTTTTGGGCATAGGCTCCCCAGCCAATAATTGCTAGACCTATAATAATTCGAAGAATACGATCGACTCCACCTACATTTTTCATAATAATTCCTTAAGATAAAGAATGCCTAGATAACGGGGTTATCAAATGGTTTTGTATGCATTCCTAAGGCACGAGTTTATCTAAGCTTATGATTTTGGTATGTAACATGAGTCACACAGCTTTGTATCAATGATTCTCAATTGTAATATTTTGTAATTTCTCCAGCGCTAATAACTTAATATAGCCACGCCCAAGTGTAATAAATTGCTCACGCTCAAATTCCTTTAATAAGCGACTAATCACTTCACGAGAACTGGCTAGCTCATCTGCAATGAGTTGGTGGGTGGTATAAAGCTGGGAGGTGTTTTCTAGCTTAAATTGCTGTAGCAAGTAATCTGCTAGGCGATTATCTAGCCGTTTAAAGGCAAGCCCATTGACCAGCTCAATTAAAGAAGCCATGCGTTGTGATAATAAGCCAAAGAGGTAATGCTGCCATTGCAGTTCGGTCTGCATCCATTTTTGTACTTTATCCGCAGGTACGGCATAACCTTTCACATCAGTCTCGGTTTCTGCAATGGCAGGGAATTGCATATCATTAACAATACAAGAGGCGGTTAAAATACAGCTTTCATTCACACCAATATGATATAAAGTGATGCTGCGCCCATCTGTAGCGGGATAGTAGACCTTAACTCTCCCCTCATAAAGAATGATTAAATGCTGACAACTATCGCCAGAGCTGCACAGTGTTGTTTTAGCGGGAGCGGAGATTTTGGAGACTGAATCTTGTTGTAAAATAAAGTCTAGCGGCGGGCTGGGGAAATTATGTGTCTTCATATCCTGAAGATTATACGATACGTGCAGTATTTTGAGCTACGCATTTAATAGGGCGCAAATGGAGTACAATCGTTTCAGGATTTGTGACAGTATGATCAAACTGGAGTCCAAAATGCGTTTCGGACTCCTTTCTTAAAATACTTTCATCGTCTCTTCACCCGTCATACAATGATGGCATACTTGCACAATCTCTTTAGCGACAAAGACTCAGTTGGCTTATTTATCCGTATTCCATACCCCTAGCTAAATAATAAACGATATAATAGTGACCAGAATCAATATAAACAGTACTGTTCCTATTGCGCCAGCGATTAAGTAACTAGATAATGAGCCATGCTCAAAATCTCTTTCTCGGTTCGCTTTACTTTGTACGCCTATAAAAGCCGCAAAAACACTTTGAACCACTTGCATTAGAGTAGGTTTAGACATGTTAAATCCTCGTATATTAGGAATGAATGATATACAGTGGGTTCCAGTAGACCATTTTTAAATTAATTAAGCAATCCCCTGCGCAATAATTCACGAGACTCCAGATGAACAAAAAAGAATTTTTACTCCAGCAACTCGAACAACGTATTTTATTTTTAGATGGTGCAATGGGGACAATGATTCAAGGCTATCACCTAGAAGAACAGGACTATCGAGGCGAGCGTTTTCGTGACTGGGAGTCTGATTTAAAAGGTAATAATGATCTCTTATCACTCACTCAGCCTGATATTATTAAAGCGATTCATAAGGCTTATTTAGAGGTGGGTTGCGATATTATCGAAACCAATACTTTCAATGCGACGACGATTGCAATGGCTGATTACAATATGCAGTCATTGGCTTATGAAATTAATTTTGAATCAGCAAAAATTGCCAAACAAGCCGCTGAAGAAGCCACTTTAGAAACGCCCGATAAGCCGCGTTTTGTTGCTGGGACTTTAGGGCCAACGAATAGAACGGCTTCGATGTCACCTGATGTCAATGCGCCTGCATTTCGGAATATTAGCTTTGATGCTTTAGTCGAAGCGTATAGCGAAGCGGTGAGTGGTTTAGTCGATGGTGGAACCGATATACTGTTGATTGAAACAGTATTTGATACGCTGAATGCGAAAGCCGCTATTTTTGCGATTGACAGCTACTTTGAAGAACACAATATTGAATTGCCTGTAATGATTTCAGGCACAATTACGGATGCATCAGGGCGTACCTTATCAGGACAAACCGCGCTCGCATTCTGGAATTCACTGAGCCATATTAAGCCGATTTCTATCGGTTTTAACTGTGCTTTAGGCGCGCAAGAAATGCGTCAATATGTTGCTGAATTATCTAGCCATGTTGATACCTATATTTCAGCGCATCCAAATGCAGGTTTGCCGAATGAGTTTGGTGAATATGATGAAACGCCTGAAGAAATGGCGGCAGAAATTGCGGACTGGGCAAAAAATGGCTATTTAAATATTATTGGCGGGTGCTGTGGGACTTCGCCTGAATATATTAAAGCGATTATTGATGCGGTTAGCCCGCACGCACCTAGAGCACTACGCACATTAGAAACACGTTGTCACTTAGCAGGTTTAGAGCCTTTTTCTATCGGCGAAGATTCGCTATTTGTGAATGTCGGTGAACGTACCAATGTCACAGGTTCAGCGCGTTTTAAACGCTTAATTGTCGAAGAAGACTACGATACCGCATTAGATGTGGCGCGTGAGCAAGTGGTGAATGGCGCGCAGATTATCGACATCAATATGGATGAAGGGATGTTGGAATCTAAAGAGGCGATGGTGCATTTCCTCAATCTGATTGCCTCTGAACCTGATATTTCCAAAGTGCCGATTATGATTGATTCCTCTAAATGGGATATTATCGAAGCGGGCTTGAAATGTATACAAGGTAAAGGCATTGTAAACTCGATTTCCATGAAAGAGGGTGTGGATAACTTTATCGCACAAGCAAAACTCGTCCGCCGTTATGGTGCGGCGGTAATCGTGATGGCTTTTGATGAAGAAGGGCA
>WTCM01000023.1 GCA_013138595.1 Methyloprofundus sp. | reverse complement strand
TAGCTGATGTAAACCATCCCTGGTTTACACCCTGCGGGCGCTGACGCGTCCAAATCCGTTCCTGACGGATTTGTCTACATCCCATACCCGCTTACCCATCAACAATGCCTCACGGCTGGTTTACTTCCTTCCTTGAATAGATAATCGGGCTTACCCTGTTCCGCGTTTAAATCAATAGCAACTTAGATGCCGTCTTTCCACCGAGGGTTTTATGATTCGCATGGGATATACTCGAACTCCCAACTCAACCCCGTACTTTTTAGTGCAAGCTTATCAGCCTCTTTAGCTTGTTCGTGGATAACGGTGGTTACAACGATTCACATATGTTCATCTTATTGCTTACCCTAGCTCCCACTCCACTTTAAGGCTGGTAGAATTGAACTCACCTTGCGGCTTTATTCTTTTGACTGTTATAGGGCTACATTGTCCCAGAAGCTTTGCACAAACGGATTACTCCAAATGCACATTCTGGTAGGATTATGTGGCGAAACACATACTGATAGACCTATTCTTCCTGAAAGGTTATCAGAGATTTAAAAGCGCGACCTCAGGTCGCACCAAGCCGCTCCACTTGATCGCGGAAAGCGTAGATCGTTTTCAAAGATCAGTTTTTTATTAACGTTCATCGCGCTGTTGAAGTTCCTCGAACCTCTTTTCCGCGACAGATGAGCGGATCGTTATGCATTAAAAGATTGTTCCCGTATTGGTATCTGTGTATACTGAAATCTATGCGAATAATATCTAAAAGAACACTCAGGGAATTTTGGGAGTCTTCTCCTCAATATGCTGATGCTAAATCTTCATTAGAAGTCTGGCATGGAGAAACATTGAGAGCAACATGGAAAACACCACAAGAAATAAAAGGGCAGTTTCGTTCTGCGAGTATTTTAAAAAATAATCGGGTAGTCTTCAATATCTCAGGAAACAAATATCGCTTAATTGTTTCTATTGATTATGCTCGTCAGGCTTGTTTTATTAGGTTTATTGGTACGCATAAACAATATGATGTAATTAATGCGGAGGTAATATAATGGAAATTCAACCTATTAAAACAGAACAAAACTATAATCAAGCTCTTGCAGAAATTGAACAATGCTGGGGAGCAAGTGAAGGGACTGAAGCTGGAGATAAATTAGATATTCTCTTAGTCTTAGTAGATGATTATGAAAGTATACATTATCCCATTTTTCCACCTGACCCAATTGAAGCCATTAAATTTAGAATGGAACAAATGAACCTTTCAAGAAAGGATTTAGAGCCTTATATTGGAGGGCGTGGCAGAGTTTCAGAGGTGTTAAATTATCAGCGTGGTTTATCTTTGAATATGATACGAAAGTTACACTCAAAACTATCTATTCCTTTAGAAAACCTTATTAGTGAAGTAAAAAATGCCTAATCGGGTAAGGGCAGGTTTCTCTCCCGCCCTCCCCACACCACCCTGCATGCGGCTCCGCACAGGGCGGTTCACTAGCCATTATGAATAATCAAAATCTAGCAAAATCTAGGGTCACAAATTCTAGAAATCTAGTGAGAAATCTAGGAAATCTAGGGTCATTGCATAGGAGGCTGGGGTAAGGTTTAATATTGATTTTTAATCTTACTCTTTCTAATTCTTCCTCGTCCTTAAAAGTCAGATGACCTATCCCACCACACATTTTTGCCTTATTTTTGCACTACTATTTAGTTTCTATTCTGCCGACACGCTGAAAAATCTAACGCAAAGACTTCACTTTTTCCTTGCAGCCCTCAACAGAACGCAATACAATTTCCATAGAAGAAAGGCTACTGACGATTTAACATAGCTTTGGGAGAGCGTTACAACAAGAAAAGTTTAAGAAATTAGGCTATAGGTGCTACGGGGATTGTCCTTACTTCAATTTCTGTAGTAGATATCGTACAGAACGTTGAGCTAAATTTTTCTAGCCTTCAACAGCTCATTTCAGTGATGGACTATCAACCAGAATATTTGCCTGAAGGTCAATATATTGTCGAGTTCACTAACTCTGATAATTTAGATCCAGAAAATATTGATTATTCAAGAATGGTAATGGTTATTTCTATGGAGGTAAAACTAGCAAGATACTCCATTCTTGTTGGAGGACTAAAGCCATTATTAGAAGCATTATCGGATTTTGAATATTGCTGTTCTATTAATAGAACAAATCCAGCCTATACAACTTCTGGAATTTGGGTAGTAGAACCCAAAGACCCTAGAGAGTTAGAGAAGTTAAAGGATGTATTGAGAAAGCACTCAATTATGTATGCTTTTAATGATGGAACCAGTTATTTAAGTTTAGCCAATTCTCGTATGGGTAGTGGGGTTCATAGCACAGTATCAATTGAAATATAAAAATCAATCAGAGAGTTCGTCCAGACAAAACGAAAGCTCACCTAGTACCTTATTTCAAACTGGTTGGTATTAGCCCAAGGTGATCAACAAATGGTATGAAATCACGATCGCTAAAAAGAAGAGGTAAATTATTTTCAATGCAGAACGTAGCAATTATCACATCATTTGTTTTTCTGATAGTAATTCCCTTTTTACGAAGAAATCGAAAGTTTTCTGCACATTTTTCAACCATGTTATGTCCAAACATTTCATATTGTTCTAAGAGCGCAAGGGCTATTCTAGTTTTGTTGTACTCTCGTTCGGTTTTTATACCTTGTAGAATTTCCAAAAGAATTAAGTCACCTATCGAAACTACCCCATCAATTAAAGCTTTATCCAGAATATTTGTCTGTGAACTTTCTTTGCCGTTCAAATAGTCAATCCAAATGCTGGTATCAACTAATATCATTGTTAGCTCTCATTTCATCAAGGTTTCCTTTCCATTTTATTTTTCCGCGTAAGCTTCGTATTGCTTGCTGTTGTTGTCGAAGTATTATTAATTTAAGACCTTGCTCTACAACATCTTTTTTTGTTTTCAGTCCTGTTGCTTTAAGGGCATGCATCATTAAATTATCATCAATTACAATATTTGTTCTCATAAATTTTGTGTGTATAATGGTTTAAAAATTACACAATAGTATGAGTAAAAAAACATAACAAGGCAAATCCAGCGAAATCTAGGGTCAAGAAATCTAGGAAAATCTAGGATCAGGTCTTTGGTTTTGCATCGGAGGCTGGGGTAAGGTTTAATGTTGATTTTTAACCTTACTCTGACCCTAATTCTTCTTGATTCACTTAAGCATTACACTAAAGCCCAAGTAGGAAAATAAAGCCTCCCCATACACATAAAATGATCCCCGTGACTTTACTGAAAAGTTGCTCATTAGCATGCCGGCTCTTTTCTATCAGAATAAATAAAGTAATCAGCACCATCGCAGTTATATTCATAACACCGACAGCAAACATGATTAGCATTTGTGCCCAGCAACAGCCTAGACAAGTACTGCCATGAATGATCCCCATATTAAAAGCACCTTGCCTACCTTGCTGCCAAGAATTGAGTAAAAAACTAAAAGGTGAGCGACAATGCTGTAAACAGGCATTTTTTAATGCTGTGAACTGATAGATGCCTGCAGTAATCAGCACTCCTGCGGAAAAAAATGCATTGCTGCTTTCCATCATTGCAGACAGCAAGCCCAAGCTATGTAATTGCCATTGCAATAGAGTTAAAAGCACACTAAATACTAGCCAAACGAGCAAATAAGCCAGACTAAAAAGTGCGCTAAAAGAGCTATCATTGCCATAACGCTGCTGACAGCTTTTATTAAAAGCTTTAATCATTGGCAGGGCAGAAGGTAACATCATAGCAGCCATCATAACGCCCCACATAGTATAGACGACTGTAAAATCAGTGAGTTGCCATTGCCAGTCCAAACGGGGAGGCATCCACATTTCCGACATAGGCAAGGTATTCATTTGCCAATATTGATAAATAAGAAAAGCCCATGCAGAGAGGGTGATTAAAATAAGTAATCTAAGGATTTGTGGCACAGAGGTCATTTAAGCTTGATAAGTAAAAGGCGAGTAATAGCCGTTACGCTCACTGAACTGCCAGTCTTTATCAAAATCTTGATACTGATAGTGATTGGATTTAGCAACCGTTGATGGGTGACTGCTCACAACGCATAAAGGTGGGTTACTAATTATGGATTCGCCTCCCGTAATACCTTGAATACTCTCTATTTCTACTTGGGCAATACCAGGAATAGACATGCTGCGTTTTTTGCCCTCTTCTTGATAATCAATTTTAACTTTTTTAATCCCTAAAACTTCGCTAACAAAGCTCATCAAAATGGCTAAATGTCCTCCTTGTTGACCACTAAAAATTTGGGTAATAGCATCAACTTGCGCATCATCCGCACGTTCATCTATATATAAAGCGGCTTGCCAGTTGCCTTCCTTCATATTACTCGGCGCATAACAAGCCAATGCAACATTAAGATTATCTAGCACTTGGTCTGCAAAATGCCCATTTTCTATATGCCAAGCGACCAATAATTTACAGTCACCTTCTGAAGGATCTTGCAACCAAATGCAAGGGCAAGCTGTTTCGCAGTTACAAGTTTCAAAATAACTTCCTTGTAATTGCCAAGCAGATTTTTCAGTCATTATTTTCTCCTAAAAAGGTTCTTTAAAAGGTCTAAGGTCTAATTCATGTGTCCATACACTCGGGTGCTGACAATGCAAAGACCAATAAGTATCCGCAATTGCCTCCAGTTTTAGCATGCCATCCTCACCTTTAGATTGATAATACTCTGGAAACTGTTGCTCAGCACGATCACCATTAATCACACCATCAATCACGGCATGTACCACATGAATACCTGCGGGAGAAAATTCTCTCGCCAGCCCTTGCGCTAATGACCTTAGAGCAGATTTTGCTGATGCAAATGCTGTAAACGGCGGTTTTGCTCGTAGAGAAGCGGTGGCTCCTGTAAAAATCAGCGTTCCCTTATTATTTACTTGCATATATTCACTCACTTCTTTAGCGAATAAAAAAGCCCCTAGGCAATTTTGTTGCCATAAGTGAGTAAACGTTTCGGGTGTTGTTTCCAGAATAGGTGCCGGGATATTGCTGTCTACATTGTAGACAGCAAGTTGTAATATAGCACCATCAAAGTGAATAATATCAAACAAATGATCAATATCGTACTCTTTAGTCGCATCAGCGACCACGGCAGTTGCCTGACCGCCATGGCTTACAATGCGCTTACACACTTGTTGCAATTTTTCTTCACTACGCCCAGCAATATAAACATGCAAGCCTTTTGCAGCAAAGTGTTTTGCCAGTGTCGCACCTAAGCCACGCTCTGGTCCAACACCCATAATCACTGCTGAGTTTCGCTGGGGCATTATTTTGCCTTGCCAACTTCAGTTGCCGTAGGCACTTCAATTAAATTGCCCGTTTTAACATCATAAATATAACCATAAACGGGAATATCTGCTGGCACCAAAGGGTGTGATTTAATTCTGATCACATCTTCGGTCACACTGATTGCTTGATCTTTAATGGTAAGCCAATTAATATATTTTCCTTCTGCTGAGCTTGGTCCGTCACAGCAGTCATGCCAACCCTCGGCATCCACTGATGCAGTTTTTAAACTACTATCAAGTAGCTCACTCATAATGTCATTAGTAAAGGTTTCCATGCCGCAATCGGTGTGATGAATCACAAACCATTCACGGGTTCCTAAGAGCTTGTAGGAAATCACTAGAGAGCGTATCGCATCATCGCTGGCACGACCACCGGCATTACGAATGACATGTGCATCACCCTCCGCAAGCCCCGCATATTTGGCGGGGTCTAGTCTGGCATCCATACAGGTAAGAATGGCAAATTGACGTGCTGGCGGCATCGCTAAATCAGCCTTATCAAAGTTGTTTCTATAGTCACGATTGGCGAGTAAAACTTCATTAAGTATTTTTGACATGATTAAATTTTTCCAAAGATAAGAGAAAAGTTATTGGCTGGCATATTTATTTGTTCTTTTAATTCCAAGCCATGCTTTGTTGCCGCTATTTTTAAATCAGCAACATCTTTTAAGCCCCACTCAGGAACGCCAGCAGAGCTTAAAGTATTGTGGAATTCCTGATTTGATTCTGTTGAAAATTTGCCTTCAACCTGAAAAGGACCATAAATTAATAGAAACCCACCATCACTGAGTAAGTGTTCTGCACATTCCATCATCCCATCGGCAATTGAAATAGGCGCAACCTGAAAAATATTAATGCAAAAAATAGACGCAAAAGAGCCTTTCATTTGTTCATTAACCCAAGTCTCTGGTTTCGTTAAATCAAGATGAATAGGGTCCGCTATATTGTCATTACCCTGAGCACTGCTCAGATTTTTAATATTGTCGAAAACGTCTATATCCCTATCTGAAGGGTAAAAATGCAAATGCTCAAAGTGCGGTGCAAAGTAGTTGATGTGCATACCACTACCGCTAGCCATCTCTAATACTTGTGCGGGATCTTTGGGTAATTTTTCTTTTAAGACACTCAGGATCGGTTCACGATTACGATGACCAGCCCAAGCAACATATTCACTTAGGGGGTGTGGATCTAAAGTGGGTTTCTCAGTGTTCATATTGGAACCTCGTTTTTTATTATTCGTATTATTATTTTTATATTTGAAGGTCATGTAAAACAGGTTTTTGCATTATTTATTTTGACCTTGCTTAACATAAAAGCATATTTCATACCATGTCACTGGGTCATATAAAACAAGGGCTTATATTTTTTATTTGCTTACACTGTGAAGTTATGCTTCAATCGTTGAAAACAAACTTCAGGAATATCTCATGCCTAATCGTTCTCTCGATGACTTAACTCCCATTGCTTTTTTACAGACGTTTATTATTGAATTGATGCATGCAAGTGAGCAATTAGGGTCAGAGCAGTCTCAGCAACTGATTGAAAATATTGCACAAACAGCGGGTTGTTTTTTTGAGGAGGTGTATCGCAGCGAGAATGCTAACAAAAAAAGCACCTTAAATATTGAAAGCTATATCGAATTGATTTTAGGGCTTAAAAATAATATTGGTGGTCACTTTTCATTATCCTCCAGTAATCAAGACAGTCTCTGTGTGTGTAACACTCGCTGTCCTTTCGGCGAAGAAGTGGTTAATTTCCCCGAATTATGTGGCATGACATCCAGCGTCTTTGGGGGTATCGCGGCACGCAATTTTGGCTATGCAAAAGTAGAAATAGCGAAAAGCATTGCTCAACATGATGGTTGTTGTGAAGTTTATATTCACCTTAACCCTGAGCTTGCAAAAGATAAACCAGGTGTTGAGTATTCAGCTAATAAGCACACAGACAAACAAGCACAAAATTTTGATGCGCTACATTCTAAAATAGAAGATAGTATGTTAAAAATTTGGCGCAAACAAAGTAAAAACCTAGTGAGAAAGCATCAACCCCCAGTCATTATTGCAAATTCAGCAGGCATGAAAAAAGTACTGCAATCCATAGAAATCATTGCCCCTACCACAGCGACACTATTGATACAGGGGCAAACGGGAGTGGGTAAGGAATTAGCCGCACGTGCTATACATGCAATGAGTGATCGCGGCAATAAACCCTTTGTGCCGATTAATTGTGGGGCAATCGCAGAAAGCTTATTGGAAAGCGCTTTGTTTGGTCATGAAAAAGGCGCATTTACTGGCGCGATAGAAGTTCATAAAGGCGTGTTTGAACGGGCTGAAGGCGGCACTCTTTTTTTGGATGAAGTAGATTCTCTATCCGCTGCCGCACAAACACGTTTACTCAGAGTTATACAGGAAGGTGAGCTAGAGCGAGTAGGCGCTAAGCAAGTATTACAGGTTAATGTGCGACTTATTTCTGCAACTAACGCCAATCTTCAAGAAAAAATGGCTCTAGGGCTTTTTCGTAAGGATTTGTACTATCGCATTAATGTGGTGCAATTGGAAATACCCTCCCTCGATGAAAGACCAGAAGACCTACCCGCCCTGATCGATTTAATTTTACAAGGTATGAGTAAAAAGCATAATAAATCAGTCGCGACTGTTAGTGCGGCGGTCATGCAAAAGATTAGAGGCTATCACTGGCCAGGTAATGTCAGGGAGTTAGAAAATACGCTGGAGCGTAGTTTATTATTTACCACAGGAAGCGAAATAACCGAGTTAAAACTGGATATAGGAGAGCCTAATAGCACGGCGATCAATTGGAAACAAAAAAGAGAGCAAGCGATTACAAAGGTTGAGCAGCAATTTTTACAGGTTTCTTTACAACAGTATCAAGGCGATATTAAACAAGTTGCCAACTGTATGGAAATTTCAACTAGAGCCGTTTATAACAAGCTAAAAAAATACCAAATCAATCCAGATGATTATAGAAAATAAAAATGATCGATTATTCAACTAAGCTG
>WTCM01000239.1 GCA_013138595.1 Methyloprofundus sp. | reverse complement strand
TATGGAATACACCCTTACAAACTCAAGCGGTGCTTTATCCGCGCATCCAAGTATGAAATTTCTCCACCCATTTTAATAATGCTTTTGGTTGATGGTTCTTTTTCCACACCCCAGCGACATACTTGTTCGCTTCTGCCATAGTCGGGTAAATATGAATCGTGCCTAACACTTTGTTTAGCCCTAAGTCATGCTTCATGGCTAAAACAAACTCTGCAATTAGATCCCCCGCATGTTCACCCACTATCGTTACACCCAATATTTTATCTTTATTGGGCACGGTTAATACTTTAACAAAGCCATGTGCTTCACCGTCAGCAATCGCACGATCCAAGTCATCTATATCATAACGGCTGACTTCATAAGCAATATCTTGTTGTATTGCCTCTTGTTCATTAAGCCCTACACGCGCGACTTCTGGATCAGTAAAGGTCGCCCAAGGAATCACTGAATAATCAGTACGAAAACGTTTGAAACCACCAAACAAGGCATTTACAGCAACATACCACGCTTGGTGCGCGGCCGTATGGGTAAACTGAAACGGGCCTGAAACATCGCCGCAGGCATAAATATTAGTAAAATTAGTTTCTTGGAAATCATTGATTTGCACAGTACGCCGTTCGGATAATGTGACACCTAATTCTTCCAAGCCATAGCCTGTGGTATTGGCAACACGACCGATGGCCAATAAAACTTGATCAAAGGGGATGCGTACTTGCTTACCCTTATGTTCGGCTAGCAAAATTTTCTCGCCATTTTCAATGATAAATTCTTTTGCGGTATGCTCTAATTTAACAGCAATGCCTTCACTTTTAAATTTGCTCGCAATCGCTGCTGATACTTCCTTATCTTCACGCATTAATAAACGCTCAGCCATTTCTACTTGAGTCACTTGCACACCAAGTCGTGCAAAGGACTGTGTCATTTCACAGCCTATAGGGCCGCCGCCTAATACCACTAAGCGTTTGGGTTGGTCACGTAAATTCCAAATAGTATCTGAGGTTAAATAATCAATTTGTTCCAAGCCAGGAATCGGTGGCACAAAAGGGCGCGCACCTGCAGCAATAACAATAGAACGTGTGCTGATCAATTGTATACCTGTGGCTGTTTTTACCTCTACTTGCCAAGGCGAAATAATTTTTGCTTCCCCTTCCAATACATTAACGCCTAAATCTGTATAACGCTCAACGGAATCATGCGGGGCTACCGTATCTATAACCCCTTGTATACGCTGCATGATCTCACTAAACTCAAATTCAGCGGTTATTTTATGGATCCCAAATTCTTGCGAACGTTTAAGCAAAGATAATATACGACTGGACTTAATCAATGCCTTAGAAGGCACACAACCTGTATTTAAACAGTCACCGCCCATTTTATGTTTTTCAATTAAAGTGACTTTGGCTTTTACCGCCGCTGCAATATAAGCGGTCACTAAACCCGCTGCACCGCCGCCAATGACGACAATGTTGGTATCAAATTTTTTAGGTTTTTTCCATTTTTTAGACATGTTTTTTACTCCTTTAAGAGTGAGGATTTAATCATACCCGAAAGTATGACGCAGGATTTTGACTTCACAGGCGTGCTAGGAAAATAGGCGCATAGCAGGGCTACGTAACTATTTTTCTAGTGCGTCTGCGGAGTCAATAGTCAAGTCAGACTCGGGAATTATTGAATTCTCGCTCTTTAATATTGTTCATTATTTTTTTTGTGATAATCGGTAAAATACCAAGCAAAACTAAAGAAGCTAATAAAGCAGGTGATAAAATACCCGCTAATGAATCTAAACGTGCTAACTGTGTCCCTGCATTCACATAGACCACTGTACCTATCAACATACCTACTTGGCTCACCCAATAAAACGTACTGATTTTTATCGTGGTTAAGCCCATTAATAAATTAATCATAAAAAAAGGAAAAATGGGCACTAAACGCAAACTAAATAAGTAAAAACCACCCTCTTGCTTAACCCCGTCATTAATCGCTTGAAGTCTATCTGAAAATTTAGCTTCGACACTCTCCCTGAATAAAAACCGTGCCGCTAAAAAAGCTAAGGTTGCGCCAATCGTTGAGGCAAAAGAAACAATAACCGTCCCCCAAAAAACGCCAAAAATGGCTCCTCCTGCTAAAGTCAAAATACTTGCGCCTGGTAAGGATAAACCTGTCATAGCAATATAAAGCAAGGTATAAAACACCACCAATAAAATGGGATGCGTAGCACGATAATTTTCTATACCCGCTTGTTGGCTTTTAAGTGCCTCTAATGTTAAGTAATCACCTAAACCAAAATAGAAGAAAGCCGCAATAAAACTGGCAATCAAGAATAATAAAATAATACGTGTAGAAGTCATGTTGTGTTTCCTATTAATTATCGCCGATAGCTGTGAATAAACGAATCTTCACCACCGAACTTGTTACTGAATAACTTAACGATAAGTCGAGGGGTTACTTAAAACCTTACATTTTTTATTCTTCTTCAATACTTAAGATCACACTCAAAATATGTTTGTACGCTCTACACGTTTCGCTGTCATTTTATTGACCAAGCATTGTCAATGCTATCAGCCCACCTTGTTAATAGGCGCAAGCCCCTAGCTTATTTAATTCTTTGCTTAATTGGTTCTCTGGCATGGACTCCATTGGCAGTGCTAACATTTTCTGAATGCGTCGCTCTAAAGCTCGATAAGTCTCTTCAAATGCAGTAATCAATTCACTTGCTGTCCCATCAACATGGCTTGGGTCATTCAAGCCCCAGTGCCCACGCGCAGCAGAGTTTAAATAACTAGGACACACTTCGCCTCCTGCATTATCACAAACGGTAATGACAATATCGATAGCTTGCTCACTAAACTCATGCCAAGACTGGCTTTGATACCCTTCTGTTGCTAAACCGTGGCGCTGTAAAGTGGCTAAAGCATCTGAATTCACTTGACCTATGGGATGACTTCCAGCGGAAAAGGCGGTAATACCCCCTTGACCTAAATGATTTAATAAGGCTTCACCCAATACACTACGGCATGAGTTTCCTGTACAGACTACCAGAATATTTAACATATTTTTTCTCTAAATAAATGAGTTTATTTGCTAACAGCATTAATCGACCAGTCATAATCAATATCCGCACCAATGGCGTACGATATAGGTAAATCAACACGATAAGCGCGAATAAACGATTCTACACCCCCTACTTTGTCGAAGTCCTGCTTAAACCATTTAAATATCTTAGAGACCACGATTTCATCCTTAGTGATATACAAACCTTTTTTATTGTTACGTAAAAAGGCATTCGCTTGCTCATCAAGCTGTTTATTAAGCTTCGTAGCCGTATAAGGTTCATTTCTTAAATCTGGGCAACTCACTGATGCACACACGATCGCTAAATGAATACGTGGCTCACCCATGGGGCGAATGACTTTGTTCTCTATATCATCTAAAGAAACACTTTTTCCGCCAATCATTCCCGCGTCTTTTCTCCAGACGGGGCTGAAAATATGACCCACATCTTTAATGCTTTCTAAAGGCCAGTGATCAACCACGGTCTTTAACGCTAAAATATTGTAAGTATTGATATAAAACGCTAACTTTTCATCTCTACCGCTAAGTGACTCGACAGGAAATGCAGAAATCTGCTGATAGACTTTTTCTAGCAATCCACTTTCCTTTAAAGCGGCATAATCAACCAAGGCTAATGACGTACCATGCTTCTCTCCTTGTTGCACAGCAGTCAATACGCTTGCATAATCTTTCCAATTTGGTTCTACTGCCGCAACGTTGTTTGCTAACAATAACCCCGCAATCACTTTTAAAGCTGAATTTTTCATAAAATACCTGACTGTTAAATTTAATAAATTGTAATGATGAGTCGTGGCTTTAACTAAAACCTTACTCTCGGCAATCAATAGGTTTTTAAAAATTCATATCCATTTGTTATTTTTGTAAGGAATGACTTAACAAGGTGACTAATAAGTGAATTTTTAAATTCATTTTTTTATTACTTCAATGAGGTATTCCTTATGCAATTATTTTATTATTTTTTGTAAACATCACAAAGTATTAACGACCAAACACTGCTGTTAAAACTAAACAATTATGACACTATTTCTGGAGATTACCCTTATGAACAAAAACAAATTAATGACTTCTTTAGGCGGTGCATTCGCAGCCTCTTTGTTAGCAACACCTTTAGCTCAAGCAGGAGAAAATCCTTTTTCCTTACAGAGTACGACGACTGCAACACATTTAGTCGAGATGGGAAAGGGTGTTGATGGTAAATGCGGTGAAGGTAAGTGTGGCGATATGAAAATGAAAGAAGGCGGTTGTAACGGAAAAATGGAAAAAGCGCAAGAAGGAAAATGCGGCGACAAAATGAAAGAAGGGGGCTGTAATGCTGCCATGGAAAAAGCTAAAGAAGGCAAGTGTGGCGATAAGATGCGAGAAGGGGGCTGTAACGGAACGATGGATAAATCTGATACCACTCAATAAAAAGAGGTTCCCGTCATGAATAGTCTATGTTTAGGCGGAGCTGGGCTGGGTCTTCGGCGGGAGCATATGCTTCCGCTGATGACAGCTGTTCCTAGCTCTATTGATTTTTTTGAAATTTCCCCAGAAAATTATTTGGATTTGGGTGGAAAAAGAGCTCAGGATTTTCGCTGGTTTACCGAGCGTTACCCCTTTGTCGCTCACGGATTATCACTTTCCATTGGTGGGCCTGATCCTTTAGACGAAGCATTTTTGCATCGTATTAAGCTTTTTTTGGCAGAACATAAAATCCGGCTCTATACGGAACATTTAAGTTATTGTGCTAATCAAGGACATTTATATGAGCTTTTGCCGATTCCTTTTACCGAAGAAGCTGTACATTATGTTGCAGCTCGTATTCGGCGTACACAGGACATTTTGGAACAACCGATAGCGATAGAAAATGCCTCCTATTATGCGGCATCGCCTATTTCTGATATGGATGAGTTAAGCTTTATCCGTGCCGTCATTGAAGAAGCTGATTGCTGGTTACATTTGGATGTTAATAATATCTACGTCAACAGTGTGAATCATGGCTATGACCCAGAACAATTTCTATTAGGCTTACCTGGAGAACGGATTGTGTATGGTCATGTTGCTGGTCATGACCATGATGGCTCTGATTTAATTATCGACAGCCATGGGCAGGCTGTTATTGACCCTGTTTGGCACTTACTGGAAATTGCTTATGAACAATTTGGAGTCTTCCCGACGCTGCTAGAAAGGGATTGCAATATTCCCCCTTTAGCCGATCTGGTGAGTGAGGTTGAACAGATTTCCTTGATTCAAAAACAATCATTGCAACAAACACTAAAAAAACTCGCTTAGGGGGATCTTATGCAATCACTCACAAACACTCAACTAGATAAGGGCTGTCTCCCTTCATTCTTAGATTATCAGCATCAGTTTGTTGATTATTTGCGTCATCCACAGAATGATGACAGTTTACCAGCATCATTACCAACGAGAATTAACATCTATGCAAAACTCTTGTATAGCAAAATAGACGCTAGTCTACATACTTGTTTTCCCATTACTCGTGAATTATTAGGGGCTACGATCTGGCAGGATTTGGTACGGGAATTTATCAAGGTTCACCAATGTCAATCACCTTTGTACCGTGAAATACCCGATGAATTTATCGATTACCTGATGAATGAAAATCCTCAAATAGAGTTACCAGATTTCATGGCTGAGCTAGCGCATTATGAATGGATGGAATTAGTCCTAGAAACTGAAAAGCCACTTAATACTAATCCTGTATTTCCCATTAACGATGACTTATTAACAATTACGCCCGCGCTCAATCCCATTTTGCATTTATTACATTATCGTTTTCCAGTGCAATCAATAAGCCCTACAAACAAATACTGGAAAAACTGGAAAAACCGCCCTACTCCCTACAATCAGGAAGCAGTCATTTTAGCGGGTATCAGAGATGCTGATTTTAAAATTTACTTTATTGAACTTAATGCCGTCACAGCACGGTTAATTGAATTAATGCAAGAAGGATTGAGTACCAGTGAACAGGCATTACTTGAGGTAGCGGCTGAACTACATTATGGCGACCATGAAACCATTTTACCTTTCGGCATTGATATTTTGCAGCAACTAAAAACACAACATATTATTATTGGAGCTCAGCATGAACAATGACCTCGAACCACCAACGCCCAGTATAAAATCAAACTGTAAGCAGTGTATTTTCCAAAATCTAAAATATTCATCATTCCTCGCTACCTATGACAAAATGATAGCCGTTATTGACAACTATGCAGCTCCATTTCCAGCTTTCTTATTACGCTTGATTTTAGCTTATGAGTTTTGGGAAGCAGGTATGATGAAATATGCTGGCGAAAACTGGTTTAGCCATATCACCTTCCCTCTTCCCTTTAGTCTGTTATCCAACGACATGCTTTGGGCAATGGGAACTTGGATCGAAATTATCGGTGCCATTGCTTTACTGCTAGGTTTAGCGACACGTTTCTTTTCCTTATCGCTGATCATACTCACAATAGTTGCAATTAATACCGTTCATTGGCCTGCCGAATGGAACACCTTAGCTGAGCTTTGGCAAGGCTATGCGATTAGCGATAAAGGTCATGGTAATTTTAAATTGCCACTGCTTTA
>WTCM01000265.1 GCA_013138595.1 Methyloprofundus sp. | reverse complement strand
CATGACTATGTTGGCCATTTAGCTGTTTATAAAACGCAGAAAATTAATGCTTTAGGAGGCTATGATAGCGTGCTTAAAACTGCGCAAATGTATGATATGGCATTGCGTTATAGTGCTGAGTTAAATGCAACAGATATTGTGCATATTCCACGTGTTTTATATCATTATTGTGCTGAACTTAATGATGATACGGCTAATGCCAACTTTTATAAGCAAGCGGTCGAACGTGCATTAGAAACACAGCAACGCGCGGCTGATGTTAGATTACATTCACAGTTAGCTAATACTTTACGCGTGCGTTATCAACTACCAGAAAAACCACCTTTAGTCAGTATTATTATTCCAACACGTAATGGCTATGATTTATTATCACGTTGTGTCAGTAGTATTTTTGCCAAAACGACTTATACAAACTATGAGTTAATTATTGTTGATAATGGTAGTGATGAAGTGCTTAGCCTAAGATATTTAAGTCACTTACAGCAAGACCCTAGGGTCACTATTCTTTGCGATGATAGCCCGTTTAATTATTCAGCATTGAATAATAAAGCCGTCGCACAAGCAAAAGGTGAAGTGATTGCCTTATTAAATAATGATTTAGAAGTGATTAGCGAAGATTGGCTGACTGAAATGCTGAGTCATGTCTTACATAAGGAAGTGGGCGCAGTAGGCGCTAAATTATATTATCCCGATAATAGCATTCAACATGCAGGAGTCATTGTCGGTTTAGGCGGTGTAGCAGGACACTCACATAAGCATGCGCTACGTGACAGTGCGGGATATAGAGGACGATTACTTGTAGTACAAAATTTATCTGCGGTGACAGCGGCTTGCCTATTGGTACGAAAAGAAGTTTTTACCGCGGTAGGGGGCTTGGATGAGCATAATTTATCGATTGCTTTTAATGATGTAGATTTATGTTTACGCATTCAAGAGCACGGTTTTCGTAATGTATGGACCCCTTATGCGGAGCTATATCATTATGAATCTGCTAGCCGAGGCTATGAAGATACCCCAGAGAAACAAGCACGTTTTAATGGTGAAATAGCGTATATGCAGCAACGTTGGGGGGAGAGTTTACAGGTTGATCCTGATTACAGCCCTAATTTAACGGTAGATCGTGAAGATTTTTCTTTTGCACGCCCCCCGCGGATGCCTACAAGGTGACGGAAAGTTTTATAAGCGCGTGATGCATAAAACTAGAGATAGGAAGCTCTTAAGCGTTGGAGTCCAAAATGCATTCTGGGCGTTTTTCCCTAGTTTCGCAGCTTGGTGTGAGTTTGCAAGCTCAACCCCAACAATGAATAGCTTACTTAGTTTCAGTTTGGGGTATACTTGAGTCTTATCTATTCCAGCAGTTCACTCCCGCAGCTGTTTTACTATCATAAGTTCCTGACAGCACCTTTCCACTTTGATTGATCACAAATATAGCACAGTCACTATCAGTCGTTGCTGGTGTTGCTGTCACAGTGAATGAAGTACTACTAGGCGTACCATTAATCGCTATTTTATAATAAGAGTTGGGGGAATTACTGGCAATATCAGCATCTGATAGGCTACCATAACTGGTATGATTTGCTCTATATTTCTCCTGCTTTAAGAGTGCATTTAATAAGGCGGTTTTAGCATCTCCTCGTTTTGCTTGTGTTACGTATTGAGTATAATTAGGGAAGGCAATACTCGCGATAATCCCGATAATGACTAAGGCAATCATCAACTCAATCATCGTAAAACCTTTGTTTTTTGATAGCTTTTTCATAATAAAACCTCTGATAAAAAAGAAACTGTGAGAAGAGCATAGCAGAATACGTCTTACAAAAATGTTGCACTTTTCAAAGTGTCGAATAATTAACAGAAATAGAAGCCTTAAGCAGGGTATTGTTTAACTCAAATGAAATAAGTCACAATGTTTGCAAGGATAAGACCATGAACACTAAAACAGAAACTGGATTTACATTACTTGAATTACTGCTTAGTATCGCTATACTTTCTCTAGTCGCTTCTTTAGCTGTTCCTTCCTTTAATCAGCTCATTGAAGGTAATAAGCTAAAAATTGCAGTAGAAACTTTAAAATCTGATTTAATGTTCGCTAGATCCGAAACCATGAAACAGAATATGAACTTAAGGATTGATTTAACTAAGAGCAGAGACAGTTGGTGTTATGGTATTAACGATGACAATACTCAGTGTGATTGTGGTAAAGCAGATAGCTGTGGTTTAAAAGTCGTTAATGGGCAGTTATTTCAAGGTATTAAATTGGATGCTGCAGATGATACAACCTTTGACTTTAGACGCGGTACTGCCGTTGCGATGGGGGCTACCTTAAGTAGCGCTAACTATGCTGCACGAGTTGTCGTAAGTACTAGTGGGCGTATTAGAATTTGTTCACCCGATCAAACAAAAAAACTAGGTGGGTATGATGATTGCTAGAAGGCAACAAAGCGAGAGACACAGCAGAGGGTTCAGTCTAATTGAGCTCATGCTTGCTTTAGTACTCAGTATGATGGTGATTGGAGGTGTCGTGTCTATGTATATATCGACTATTCGTGCGAGCAGTGACACTCTTAACTCGGTGCAATTAAACCATGATTTAGACTCCATTATGCAAGTGATGTCTAGTGAGTTGCGTAGAGCAGGTTCTTGGGGCGGTGCTATCGCAGGTTCTGATGCAAGAGAGAACCCTTTCGTACAAAATAAGATTAGTCGTATTCAAATTGGGCATAAAGACGGCGAAGAGGACGACTCCTGCATTTTATATGCTTATGATGCAGATGGTAATGGTGTCGATGAAGATCCCAAAAACCTAGGTAAAGATTATGATGGTAATGCGCTTGTGGTTTTATCTAGGGATGAGTTGTATGGCTTTAGATTAAATAATGGAGGTATCGATATGCGCCTTTCAGTTGCTAGTACTACAGATAAGAATGCGTTAGATGCCGATGAAGATGGCTGCGATGAAGGCACTTGGAGAAATATCATTGATACGGGGAATGTAGCAATTTCAGAATTAAGTTTTAGTATTGAAAGGTCTAAATGTTTTAACAAAGATACTAATGAGGTTTATGCAGGAGAGGATGGAGATACTTCGTGTGCGCAGGCAATCTCTGAAGGAGATTTGGACGCAGGCAATATCATTGAAACACTTTTAGTTGATATAGAGTTGGAAGGAGAGGCTAAAGGGGATGATGAGAGTGTTAAGTCATTAGTGATGGCGGTCAAAGTACGAAATAATCGAATATTTACCCAGCCTTAAATGAGAAGGGAGTAAGCAAAATGACTAAAATTTACCCTAAACATATTTTCAGTCGGCAGAAAGGTGCCGCAACACTGTTAATTTCTCTTGGGCTGATTATTGCCATTACACTTATTGCGATGATCAGTGCTAAAAGTGTGGTGCAAGAAACCAAGATTACAGCTAATAATTACCGCTCACGGCAAGCGTTTGCAGCGGCAGATGCGGCAATGACTTTCGCAGTGATGTATTTTAATAATGGTGGGTTTGACCATGATGGCGATGGTTATTTAGATGCCAGTGATGAGGAAGAAACCTTAGGCGATAAAATCGTTGATGTGGACGGAGAAGATATGGATTCACTAGGTGATGTAGGCTTTGGTTTCGGAGACGGCGATGGAAAGGATGATATTTTAGCTTACTACCCACATTTAGCGGATGATACCCGTGCAATCTCATTTGATAATGAAAGTTCTCGTTGTATTCAAGATGGGCGAGAAGATATGCAGAATGGTTTGATTACAACAGTCGGTCTCAGTTTGGATGGTGTCGCGCGTAGAACGATCTCGCAATGCGTTGCCGCTAAACGACTCTTAAAAGGAAGTGGTCCTAAACAGAGCTTGGTATCAGGATCTAATGTAGGCTTAACAGGCTCGGCACAAATTATTAATCGCTACCGAGATATGAATATTTGGAGTGCAGGGACCGCAGGGATTAGTGGTTCGGCAATGGAAACTTATTTACGCCCATCGGGCACTAAGTTAACTGATTATACCAAAGAAGAACTCAATTCCTTTATTACAGTTCCTAAAATTCCTGATGTACAGAAAGCCTCTAATGTTGGTTTAGGTGGAGGTGGTGATATCTATATGAACGATACTCGACTTTCTACAGCGATAAAAGCGACTGCATTGGATATTGCGGCGGGTAATGACGGAGATGGCTGCGATAGAATCGATGTTGATAGTGATGGTAATATGGACTGTACTTTTTATGGATTATTTCTTTTGGAAAGTAAAAAAGGGATGTCTGAAACTGCAGCAGCAGTTGGTCAGAAATTTACAGGTGGCGCGTCTAGTAGTGATTTGGATGGTAAAACGGGGGTTATTTGGATTGAAGGGGATGCTTCATTAAGTTCGGGGGCCGTAATTGGAGCGCCTAGTGTTATTGACCCAAATACAGGTAAGCGTATTATGGGGAAATCGGCATTAGTGATTGTAAGTGGTGATTTTTCCTTATCAGGGGCGACTATTTTTGGCGTATTATATGTGATGGGGGATTTAAAAGTGACTGGTAGCCCGCTTATTGCAGGGACATTAATTATTGAAGGTGTTGCATCAGGAGCAGGGTCACTGACGCTAGTTTATACCCAAGAGTTTGGTGAGGATGGAACCAGTGCGCCACTAATTGGTGCAGGAGCGGTGACTAGCGGCTCATGGCGTGACTGGTAAAAAAACACCTGATTATACCCATAACCCTCAGCTATAATTCGTCATTCCTGCATGCTTTTAGCAGGAATCTAGTTGCTTAAGCATAGATTCCCGATAAAAGACTTCGGGAATGACGGGTTCGATAAGTAACTAATTTTTATTAGTTTCTTATGTTATGGCTGAGGGTTGTGGGTAATCAGGAAAAAATATAAAAAGGTGAAAGTGATGAAGTCAATTCTATTTAAACAAAAAGCAAAGGGTATAGGGCTGGTTGAAGTGCTCGTTTCTACAGTAATTATTGCTGTTGGCTTATTAGCAATTGCTTCCATGCAGGGAACTTTTTTAAAAGGAAGTGCGGATAATAAAGCGAAAAGCCAAGCGCAAGTGTTAGCTGAAAGAAAGGTTGAAGAATTAAGGAACTTGATGCAGTCAACTGAATTTGATTCGATTGGTTCTTCCGAAAAAGATGAAACCTTAGATGAAGGCACAAACGAAACCTTTAAGCGTAAGTGGGTGGTGACAGACAGTGTCGATGGCAGCACTAAAGAGATTGAAGTCACTGTTTATTGGGATAGTGATAATACCGATGCGACTAAAGAAGTCACATTAACTAACCTACTATCCTTTCCTAACCCTGCAGGTTCTATTACTTTAGCACTTTATGGTGATAGTGGTGGTTTTAGTGAATCTCCCGATCCAAACCAAAGATCTTCTGAAACCATTGAAGATGAAATCATTGATTTATTTGATGAAAGTGGAGATCCTATTGAGGGTGTTGTTGCCTCTGGGAATGCAAAGGATGAAGTTTATAGTTTTGATGGCGGTATTTATCGCGATGATGGCAATGGGACGACAGGCACATTAGTGATCGCTTGTGATGGTACAGATATGAAAAAGTTTGATTTGGATTTATCTTTTCCAGCTAATTACCCAGGTAGCTATAAATACACTACAGGTGTTTATACACCTAATATTCCCCGTTCTTATTTATATACTAAGCGCTTTGATAAAGACGGTGATAACGAAGGTGAGCTGATTCAAATATACTCGCAACATTACACCATAATCACGATAGGGATATTTAAAGTTTATAATCTAACGAATTGGTGTGTGGCTGAACACCGTTATTTTGGGCGAATTATTATTCCAATAAAAGGTCTAGTAAGGACTAAAAATACTCTTGATCATATTAAACTTGATCATAATGCAAATGCGATGCACTGTGTATTTTATTCTAATAAGAGCTCTTCTGAGCAGCCGTATGCTTGTTATGTGGGGGGGAATTGTGAAAATGAAAAAGGTGTTATTGGTGCAACTGCAACTCAGTGCTCTCCTTATTCAAAAGTAAGAGAAGTAGGACCTGGAGGCTTTAGTGGCAACTTAGGTATCACCGATATTAAGGATGGTGGAGCAAATCAAGAAAGCGTGTGTTTTAGAGAGAATTTAGATGCAACGGCCACTGAATTTTTTACGGCAAGAAAATATAAGACCATTAATTCTAATCATGCGCAAGAAGAGGGTATTAACCAGCCTCAAGCTTGTCAAGATTTTTTTATTGTAAAAAGGCAGGCAAATGTCAATAAGTTAGCAACAGAATGTAACGCGGAAGCAAGTTCTGTTAACCTTCCACCTCAAGAGCTTATTCGGAAGATTACAACAGATCATAACCCTGTGGTGACGACGGTAAATGTAGATTACTGTGCACCATAATAGCTTAAACATAAATGTTACGGACGGGGTGAATGCCTCGTCCAGCTTATGACCTACCTAGAGCGAGACGGGGTATTCATCCCGTTTCAAGCGTTTGCTTTGTACCCGTTTAAAATATAATCTGCTTATCCATAAACTGCTGTAAAGCTTGTAGAGCCGCTTTTTTCAGCGCATCGTTAGTATGTACACCCAGAGAATCTTCCAAGCAGCGATTAATACTGATAGCGGGCTGGTTTTGTATGCCCTGTAGTAGCTGGAAGCTCATCGGAGCGAGTTCGACAAATTTGACTTCGTCTTCACTATCTCGATAAACCACAAGAAAGCTGGCTTGTTCAGGTGCTACTAAAGGTAAATAATCAGGCGATATTTTATGCACGGGAAACTGATAGGCAAGTAGCCACGCTAAAGGGGACAAGCTGATACCTTGTTCTAAATCAAGCAACCGTGGTTGTTTTGCAGGGACTAGACTTTCCTGAGAAATTGAAAGCGCCATTTCCACCCATTCATAATGAGCGAGCTCTAACATAAAAGGGTAATCACCCTCTTGAATGCCTCTTTCATCTTGTAGGTAAAGAATAAACTCTTCAGGAATTTCTGAAAAGTAGGGGCTGCTACTGGAATGATAAGAGAAGAAATCTTGGGCAAGTTGCTGCCATTGTCTGTCATTTAATAATTGTCGTAAAACAGGAAAGTTATTAGATAAAAAACTTTCTACATTATTAAAGAATAGCTCGCGGTACATTTGCATGCGCTGTACAGGTACATCGCTGGGGCAGGTCGCCGTGGATGGGTTACGAATATAGGCAGAAAATTCAGCCTGTTTCGCTTTAAAATCGACTTTATGCGGAAAGTTGTTCATTTTGTGTATGCCATGCTGTTTGAATAGATAAAATCATATCAACCTCGCGTTGTAGTTCAGCAACACTGGGAATATTGAAATCTCTTTCTAATAAAGTGGGAAATATACCGTATAGCTCATACGCCTTACCCAGCAACTTCCAAACAGGGTCAACCACTGCCGCACCATGTGTATCGACTAGAAAATCCTCCGCTTCTACGTAATGTCCTGCAATATGGACATAGCTAATACGGTCGCTAGGGATTGCGCGTAGAAATTGCTCAGCATCATAGCCATGATTAACGCTATTCACATAGATATTATTAATATCTAACAGTACATCGCAATCAGCCTCAGTAATCACCGCGTTAAAAAAATCAATTTCTGACATTTCTTGTCCTGGAGCCGCGTAATAAGACACGTTTTCGATGGCTATTTTTTGCTCAAGTATATCCTGTACGCGCCGAATGCGTTGCGCAACATGCTGGACGGCTTCCTCAGTAAAAGGGATAGGCATTAAGTCATAAAGATGCCCTTCATGGCTACAATAACTAAGATGCTCACTATAAAATTTGATTTGATGCTCATGCATAAAGTCTTTTAAGTGACGAATGAATTGCTCATCTAAAGGATCGGTGCTACCAATAGATAAAGAAAGCCCATGGCATATAAAGGGATAACGTTCAGTCATCGCCCTAAATTGCTTACCCATTTTTCCACCCAATGTCATCCAATTTTCTGGAGCCACTTCATAAAAACTGACATTATTAAGGGGGCTTGCGAGAGCTTCTTCTATAAAAGAGCGACGCAAGCCAAGACCTGCTTCACAAACTAGGTTTTGTGTCTGTTGCATAAGTTTTCTCTTTTAGTCAGCCATTATTGAGTAAGGGGATGAGCTAGAAAGTGAATTTTTAGCCCTAATGATAGAAGCTTTTGATTATAGCCTTTTTAGGATAAAAAAGTAGGCTAATATAGAGGGTGTAGCATAAAAGGATGGAGTCCAAAACGCGTTTTGGGCAGCCCTTTATAAGCGAAGCGGGGTATTATACCAATCCCATTAAGTTAAACTTTTTATATAGGATGTGCTGACGATAGGAAGCGCATCAAAGGCAAAAAAGATGCGCTTCGTGCCTCAGCACATCCTATATGTTTCTTAACTTAATTGACGGTGTTAGGGAATTCGTAAAAATGATCATACCCAAATGTTATGACTTACGTAGGATGGGTAGAGCGTCTTTTTGCGAAACCCATCATTTATATGCACAAAATGATGGGTTTCACTGCGCGCCTAAAAAGACATGCCGTCCGTTCTACCCATCCTACAAGTTATTTTAATGCTAAGCGGGTAGATTTATTCTTATAAAGTCCCTTAAAGTCATTAATTATTGGGACTGGTATTAGCTGTGATATGAAGCAGCATTATATAAAATGAATACTACAGCTGGACGGGGTATTCACCCCGTCTGTAACGTTTAAGCTTTATGATAAACGTTTGAAACGGGGCGAATGCACCGTCTCGCTCAAGAGCATTATATTAAGATGAATACCCCGCTCAGGCTTTATCAGCAGGTCAATAACTATTCAGCGACCATATCTGTTTCAACAGAGCGTGTCTCAGGAAGACCTGCCGCAACTTCCTTTTCAGTATGTCCACAATCAGGGTGTTCAAACCCAGCAGCTCCTCCATCAGATTCACCTGCATAAATAATTTGATCGTTAGCTGTTGGGCTAGGGCCTGCTGGAACATAATCAAAGTTACCTGCATGACGTACACGCCAAGCAATATTATGATCGGCACAAGATGAATCACCACTGACCCCTACAGCACCGACTATTTCACCGTCAGAACTATATAAAGCAAGACCGCCGCCAAAGACATTAATACCGCCAATTTTTTTGCCCATCATAGGGTCGCTAGCCGTACCATAATCATCAAATGAACCTGCATAAGCGACAGAGGTATCAACAGGGTTACTTTCTTGTAAACCATAAAGACTACCACCATCTTGTGTGGCTTGATGTAGGTTAGCAGAAGATAGAGCGAACCCAGGTAAACTAAAAGCATTCGCAGTATTCGCTTTTTGTGCAGAAATAGCACGGCTACCGGGCCATTGGTCGCCCGTGTGTTCGCCTGAATGTGCGATAGCACAGACTTCACCTGCACGGTTAACCATCGTTGCCCACATGTGGAAGCCAAAACCGCCATTCTCTTCTGCTTGTGCATCTTTTAATAAGGTTTCCAATACAGACTGTATCGCAACTTTAGTTAAGTCATTTGGACATATATCAATCGTTTCATTCGCAGATACGGAGCCAGAAGCCAATAGCAAGCCCGTTAATAGCAGTGATGATTTTTTTAATTTTAAATTCATATAAAGAACCTTATTATTGTTATTTTTGTGAGGCTAAAGGATACTGTTAGTGTGTTTTTATGTCAAGAATAGGTATTAATATTAGTATGTTATAGTATTGTTATGTGCTTGTTTGCCTAGGTTCTTGGCAGGGTATTCACCCCCGTTTCAAACGTTGAGTGTGTATTGCGAATGATCAGTTAATCAAACTCAATATTATATTTAATATCACTACTATGTGTCGTCCCTGCACGGGTCTCGATACTGATATGTTTAGTGAGTTTATAAATTACCGCAAACTGCATTTCTGCGGTGAGTACATCCATAATATAACGCGCATAAAGATCTGAAGTAATACGCTTACCAATCACCATCGAGTTTTGCCCTAAGGAAGTACTTTTAATTTCTAATTCATCAATACCCACTACGCCCATCAAAGCATCTACATATTCTCGCCCTAAGCTCAATGCAGCTTTTGCCAGTAAGGCAGTATTATTGGCATCACTTTCACCTAGCTTAGAACCTGTTAATAAATAGGCGAGTGCTTCACTTTCAGGCAAAGCAGGGACAGTATAAATCGTGGTTTCAGGGTTCTTCAATGTGCCTGTCATACGCAGATAGGCAACGGTTTTATCATCCCAATCGGTGGCTTTACGAGCAGCAAGAATATTCACCCCAAGGTTTTGCATGTCCCCCGTAAATAATAACTGCGCTTTTTCTATCTCTAAATCTTGCCCATAAGCTTGATAAGTCCCTTTGACGATATTTAAAGTATGATAGAGTTTAAGTTGACTTTTTTTACGTACTGCATGCAACTCACCTTTTAAATGTGCTTTTAAACCAAAGCCTTCGACTGAGACCGCTTCCTCGTTTAAGCTGATTTGTAGATCAGCATCCAATGGGTATCTGGATTCTTTAGTGGCTGTTTTTCCCGCATTGACAATAATTTCATCGTCACTAAGGGAAACAGCGCCTTCAGGTAAACTTTCAAAAATCAGTTCAGCTTTAGGAATCACTAGCTTACCTATCAGTTTTGCGCCATGTTGATCACCTATTAAGTGTAGATCAGGCGAAACCCATACTTGCATTTCAGGGGTTTTAAAGAGTTGTAAGGTATCGCCTTTGACAGTGGCTTTGTAGTTAAATTGTTGATTCGTAAATTGCTCTATTACGCCATTAATCACCAGCGGCTTTTTAGCAAGATAAACTTCACCTTGTAGGCTGAGTTGTTGCTTAGCGGTTTGGGCTAAGGCAATATTAATATCATCAAGTTGCAAACCTATTTCTGGTATAAAAAGCTTTTTAAGGGCAATCTGCGCATGACTGCCATCAATACTGGGTGCAGATAGCAAACCTTGTAAACGTATCAATGCCGTTACCTTTCCTTCTACATCACTGACCGAAGTTAAGAAAGATTCTAATAGCTGCATATCGGCAAGCTGTATCTCTAGTTGGCTATCAATTGTGGCGCTTTCAGTATGCTCTAAACCTGTGATATTCAACTTGCCTTGCAGTGTGTTTTTATCATTCAGTCTAAGGCTAAGCTTCGATTCTAAGTTGGATTGCCCTTCGTTAATCAATGACTTACCTTTCCACTGCACCGATTGAAAGGAGAGTGTTTGCGTATCTGTGGGGGAGTGCTGAATCGTTAATGTACCTGCATCTATATTGAGATTGATATCACCTAATAATGGCGCGTGTGGCTGTAAGGCTTTGTGCAGTGAAAATCTTGCCTGTAAGCTGCTATCAATTTTTAGGTTTTCAGGCAACCAAGGTTTGAATAAACTCAGCGGTAGCTGCTGAATATCAGCGGTTAGTTTCTGGCCTAACTGTGGATCTAAATAAGTGGTGAGACAAGCGCGCCCTGTGCCTGAAGCTTGTTTTAGACATAAATCCGTTTGTACTCGTATCACGCTTTGCTCCGCTAATGTAAATTGCAGGGGTGAGGGTTGATTTAATTGCCACAGACCCGCTTCTGTTTGTTGTAACTTAAACTTTTCTAAAACTCCTTGCCAGTGCTGAGTGTTTGCATTCCAAGCCCCTTGCGCAGAAAATTGCAATTTGCCTTGCGCACTATCAAGCTTAGCACTTAGCTTATGCTGGGCAAACTCTCCTTGAGCTTGTAAATGCAAGTGTTCTATTTCTGTTTGTTGAAGCTGTATTTTTCGTGCCTTAAGTTCTAGTTCTAACTGTCCTTTCCCTGCTGTTATCACATTTCCCTTAGCTTGCAAGTGAGCAATATGTTGCTGTTGAAATTTTAAATTATCAGCAGTGAGTTTAAACTGAATACTAGGCTGTGTTAGCGAGCCTTGCACGCTTCCTTGTGCTATTGCAGAGCCTTTTAAATCGGCACTGAGTTCCTGTAGATCCAGTGCGTTTAAGTCAAAGCTCAATTTACTATCACTATTCTTTGTCCCAATCGCCCCTTTTACAGCGAGTGAGTTTTTGCCTATTTGGAGCTGTAATTTTTTAATCAATAATTGCTGCTTATCATAATGGGCTTGCGCTGTACCTGTCATTTCCTTATCGCGTATTTTTCCTGCAAGCTGATTAATACTGACGTGTATATTTTTCTGCTGCAACAGATTCCCTGTTAGCTGCGTTTCTAAGCTAACTAGACTGGGATAGCCCAATAATGGTTTAAGGTCGATTTTTTCAGAGGATAACTGTAATTGACTGGGAATAGACTCTGTCCAACTTAAACGCCCCGCACTGTGAATCGTGCCTTTTAAAATCTCTAAGCTTAAGTTATTGATATTAAATTGCTGGCGATCACCTAAACCTGTTAAGTGCAGTTTTCCTGTGGTCACGGCAGTGCTATAAGCCTCTGCTTGTAAAGCGAGTTGGTAACCGTCTAGCGTGCCTTGTAAAGTGAGTGTTGCTTTATTCAGTGCGTAATTTATTTTGCCTTGCAACGGCCATGGCAAAGATTCCCAAACCAGTTTTAAATCAAATTCTGGAGTATCTGATTCCAGCTTAATCCACCCTTGTGTTTGTAACTCAGCAGGGGAGTGTATTGCACTTTGTAAATAAATTTTCTGTAGGTTGCCGTGTAATTTTAAATGCGCTTGTAGCGCTCCCCACTCAGTCTCAGCTTTGCTTAAGTCTAATTCAGCCGTAAAAGGTAGTTGCTCGCTTATTTGTAATATGGCAACTCCTTGTATAGTTGCCCTATCACTGACTAAAGCAAATTGCTTAATCTCTATTGTTTGTTTTTGATACAGTAACTGAGCGGTAATGCTATCTATTGTATGTGCTTGCCCCGCTTGTTTAATCTTAATGTCTTGTATTAGCAGGTGATCGACACTTAAGGGAATAGGCATCACAAAACTAATGGCTTCTTGCTCTGCTGTTGGTTCAGTGTCAGTCAATATCACGTCAATATGACTAATGTGCAAATGATTAAATTTAAGAGTTTGAGCAAAAAGGCTGCTTAAATCAAATTGATAAGTCGCCGTTGCAATGGTGATTTCGGCTTGCTTATCTTGATAGTAAATGCCGTGTAACTGTAGATCACTGAATAATAACCCCTCTACTTTCTCAATAGATAAGGAGGGAGTAGTAGTGATGATGTGCTGTATTAACCAATGATTAAAGCGTGGATTGAAGATTAATAAGGCAAGCAATAAGCTCAGTATTAAGAAAAAACTGCTGATGATATAAAGCCCTAAACGTAAGATTTTCATAGTGCCGTACTTAAACTAAAGTGTAAATGCACATCGCTAGCATCATCCGTCGGTACAGCAATATCAACACGAATCGGACCAATCAAAGAATACCAGCGCACCCCCAAACCCGCACCTATTTTTAAATCAGGTGTCTTAGAAAACGCATCACCTGCATCGACAAAAACCGCTAAACTCCAGTCTTCAATAATTCCTTGCTCATACTCTAAACTTGCCGTGGTTAAATAACGCCCACCGATTACTTCATCATATTTATCACGCTGTCCGATACTTTTATAGTCATAACCGCGCACACTATTATCGCCCCCCGCGTAGAAGCGGTAACTACTAGGTAGATTATCAAAATTAGTGACCACAGTTGCACCTAAATCAGCGCGCGCAATAATCCGTCCTTGCCAAAAAGTAGAATAGGCAAATTTTAAATGCATTTTAGATTGCACAAAACTGGTGGAAGAACCAAGATATTCACTCGCCGCATCCAGTTGAAGCCTATATTTATAGCCCTCTAAAACCTGCTTATTTTTTTTAGCGCGGGTATTCGATAAACTAATCCCAGGCACAAGTAAAAAGCGCGTTTCAAAAGGGTCAGCATTGCTATTACGGAATCGTTCCACCACAAAAACCAGTTGTTCAGATAAGACTAATTGCCCCGAAAAACGATTAGATAATCGAATCCCTAAATCAATTTTCTGACTATCAATCGTGCTGGTATCTTCATGAGTGAAGCCCGTAAAAAAAGATAAGCGGTCTTTGAGCGGGTTAGTTAAAGGAATAATATACTCCATCACCACATTAGACTTTTTTAAAGAGAGATTCAAATCCGATATAAACTGATGTCCACTCTCATTAATAAAGCGGTTTCTATAACTGGTACTGAGTCGAAAACCTAAATCAGTATCGTAACCCGCACCCGCTGAAAAAATATGTTTAGGTAAATTAGTCAGAGTAACATTTAAGGGCGCGTGGTAGTTTTCCGCTTGTTCTTGATGAAATTTTAATTGGATATTTTTAAAATAACCCGCAGAATCCAATAGCTGATGAGATTTAACAATTAAATCACGGTCATAAGCATCACCTGATTTAATCGCTAAGTATTTTTGATTAAATTCAGGTAATAGCGCGTTTTCATCAATCGTAATCTGCCCAATATAATAGCGTTCACCTGTTTGCAGATGTATTTGAATGTTAACGGTATTGAGCGCGGGATTAACTTTTAAAGTATGAGTGGTAAAAGCATTATCAAAATAGCCCTTAGCATCGGCTAAATTATGTAAGTCTTTTTTAAGTTGCTCATAATGACCATGATTCAGCGTAGCGCCTATTTTTAAGCTGTTTTTTTGCAATAATTCCTTAAAAAAATCTTCTTGCGCGCCTGAGCCGGCTACCTGCACATCTAAGCGAGCAATAATAACCGCATCCCCCGCTTCAATATTAAAAGCACTCACCCAGCAATCTTCTGTCCAATTAAGTGAAGGTTTAATTTGCGGATGATAATAGCCTAAAGCACGTAAAGCATTTTTAATTTGTGTCGGCGCTTGTTCAAATAAACGCTCAACTTTCCAACGCGGAGAGTCGCATTTTTTCTTACTTAAAGAGAGGTAAGCGCGTACATTGTTTTCTTGTGTCTTATTTAAACCTGTAATGTCTATCTCAGGTTTAGGCTCAGCATAAAGCACAGCGGTATAACTGAAAAGTATCAGCGATAGGCAGTGGATAATGCGACGTACAGGCTGAGGACTATGCAAGGTATAAGGAGTGTTTGAACTGAGGGACTTAATTTTACACCCGTCAGCGTGTTAAGGGCGGGATATTTATAAGCACCCATGCCATTAAACAGGAGTCCAAAACGCGTTTTGGGTGCATTTACATGCACAATGCAACGGTAGGGTATCGCACCGCGTACCCAATCAGGCGAAAGGTACGCGGTGCGATACCCTACATAGCCCGCCTCATTTTGCTGCCCACTAGTACTAGCCTACTGCTATGACCTGTAAATAGCGGATACAGGTATTGACAAAGAAAAGGTTATAATATTAAGCAATATAATTATTTTTGGTTGTTTGGGAACACTCAGGAATAAGCCCTTTTTAGTGATTTAGGATATTGCAATGAATACTCAACAAGACACAAAAGTAAACGAAAGTTTTATACACCACCCAGGTTGGTTTAAGCTTAGAGGTCAGATTATGCTAGTGTTAGGGGTCTTATTAACACTTTTTTCCATGCTAGCTCCTAATGTGTCAATGTTAGGTGTAGTTTCTTCTTGGCTGCCTTTTTCCTCTGTTTTAATTATGGCGTATGGTTTACTTCGCTGTATTGATGCGTTTGCGGCTGAGCATACTTCACATGCCATTATGAATGCTCAAAATGGCATTATTGATATGGTCTGTGGTTTTATGATCTTTAGTAATGTCGGCGAGCCTGCAGAGATGTTAGGTATTATTGTCGCTGCTTATCTTTTGATGCAGGGTTTAAACCGTATGGTGATGGTGGTTGCATTGGAACTGGTGAACCCTAACTCGGTAAGAATTGGTGGGGTCGTGTCGATACTCTTCGGTTTAATGGTGTGGTTAAGCTGGCCTTTTTCGGGGCTGTGGTTCCTATCGTTTGCAATGGGCGCAGAAATTGCGAATCGTGGTTGGGCGTTAGTGTTCTATGCTAAGGCGGTTGCTGGGCAACAGGCTGAGAGCTTGGCAAATAGTGATCGTTAATCTCTTTAATTTAATCGCTGTGCTGCATCTAAGTCATTATGTTTAAGTTTGGCTACAGGTTTAACACGGGGCACGCAGTATAGCTGTATTATTCGTAGGTGTGGCTTTAGCCGCACAGTGCAGATAAATCTGCACCTACATGACTATTATGTCCCGCGTTTTGTGGTAGCCTTAAAGTTTTATTGTAAACGTTTGAAACGGGGAAAATGCCCCGCCTCGCTGAGCGAATAGTGCGCCTCAAACTGGAGTCCAAAACACGTTTTGGGCAGTTTTTTTTATCCAGTTTAAGTTATTTTGTACGCATTTCTGAGTTAACTTTTCAAAAAAGCCAGTACCTCATCTTGCATATCCACATTCACCGTATCACCCGCACCAAATTCTCCTGCTAAAATAGCCTGCGCTAAAGGGTTTTCCAATTCTTGTTGAATGGCGCGTTTAAGTGGTCTTGCCCCATACACAGGGTCAAACCCTGCCGTACCAATATGATCTAAGGCGGCATCAGAAATAGTAAATTGAATCTCTCTCTCCAGTAAACGTCCTCGTAAAGCTTCAATCTGTATCTGTGCAATTTTACGAATATCTGCTTGCCCTAGTGGATGAAAAACCACGGTTTCATCAATACGGTTAATAAACTCAGGCCTGAAATGATTGCCGACCACACCCATCACGGCTGCTTTCATCACTTCGTAGTTTTCCTCTCCTTCTAGCTGCTGAATTAAATCAGAACCTAGGTTAGAAGTCATCACAATCACCGTATTACGAAAATCAACGGTACGCCCTTGTCCATCGGTTAAACGCCCATCATCTAAGACTTGCAATAAGATATTAAACACATCCGCATGGGCTTTTTCGACCTCATCTAATAGAATCACGGAATAAGGGCGACGACGTACCGCTTCGGTCAAATAACCGCCTTCTTCATAACCTACATAACCTGGAGGCGCACCAACTAATCTAGCCACTGAATGCTTTTCCATAAACTCTGACATATCAATCCGAATCATCGCTTCTTCGGTATCAAATAAGAAATCGGCTAAGGCTTTACAGAGTTCAGTTTTTCCCACACCCGTCGGGCCTAAAAATAAGAAAGAACCATTCGGGCGACTCGGGTCTGATAAACCCGCGCGTGAACGCCTAACCGCATCACTTACTGCTTTGAGTGCTTCTTGCTGACCAATCACCCGATCTGCTAAATGCTGTTCCATATTAAGCAATTTATCACGCTCGCCATCCAGCATTTTAGCCACGGGAATGCCTGTCCATTTAGACACGACTTCGGCAATTTCTTCCTCAGTGACCTTATTACGCAATAAAGTCATTTCCTGTGTTTCTACTTGTGAAGCGAGTTCTAATTGACGCTCTAACTCAGGAATTCTACCGTATTGCAATTCGGACATAGCTGCTAAATCGTTGCTGCGTCGTGCGGTTTCAAAATCAAAACGCGCTTGCTCTAGTTCTTCTTTGATATTTGCAGAACCTTGTAAGGCAGATTTTTCCGCTTTCCAGATTTCTTCTAAATCGGCAAATTCTTTTTCTAAGCTAAAAATTTGTGTTTCTAAATCCGCAAGACGTTTTTTAGAGGCGGCATCCGAATCTTTTTTCATCGCTTCACGTTCAATTTTAAATTGAATTAAACGTCGCTCTAATTTATCCATCACTTCAGGTTTAGAGTCGATTTCCATACGAATACGACTCCCCGCTTCATCAATTAAATCGATTGCCTTATCAGGTAATTGGCGATCGGCAATATAGCGATGTGAAAGCTGTGCCGCTGCAATAATCGCAGGGTCAGTAATATCCACACGATGATGCACTTCGTACTTTTCTTTTAAGCCACGCAAAATAGCAATGGTATCTTCAACAGACGGTTCTTCCACTAATACTTTTTGAAAGCGACGCTCTAAAGCGGCATCTTTTTCGATATATTGACGGTATTCATCTAAAGTCGTTGCACCGACACAGTGTAATTCACCCCGCGCTAAGGCAGGTTTAAGCATATTTCCTGCATCCATCGCACCCTCGGCTTTACCTGCGCCGACCATCGTATGTAGCTCATCTATAAATAAGATGATTTGCCCTTCTTGCTTCGCAAGGTCATTTAAAACCGCTTTTAAACGCTCTTCAAATTCACCTCTAAATTTTGCACCCGCAATTAAAGCCGCCATATCTAAGGATAAAACCCGCTTGCCTTTGATACCATCAGGGACTTCGCCATTCACGATACGTTGTGCTAAGCCTTCTACAATCGCAGTTTTACCCACACCAGGCTCACCAATTAAAACAGGGTTATTTTTAGTGCGGCGTTGTAACACTTGAATAGTACGACGGATTTCATCATCTCTACCGATCACAGGATCTAATTTTCCTTGCTCGGCACGTTCTGTTAAATCAATCGTGTATTTACTTAAAGCATTACGCTGTTCTTCGGCATTTTCATCATGCACATTTTCACCGCCACGTACGGTCGCAATCGCTTGCTCAAGTAAGGCTTGCGTAACCCCTGCTTGTTTGACTAAGTCGGTGAGCTGTCCTTTGCTCTGAATAATCGCTAATAAAAATAGCTCGCTAGACACAAAGCTATCATTCGCTTGCATAGCGAGTTTTTCTGACAAATTGAGTAACTTGCCTAAATCACTAGACACTTGTACATCGCCACCCACGCCTGAGACTGAGGGCATGTTATTGAGTGCGCTGTTTAGAGAACTGCTTAAGGCTTGAGTATTAACCCCTGCTTGGTTTAATAAAGGTTTAACCGTGCCGCCTTGTTGATCTAACATGGCAACAAGTAAATGTGTGCCTTCAATAAATTGCTGATCTTTCGCTAAGGCAAGGCTTTGCGCATCATTTAGCGCGCTTTTGAATTTACTGGTTAGTTTTTCTGGATTCATAATTCACCTGCATTAAATAATAATATATAACTAACTTGGGGAATATGGAGGTGGTTTTCAAGGTTTGGGCTTGATAGTGCTTGGAATTTTCTTTGGGTGGAGGGACTCATTTCACTTAGTGTTTACAAAATGCAAGACTTAATCTCTAAGTTTTTCACCGTACGGAAAAACTGGAGTCCAAAACGCGTTTTGGGCTCCGTATTGATACTTTCATTTATGCGAATGCCTTTAGGAAGCCAAGAGGAAAGTCTTGTATTGCGCATTTAACTTATAGGATTAGTTTATTGCGCTGACGCTTAACAAGCTAACCCAAACTAAGCGGTTAAATAGCCATTACACCATATTAAGTTGATAACCATTCTTTGTCGTTAATAATCCATTTCACTCATAAATAACTGCTCAATATAAGCCTCCGCATGGGGGCTTAATAGCTTATTCGGTAAGGTAATAATGGCGTAATTAGTTTGCAAATCGGGTATTTCTAATGGAATTAGCGTTAAGCTCTCAGGGAATCGGTGCTGTATAGATTTTGTCGTAAATGAAATGGCATCGCTATTTTCGACAATAGACTCCAGTATATCTAGGTTATCGCATTCAATATCTGAACAAGAAGAGAAACGCTCGGTGCGCACATTGTTTAATGCAAATCGTTTCATTAATGCGAGTTTGTAATGCCTCGCCATATAAGGCGCTGCAAAAGGGTATTGAAAAATAGCCTGTAAATTGATTTCATTACTTTGCAAAATAGGGTGATGTTGACGACAAAAGAAATAAATCGGGTGTCTAGGGAAAGCCCTTATGTCTATTTGCTGGTCTGGATTAATATATAAAGGATCGCCCACGATAAACTCAATTTTTCCTGCTAGTAATTGCGCATAAAGTTGATTGATAGTTTCCAGTTTGAGATTAATATCAATATGTGGGTGTTGCTGGTTAAACTTCCCTGTTGCCGCCCCTAAAAAAGATTTTGCCACAGCAGGCCCAGCTCCGACGTTAAGTGTGCCTGTACGCATTCCCTGCATATCTTGCATATCACGCTCTAGCTGTCTTAACTGCTGAGCAATGACTTCATTATGTTCCAGTAATTTAATCCCAAAAGCTGTGGGTTTAGTGCCTTTTCGAGTGCGCTCAAATAGCAGTACGCCTAATTGTTTTTCTAAACTTTGAATACTGCGTGTCAATGCGGACTGTGAGAGTGATAAAGCTTCTGCCGCAAGCGCAAAGTTTTGGTATCTTGCTAAGGTATGTGCATGGTGTAAGCGTTTTAAATCAATCATGATGTATAAAATGCATTTAATCTATGAGTAAAATGAATTATACACATATATAAGATTAGCCTAAACTTACAAAGTTCTTATATCGCTTTTCAGGTACATAATATAGAGTGTGATTAAGAAATATGCCCAAAAACGTGTTTTGGACTCCTTTTATCGCTTGAGAGGCATTTATACCTTAAACAATCAATGTCTTACTTATCAACAATTGACCATTATTTAACTACGGATAGCAAATGAAGAAAAAAACACTTAGCAGTCATAGACTGATTAAACCCGTCGCTCTGGTATTTTTTACCTTGACGATAGCAGGCTGTAGCAATCAAGCTATTAAAGATGTTCAACAAGCTAGCAGCAATACCCCTGAATTTAAAGGTAAAATTGCCCTAGACATTAGAGATTCTCAAGCAGATTGGTCGGCTTATACACCCAAATCGGCACCTAAAGGCTCGCCTAATATACTGTTTGTTTTATACGATGATACAGGTCTGGGGGCTTGGTCTCCTTATGGGGGATCCATTAAAATGCCCACATTGGACAAGCTTGCCGAAAATGGTTTGACCTATACACAGTGGCATACGACTGCACTTTGTTCTCCGACGCGTTCAACCTTACAAACAGGACGAAACCATCACCTGAATGGGATGGCGGCAATTACGGAAACAGCAGATGGCTTTCCTGGTGCAAATGGTCGCATGTCTGAACGAGTTACACCACTGGCTAAAATACTGCAAGACAATGGTTACAGCACTTTCTGGATAGGCAAAAATCATAATGTGCCTGAGCAAGATGTGGCTTCTGGAGGCAGTAAAAAACAATGGCCATTACAAATGGGCTGGGATCGCTTTTATGGTTTTATCGGCGGTGAAACCAATCAATGGTATCCTGATTTAATCGAAGATAATCATTTTATTGAAGCCCCTGCAACACCCGAAGAAGGCTATCACCTTTCTAAAGATTTAGCCGATCATGCACTGGAAATGATCCGTGATCAACAGGCAACCAATCCTTCTAAACCTTGGTACTTATGGTTTAACCCAGGTGCAAATCATGCGCCGCATCACGCGCCTAAAGAATACATCGCAAAATATCAAGGAAAATTTGATCAAGGTTACGATGTCTATCGAGAGTGGATCACGCAACGTATGATTGAAAAAGGCATCTTACCTGAAGGCACGGTAAATACACCGATGAACCCGATGCGCGCCGATATGGCTGCACCTGTTGATAATGTGCGTCCTTGGGACTCATTAAATGCCGATGAGAAGAAGTTATTCGCTAGAATGGCTGAGGTTTATGCGGGGTTTTCAGAATATACCGATGTTCAAGTCGGTCGTATTGTTGATTACTTAGAAGAAAGTGGTCAGTTAGATAATACGCTGATTATGTATGCCGCTGATAATGGCGCTTCAGGTGAAGGAACGCCGAATGGTTCGGTGAATGAAAATAAATTTTTCAATGGTTACCCTGATGAACTATCAGAAAACATGCAATATTTAGATGTTTTAGGTGGACCAGAAACTTATGAACATTTTCCAACAGGTTGGGCTTCTGCTTTTTCTGCTCCTTTCAAAATGTTTAAACGTTATTCACAGTATGCAGGTGGAACGAATGATCCATTGATTATTTCTTGGCCAAAAGGTATCAAGGCTAAAGGTGAAATACGTCAGCAATACCATCATTCAGTGGATATTGTACCGACCATTCTTGAGTTAGTGGGTTTGGAAATGCCTAGCGTTTATAACGGTGTTGCACAAGAGCCATTATCAGGTGTATCAATGGCGTATACCTTTGATGCAAAACCTACTGATCCCACTAAAAAAGAAGTGCAATATTTTGCTATGTTAGGGTCGCGTGGTATTTGGAAAGACGGCTGGAAAGCAGCGGCTATCCATGCTCCTCTTTCAGGAAAAGGGCATTTTGATAAAGATGATTGGGAGCTATACCATGTTGACGTTGATCGCTCAGAATCTAAAGACCTTGCCAAAGAGCATCCTGAAAAATTACAGGAATTAATTGCGGCTTGGTTTGTAGAAGCAGAAAAGAATAATGTTTTACCGTTAGATGATAGAAGTGCGGCTGAGATTATTGCGATAGAAAGACCTTCGCAAGAACCTGCTAGAGATAGATATGTTTATTACCCTAATACAGCGCCCGTTCCAGAAGGTGTAGCCGTTAATGTTAGAGGGCGTTCGTATAAAATACTGGCCAATGTAGAGCTAACTGAGAATGCATCAGGGGTTATCTTTGCGCATGGTTCACGTTTTGGCGGACATTCTTTATTTATTAAGAATAATAAACTTTATTATGTGTATAACTTCTTAGGCGTCAAGCCTGAGCAGGTGTTTGAGTCATCTATTAACTTAGCGGCTGGAAAATATACCGTAGGCATGGAATTCACCAGAGAAAAAACAGGTAAAAATGGTGAGTCTGTCGGTAGAACGCAACTGTATATTAATGAAACCCTAGTCGCTGAAGGCCCTATGAGAACACAGCCTGCTAAATTTACTCTGTCTGGCGATGGTTTATGTATTGCTTATGATAGTGGTGATGCAGTCAGTGAATTGTATCCAACACCAAGTAAATTTAGTGGTGGAACAATTGATCTAGT
>WTCM01000098.1 GCA_013138595.1 Methyloprofundus sp. | reverse complement strand
AGCGTACCACACGGTTCTTTAGAGCCTGAGCAACAACAATTAATTGTTCATGTCACCGAAGAATATCGACAAAGCTTATTATTTTCCACAGACCGCCCAGAAGCACAACTCGCTTTAGCGCAGCTTTATAGACAACAGGGAAAATTAAGCGCAGCAGAAACGGCTTTTAAAGAAGCCTTACGCTTACAACCTCAATATGTGCCTGCAACGATTAATTATGCCAATTTTTTACAGCAACAGCAAAATGAAAGCGCTTCTTTTGAAATATTACAGCAAGGCTTAAAATTCAATAAGAATGCCTCGCTGTATCATGCCTTGGGCTTATGGTATGTACGTAACCAAGATAAAGCACAAGGTATTGTCAATTTACAAAAAGCGGCTGAATTATCCCCTGAACTTGCCTTGCACCAATACGTTTATGCCATTGCAATCTATGATCAACACCCTAAGCAAGCGATTCAAGTCTTAGAAGCGGCATTGCAACACCATACTGGCAATATCCAACTTTTAACGGCCTTAGCCAGCTATTACCAAGAGCTAGGCGAAACAACAAAATCCGCTTTCTACCGCAATAAAGCGGAGAGCGTGATGCAATATAAACCTGAAATCTAAAAAAAAGGATCCTTTTAATGACTCAACTCAAGATACTGTACAGCGCAATAGCCCTTAGCCTTGCTTTAACAGGCTGTTCTGCACTACCAACAGCGCAAATAATAGATCCCCTGCCCTCTTGGAATGAAGGCCAATCTAAAACGAATATTATTCACTTTGTAAACACTGTGACGAATCCCTTAAACCCTGACTATGTCCCTGCAAACGAACGTATCGCCACCTTTGATAATGATGGTACTTTGTGGAGTGAACAGCCTATTTATTTTCAATTGCTGTTTGCCATTGACCGCGTTAAGCAACTCGCGCCACAACATCCAGAATGGCAATATACTCAGCCATTTAAAGCCGTACTGGAAAATGATAAGCAAGCCTTATTAGCTGCGGGAAAAAAGGGCTTATTAGAATTAATTATGGCAACGCATGCGGGCTTAACAAGCGCTGAGTTTACGCAAATTGTAAAAAACTGGTTAGCTACTGCTAAGCACCCTAAATTTAATCGTCCCTATACTGAGCTGGTCTTTCAGCCGATGTTAGAACTGCTGAGTTATTTACGCGCCAATGAATTTAAAACCTATATTGTGTCAGGGGGTGGAATCGAATTTATGCGCCCGTGGGTAGAAAGCGTTTATGGCATCCCGCCTGAGCAAGTGATTGGCAGTAGCATTAAAACAAAGTTTGAAATACGTGATAATAAACCTGTCTTAGTCAGGCTTGCCAAAATTAATTTTTTCAATGATAAAGCAGATAAGCCTGTAGCGATTAACCAACAGATAGGTCGCCGCCCTATTGCTGCATTTGGTAATTCTGATGGTGATTTACAAATGCTGCAATGGACAGCCGCAGGAGCAGGTGCTCGGTTTATGATGTTAATCCATCATACCGATGCACTGCGCGAATATGCCTATGATAAAGACTCGCATATAGGTAAATTAGATCAGGCAATGGACTTTGCACAGCAAGGAAACTGGACGGTTGTTGATATGCAAAAGGATTGGGAAGTGATTTATCCTGCGCAGTAAATAACATGCCCAAAACTCGTTTTGGACTCCATTTTAGGCTAACAATTTGAGCTGAGGCAGCAGCACAATTAAGTTAAGCATTTTTATAGGATGTGTTGACGGTAGGAAACGCATCAAAGGCAAAAAAGATGCGTTTCGTGCCTCAACACATCCTATATTCCCCATAACTTCGTTGCCATGACGAGCGCAATATCTTGTCTTATCCCCCCTAACAAATATCACAGAAGGAAACTTATAATGTCCAAGAAAAATACCGCCGTTATCCCGAGCAGCGAACAAGAAATTATAGATATTGTTGCTAAACAACATGATTATTTTAAAACAGGGGCGACTAAAAGTTATCAGCAACGCCGCGAGAGTCTATTAAAACTCAAAGCCGCACTGATTAAATATGAGCCTGAAATGCATACGGCTTTAAAACAAGACTTACACAAACCTGAATTTGAATCTTACCTTTCTGAAACAGGGTTTAGCCTGCACGATTTATCCACTACCTTGAAAAAATTAAAAAGCTGGATGAAGCCTAAATGGCGATTCACCTCGCTACTTACTCAGCCAGGCTCTAGCCATATACACTACTCCCCGCTAGGCGTGAATTTGATTATTGCTCCGTATAATTACCCGATTATGCTGACGTTTTCGCCACTGATTGCTGCGCTGGCGGCAGGCAATACTGCTGTGATTAAAACCTCTGAGTTAACCCCTGCTTGTAGCGCTATTACCCGAAAAATAATTAATGAAACCTTCGTGCCTGAATATGTTGCTTATATAGAAGGTGAAGTCCCTGAAACAACGGTCTTACTAGAGCAAAAATTTGAGCATATTTTCTTTACAGGCAGCCCTAGAGTAGGCTCTATTATTATGCGTGCTGCTGCTAAAAACTTAACCCCCGTCACTTTGGAGTTAGGCGGTAAAAGCCCTTGTATTGTGCATGATGATGCCAAAATAGACATCGCAGTTAATCGTATTGTCAGTGGTAAATTTTTAAATGCGGGGCAAACCTGTGTTGCACCTGATTATGTGATGGTACATAAATCTATCAAAGAAGCTTTTTTAGCTAAATTAAAACAGCGAATTATGAGCACTTATGGTGAAGATGCAAGTCTTAGCCCTGATTTTGCACGTATCGTCAGTGACAATCATTTTCAGCGCATCAGTAGCTTAATTGATCCTGCAAAAGTCCTAGTGGGTGGGCAAACAGAAGCGGAATCACGCTTTATAGCGCCCACCGTTCTACGTGATGTTGTGACAACAGATAAAGTCATGGCTGATGAGATTTTTGGTCCTGTCTTACCTGTACTAGAGTATGAGCAGCTTGAGGAAGTATATCAGCTAGTTGACCAACTTCCCCATCATCCTCTTGCCTGTTATATCTTTAGTGAAAGCGCAACAGTCCAACAAGAGATTATCAATAAAATTCAAGCAGGTGGCGCATGTATCAATCAATGCCTGCTACATGCGGCTAATCACCATATTCCTTTTGGCGGTGTGGGTGAAAGTGGCATGGGCGCTTATCATGGCTTTGATGGCTTCGAGTGTTTTTCACATAAAAAAGGCGTTTTAAAAAGTGTCACTTGGATGGAAAACCCACTCACTTATGCGCCTTATGGAAATAAAATAAATATTTTACGTAAATTTATGAAATAGGATCATCACCATGCTTATCAAAAAATATTTTTTAATCTTTGCCTTTAGTGCCGTTGCTATTATCGCTTTGCTATACGGCGTTTCACCCCAATGGTTTGCACGCAGTTTACTGGACACTCCAGAACTAAGCCTAGACCTTGCGCATATACTGAGAGCCGTGATGTGCCTTTATCTTGCGATTGGTTTATTTTGGTTATTTGCTGCATTTAACCAGCAATATACCAATATTGCGGTTTTAAGTACGATGCTATTTTCAGGGGGATTGGTCAGTGGGCGTATTATCAGCCTATTTGCAGACGGGCAGCCTTCGGGAATTCTACTGCTGTATGTGGTGATGGAATTTTCTTTAGTGCCTATCGGCTATTGGGTTTATAAACAGCCCGACTAATGTTAGGAGCGATAATTCAATAATACCCAAGTCTAAACCCTCGCTCCTCAGCGCAAAAAAAAGGGCTATCTAAATAAATAGATAACCCTTTTTCTTTATATTGGCGTCCCCAGGGGGGTT
>WTCM01000218.1 GCA_013138595.1 Methyloprofundus sp. | reverse complement strand
TTGCCCATGCAAGTGGGAAAAACATTGGACCAATTGCAAGGCCAGTCGACTGCCGATGGGAGCCTTAGATATATCAAAGGATCGGTTGCCGGGATACCTATTAGTATTAATACTTATGCCAGTATGTTATCCGCCTTGGGCGTTGGCGAGCAAGCAGGGGCAGGTGGTTCGCTGGATAAGCTGGATGACTATATTGATGATAGGCGGCATGAAGCGAATGCCTTCGAATTCAGCTATGACTGGCGGCGCAGTATGGATGAAAACGCTGTCAGGCTTGCTGAGTATGTTCGCCAGCTTACTCGCTTTGTACAGTTACAGCGTGGCAATCATGAGCCGGTAAAATTTGATATTGTTGCTCATTCTATGGGGGGGCTGATTGCACGGTATTATTTACAGTACGGTGAGCAATTATTGCCTGCCGGGGATGCCATGCCGATTGCTAACTGGTCTGGTAGCGCACAGATCGAACGGGTGGTTCTGATTGGTCCGCCAAATGGGGGGGCTTTACCTGGACTGGATTGTTTGCTGACGGGAATTCCCAAAAATCCGATCACCCCTGCTTATGATCCGGTGATACTAGGAACTTTACCCGCAGTGTATCAGTTATTTCCTCGTTTTCGTTATAAAATGTTTAAACGTAGCGATGCGGATGAGCGGCATTCTGATTTTATGCATCCAGATCTATGGATAGAGATGAACTGGGGGCTTGCAGATAAAACTAAGGATCGATTGCTTGCCAGGTTACTACCTGGAGTCGATAGCCCCTCTGTACGTCGGGATACTGCATTAGACCATCTGGATAAATGTTTGTTTTCTAGCCGTAAATTACAGTTAGCACTAGATACGGTCACTACTCGTCCAGAACATTTAAAAATGTTTTTGTTTGTTGGTGATGCGACCATGACACCTTTATTGGCGACGGCAAAAAAAGGCGATAAAAAGCTGACTTATATTAAAAAAGGTGCGGGTGATGGGACTGTGCCACGTTCATGCGCACTACTGGATGAGCGAGTCGGTGGAAAGTGGAGGCCAAAAGTGACATCCCCCTTGCAATGGGATAATGTTATTTTTTTACAGAGTAATCATTTAGGGATGACAAAAGACCCGCTATGCATTAAAAATATACTTTATATTTTGTTTGAAAGACCGTAGTACTTTGTTGCAATTGTAAATATTGAATCTGCCTGAGCTAGAGGAAATCAATGAAACTCTCATTTCGTAAAGCCATTTTAATTTATACCTTAGTACCCATCATTATTTTATTTTCACTGTTTGCTATCAATAATATGTTTATGATCAAACGTGAAGCGCTGCTGCGTATTGAAAACCATATGACAGATCTGGCCATTTCTTATGCAGGCATTTTTGATGGATTTTTAAAGCCCATTGAAGGTGCAGCCATCATTAATGCGAGTCTGATTGAAGAAAGTGATGTGTTAACAGAGGATAATATTTATAGATTATTGGAATTGCAGGTAGAAAATAATCCCATTATTTATGGTGCGGCCATTGCTTTTATGCCTCATCAGTTCTTATCTGAGCGGCGCTTATTCGCACCCTATGTCTATCGAAATAATGGGAAAATAACGCGCATGGATATAGCAGAACAAGGTTACGATTACTCTGATGGAGACTGGGGCTGGTGGAGTCGTGCCGTTGTAACGGGTAAGGCAGTCTGGTCAGAACCTTATTTTGATAAGGGGGCGGGTAATGTATTGATGAGTACCTATGCGGTTCCTTTTTATAAAGATAATAAGCTGTGGGGTGTGGCGACAGCTGATATTGCATTAAATAAAATTAGCAAACAAATACATATTCCCGGGGTTAGAAATCAGGAAATAATGGTTTTATCATCAATAGGGAAAATAGTTTTACATCATGATGAAGACGAAATAGGGAAGCTTGTTGATGATTTGATTGAAGAGAAGTTTCAGGCGGCTTTATTAATCACGGGGACGGGGCAAAAGGAAAGGCTTATCGCAAGCAGAACAAAATTAAACAATTTAGTTGGCAGCATGCTTGCGGGTAAAATGGGGGCCGCCAACTTAAAATATTTAGATAATGATGATAGTTACTGGAGTTTTTATGCGCCGATTAGGTCGGTCGGCTGGAGCTTTTCGATCGGTGTCAGAGAGTCCGATATATTTAAGATTGTTTATGAGCAGTTCTGGTTTTCAGTCTTGTTTTTTTGTTTGTTGTTAGTACTCACTATTATTGCTATTGTGTTGGTTTCTGGTAAGTTTTCACGTTCGCTGGGAGGCTTAATAAAACGCTGCGAGAGGATCGAGAGATTAAATTTTCAGCCTGCTGGTAATAAGCTTGAGAATATTGATGAAATCCTGCAATTGTCGCATACACTAAATAGCCTGTGTCTGGTTCTGGATTCGCATTATTCTATTAAAGAAGATGTGCGTATTGCTGAAGCGATTAGGCAGCACGCATTGCCACAGGAAAAAATAAATGTCGCAGGGTATCAAATAGAATTCTGGAGTAATGCGGGGCGGAACAATTGTGGCGAAATCTTTGATATTGTGCCCTGTGGCTTAGCGCAAGCAGAGGAACAGCAAGAGCAGGAGAATATGGCATTTTTATTACTGGACGATACCGACAGTGGTATTGATGCCGCCGTAAAAAATGGTCAATTACGTGCTATTTTTCGGGCTATGATTAAGCAAGGTCATTCATTACCAGACATTGCCGAACAAATGAATAGTTATTTGATTGCTGATATGAATTTAAATGGATCTGTACAGCTTAGCTTAGGACTTCTTGAGCCTGCTAATGGCAGTTTTAGTCTCCTGAATCTTGGTCAAAATGGCGTATTACATTATTCTCGGCAGCAATTTAGGCAATATAAAGGTTATCAACAGGCTTTGGCAGCACAAAAGAGCCTCTCAGGTTTACAAGTTAACAACATTGCCCTGCAAAGGGAAGATATTATTATATTGTGTTCGGATGGTGTATTAGGTGCTCAGAATGAACAGCGTGAGCAGTTTGGTATTCAGTCGCTTGAGCGGCTGGTTCAACAGCAGTATGAACAATCTGCCGATGTTTTAATAGAGTGCTTGCAGGATGAATTAGAAGCTTTTACAGCAGATGCCTACCTACAGACAGAGCGGAGCATTATTGTGATTAAAAAGTGTTGAGCTTGTCAGTTTCTTGTAGTCGTCGTAGTGTGCCCATCAGCTAGGATAGCTGATGGGCACAAAAAGCGTAAACCGAGAAGGTTTAATTAAATGATGTACCAAGAGTGCCTGGTAAAGTAGGCATTTGCTGTTTAGGAAATTCACCTGTTAAAGCATTTAAAAATGCAACAATATCGGCGACTTCAGCGTCCGTGACTTTTTTGTCTAATTGTACCCTTGCCATAACTTTAACGGCTTTTTCCAGTGTTTTAACTGAGCCATTATGAAAGTAAGGTGCTGTCAAAGCAATATTACGTAATGTGGGGACTTTAAAGAAGTGTTCATCACCACTTTTGCCTGTGACTTCAAAAAGACCTTTATCAGCACTTAATTGGTACTGTTTTTCTAGATAGGCATTATCAATAACAGGAAATTTCTGGAATGAACCGGGGCCATTAAAGGCAGGGCCACTATGACAGCTGACACAACCCAGCTCAACAACTTTGTTTAAGCCACGTATTTGTTGTGCCGTTAATGCTTTTTTATCACCTTTAGCATATTTATCATAAGCGCTGTTAGGTGTGATAAGTGTTCTTTCATAGGCAGCAATGGCTTTTGTTGCCTTATCCTTAGAGATTGAGTTATCGCCAAATGCTTTATTAAATAGTGCCGGGTAACCATCAATCGACGCTAAACGTTTTACCACGTCATCCCAGCTTTTCATGCCCATTTCGATGGGGTTGGTAACAGGGCCAGCTGCCTGTTCTTCAAGGCTGGCAGCACGACCATCCCAGAATTGTACCTCATTAAACGCTGCATTCCAGACTGTCGGTGCGCTACGCCCCCCCGTTTGTCCATGAACACCCATTGAATTAGGTCTGTTATCTTCGCCACCTAACATCGTGTTGTGACAAGATGCACAGGATACTGTGCCAGTAGATGATAATCTAGGGTCGTGATAGAGAATGCGACCTAACTCGACTTTTTCAGCGGTTGTAGGGTTGTCTGCCGGTGCAGGTGCTTTAGTAGGCAGTGCATCCCAGGCAGAAGCAACTGAGATAGAGCTTGCAAGTGCAATTGCAGAAACAATAGAACGAATTTTTGGCATATTAACCTCCAGAGTTTTTATGATTTTTAGAATCTGAATAATAACATAGTTAGTGCTATAAAATCAGTTGCTGATGGTTTCTTGCACAATAATGTGTTAATTGTTCATAACCAATCACTCTATTAAAAAATTTTTGACTCATTTCTGTCGCCTAGTTTGTCAGGGAGGGAGGAACTGTAGTAAAAATTATTTCATGCCTGCTGCATCATTAATAAAATTGATATTTAGCTCTTTTTATTTCATGTTATTTATGTAATGATTGATCTATTAGTATGTTTTATTTAATAGTTTTGGTGTTTATCGATGGCAGCAGTGATGGAAGAAAAGGTGGTGCGAGGCTTGCGTGAAATTGCGTTATTTGGCTTTATAGTTGTCGCTCTTTTTTATTTAGTTTCTTTGATTTCATTTAGTCACGAAGATGCGGGCTGGTCTCACAGTGGTACAGGTATGGCTACCAGAAATTCGGGTGGCATAGTGGGGGCCTGGCTGGCTGATTTTTCTTTTGGTTTTTTTGGTGTTATTGCATTTGCCTTTCCTTTAATCATCTTTTGGCAGGGCTATTTGTTTTTTACAGCTAAAGTTTACTACCCTGAAGATTTGATGAAATATATGCGTTGGCCAGGCCTCGTCATCGCTATTATTTCCGCGACCACATTTTGTTATTTACATATCTTACGCTGTCCGGTCGAGCTCCCTAGGAATAGTGGGGGTATCCTTGGGGAGGAGTTGGGTGAGGTGTTGCTTATTAGCTTTGGAAATTTTGGTGCGACTCTGTTGCTTTTAGCCTTTTTTTTTGCAGGCATCACTTTATATACACATATTTCATGGCTTGGTTTAATCGAGTCGGTGGGGAGAAATACGCTACGGTTTTGTCATTTTGTCTCTGTAAAAACAGGGCAATTATGGGCTCGGATAATGATAAAGCAAGAGCTGGATGAAAGTGATGCAGCAAAGCAAGAGCAGCCTGTTCTTAAAGTAAAGAAAGAGCAGCCTCGTAAAGTAAAAAAAGCCCCGGTTATTAATGCAATTGAAAATATTGAGGAAGAAATATCTGAGCCTGTCATTACTCAGTCTGTTGTGACTAAAAAGGGGCGGGCTGATTCATTTAAAGAGGTAGAGCCAGATGCATTACCTGATACCGGGTTACTGGATTTAAGGACGGTTGCAGTTCAAGGTTATTCAGCTGAGGAACTGGAAGCTATGTCACGCCTGGTTGAGCAGGCTCTGCAAGATTTTAATGTGCTTGTTGAGGTGACGGAAGTCTTGCCAGGCCCTGTGATTACGCGGTTTGAAATGCAGCCTGCAGCGGGTGTAAAGGTCAGCCGGATTAGTGGCCTGGCAAAAGATTTGGCACGTGCCTTATCGGTGACTAGTGTCAGAATCGTTGAGGTAATTGCCGGGAAATCTGTTATAGGTCTGGAGATACCCAATCAGGAGCGTGAGATGGTGTCATTTAGAGACGGTCTTGAATCTTCCAAATTTAGTAAAGCAAAATCTCCGCTAAGTATATTCCTTGGGAAAGATATTGCAGGCTCTCCCGTTGTTGCAGATTTAGCTAAAATGCCACATTTACTCGTTGCAGGGACGACGGGCTCAGGTAAATCGGTTGCTATTAATACCATGATTTTGAGTATGCTTTATAAGTCTACACCAAGTGATGTCAGGATGATTATGATTGACCCGAAAATGCTGGAGTTATCCGTTTATGATGGTATTCCGCACCTGCTTACCCCTGTTGTAACGGATATGAAAGATGCCGCTAATTCATTACGCTGGGCGGTGGCTGAAATGGAACGGCGCTATAAGCTGATGTCTAAAGTCGGAGTAAGAAACCTGGCGGGCTTTAATAAATTAGTGAAAGAGGCAGAAAAGCAAGGGAGCCCTATTAAAGACCCTATGTATACTTATGAAACAGAACTAGAGGAAGGGCAGAGTATACCGACACTGACAACTTTACCCCATATCGTGATTGTCGTTGATGAGTTAGCTGATATGATGATGATAGTCGGTAAAAAAGTAGAGGAATTGATCGCCCGTCTGGCACAAAAGGCACGCGCAGCGGGTATTCACCTGATATTGGCAACTCAACGCCCGTCGGTTGATGTTTTAACAGGTTTAATTAAAGCCAATGTGCCTTCACGTGTGTCATTTCAGGTATCTTCACGGATTGATTCTCGGACGGTATTAGATCAGGGCGGGGCAGAATTTTTACTGGGTAATGGGGATATGTTATTTATGCCCAGCGGGACAAATATTCCGGTACGTGCGCATGGTGCCTTTGTAGATGATCATGAAGTGCATCATGTGGTTGAGTTTCTGAAAAAGACTGCGCCATCGAACTATCTGGATGAAATTACCCACGAATATTCGGAAGGTAATGATGGTTCATTTGTAACGGGAGAGGAAGCGGTTGATTCAGAAATGGATGAGTTGTATGATCAGGCTGTTGCTTTTGTTACCGAATCACGCAAAGCCTCTATTTCTAGCGTACAACGACGCTTTAAAGTGGGGTATAACCGCGCTGCTTCAATGATAGAGGCGATGGAAATGGCGGGAGTCGTCAGTCCAGCTGAGGGAAGTGGTTCACGGCAGGTGTTGGCACCTGCGCCCATTAAGGAGTGATTATGAATTATGCTTTGATTGGTTCAGGCATGTTGTTTGTCGCCATTTTTGGTGGCTGGCTTTTAGTGAGATATAAAAACTCTAATAAATCAAAACAGGTTAAATGGGCGCTATTTGTGCTGTATTTCTGGGTATTGAATTTTGTGCAGTTGATTGTGTTGGCGCTTGTTTATCAGTTGATGAAAATTTGATAAGTTTGACAGGCTGTCATTATTGCTGGGCTAAAATCTGGAGGCTTCATCCAGATGGGACAACAGAAATATGCGAGAGGAATGTAGTGTAGCGAAGAGCTAATGATCTATCGTAATGTGAGCCTCACCCGTTTATAGGGTGAGGCTACTCATGTTTTACCTAACGGTATTTCTATCTACCCGTTATTGTAAAACCTACACGACGGTTTTCTGCACGTCCTTCGCGAGTATCGTTACTTGCGATAGGTTGTGTTTCACCAAACCCTTTAGTAGTTAAGCGGTTCGCATCAATACCTTTCTTAACAAGGTGATTTTTAACCGCAATTGCTCTGCGCTCTGAAAGACCCAAATTATATGCCGCAGGACCTGTGCTATCAGTGTGACCGTTAAGCTCTACTGTCAACCTAGGGTTTCTATTTAGAACATAAATTGCATTGTCAAATAAAGGGGCGTATTCAGGTGTAATCGTTGTTGCATTAAATCCGAAATCAACTTTACTGTAAGACCAGCAACCCTGAGAGTTTACTTGTGCGCCAGCTGGCGTATTTGGACATTTGTCGTATGCATTATCAACGCCATCACCATCATCATCTGTTGATCTGATAGGTGCTGGAGCTGCTCGGGTAATTGCCACTGGCGTAAACAGCATTTCTTCAGTGTAATTAGCCATTGCAGAGCTAGACTGTAAATCAGCTACATTGACACTGTTTCCGCAGTTAGAAATATTGCTTAATTCCTGGAGTACAAACTGTCCGTCTGTATCATACTCGTTACCTACCCAGACAGAATAGATACATAAACGGTTGCCAAATTTACTTTCTAGTGCCTGTGCTTCGGAGAGTGTGCTAGCAGGAAGCTGTTGTCCATCACTGAGAATTAATAATGCAATATTTCCCGGAGCGCTTTCAAGTGCAGGCGCTGCTTCTTCAAGGGCTCTATTCAATGGAGTGCCACCACCGGCACATTCTGCATTATCCAGGCCGGACTGGAATTTGCTCGCTGAATAACCTGAGACAGCCTGATCAAGCTTTGTCGTGCTCCAGCCTAAGCAAGAGCCCGTTCCAAAGCTTTGAATGCCAGTAGAAAGATTAATGTTTGCAGGTATGGTTTTGTTTAGGCGATATAAAAATTGTTTTTCAACATCAAATTTTGAAGCACCAGAAGAGTCGCCATCATAAGTTGCATTTGTTGATGAGGAAGAATCCAGAATCACAAAAATTGTATCGGTTTTTTGCTTATAAGCAACTGTTGGGCTGTTTTGTGCAATGGGCGCTGCTGTGAACGTTGGGTACGTTGTTGGTTGGGTTGTACAGCCTGATAATAAGGCTAGACCAGTAACGGATACCATAGGAACAATAATTTTCTTAAGCATAAATCTCTCCTGAAAAATGTAAGGTAAATAGTATTCTACCACTATTCATTGTTTTTTAAAGCATCATTCTGATTGCTAGCTAAGGAATTTGCATAAATAACTTAGTAAGTTAAGCCCAGAACTTCAGTTTTGTTTGAGGTATATAAGGCTGAATAGCCCACTTTTTTTATAGTGTCGTAAACTTTATTTCGTGCAGCTTCCTAAGCATGGAATAATAGGCAGATTGAAAATATAAAATGAGGGTGAAAATGAAGGTATTAAAAACACTAATAATGATCTGTTTATTTATGTTTAGCTTTAGCAGTATTGCTGATATTGTTACTGAGACAAAACAACAGGCAGAGCAGGGCAATGCTTTAGCGCAAGCCCAAATGGGGGCGATGTATCAATTAGGTCGTAATGGCGTAGAAAAAGATGCACAACAATCGGCAGCATGGATGTTAAAAGCAGCTAATCAAGGCTTGGTGGAAGCTCAGGTGTTTATGGCGGCACTCTATGACCGAGGGTTGGGTGTTAAGCAGAGTGTCAAGGTTGCGACCCAGTGGTATGAAAAAGCAGCAGCACAGAAGCATGGTACTGCACTGGCTATTCTGGGTAGAAATGAAGTTGCAAAAGGAAGTATCGCATTTGATTATAAAACTATGCGTCTAAGAGCTGCTAAACAAATTCCAGTAGAATATTCAAAACGATTTTTAAGACAGAAACTATAGTAATGAGCATAAAAACACGATTTGCCCCAAGTCCAACCGGTTATTTACATGTGGGTGGCGCACGCACCGCCTTATTTTCCTGGTTACATGCCAAAAAAAATAAGGGCAGCTTTGTACTGCGTATAGAGGATACCGATTTAGAGCGTTCAACGCAGGAATCTGTAGATGCGATTCTTGAAGGTATGCAATGGCTAGGCCTGGATTATGATGAAGGGCCCTATTATCAGACCCAGCGTTTTGATCGTTATAATGAAATCATTCAGCAATTGCTTGCTCAAGGTGATGCCTATTACTGTTATTGCTCAAAGGAGGAATTAGACTCTTTGCGTGAGCAGCAAATGGAGAATAAGCAAAAGCCACGTTATAACGGTAAGTGTCGTGATAATGCCGAGCAGCAGGCAGAACTGAATCGTGTGATTCGTTTTCGCAATCCTGATGAGGGTGAAGTGCTTATTGATGATTTGGTTAAAGGTAAAATCATTGTTGCCAATAAGGAGTTAGATGATCTGATTATTGCGCGTACAGATGGTAGTCCGACCTATAATCTAACCGTTGTTGTCGATGATATGGATATGGGCATTACCCATGTAGTGCGCGGGGATGATCATGTTAATAACACGCCGAGACAAATCAATATTTTAAAGGCATTGGGTGCTGACTTGCCTCACTATGCTCATCTGCCGATGATATTAGGTGATGATGGTGCTAGGT
>WTCM01000166.1 GCA_013138595.1 Methyloprofundus sp. | reverse complement strand
CACCGCTAGTTTGGCGGTTACTTAGCAACCGCCTTGTAGAAAATGAAGCACAAGCGAGTGAACTGATTGACTGGTATCGCTGCCGCTGGGAAATCGAAATGTTTTTTGATGTTTTGAAAGTTGGCTGCAAGGTAGAAAAGTTACAATTAGCCAAGAAAGAACGCATAGAAAAAGCCCTTATTATGGCTATGATTATTACTTGGCGAGTGATGTATCTTATGCGCTTAGGTCGCGTCTGTCCTGACTTACCCGCAGAATTGATTTTTGACCCATTGGAATGGAAATTATCTTATGTTTTACTGGAAAAGGCAATTCCTAAAAAGGCACCAACCCTTAATACGGTACTCAGAAATTTAGCGACATTAGGCGGATTCTTAGGGCGAAAATCAGATGGGGATCCTGGTGCTAAAAGCATCTGGATCGGCTTTCAGCGAATTCAAGATTGCGTGTTTGGCGTAAAAATGGCTCGTAAATTAGAAGGGCTTGATTAGACTTGTGTGTAAGGAGATGCGTTTAATGATAAATACTTTATTCCGAATGAGAATCCATATGCCCAGATAAGTCTCATTGAACTGAGTTATTAATTAATAGGCAGCTTGCTTGTGAGCGTCTTTAAAAATCGTTGAGTCGTGCGGTAGCTCTATCCATCGAAAAAGGTCTAACATCATCACATTCTCTGTTATTGACAGGGTGATTCGGTAAGTAAGCGATAGTGTTTTAGCTTATTTACGGATAAGCTTGGACTTAGGGCCTCAAGTATTGCTATGATTTCAGCTTAGGAAAAGGAGTCAGGGTGGGTTCTAGTTTACTAGGGCTTAAAAATTGATCTAAATTTCTAACGGATGTGATGCACGCCTCAGATAGAATGAGCTCTGCAGAAGAATAGAAGGATTATAAGTGATTGATTCAAAATGATCGCTGCGTAACATCAGTTTCTAATAGAAAATATGATCGCTAATTTAGCGGGCATCGCACCACTGTAGAAACGTTGTCATTCCAGCAGTAAAACAATTAAAAACCAAGATAGAGTCCGTGCCAGCTGGCTTCCCTGACCTTATGTTGGTTAAAATTTATGGCAATGCTTATAGGTAGAAGTAATATACCATACTGGCTATTAGAGTGAATGTGACTTGGTTCAGTAAGTGCTAATATTTGAGAAAAAATTAATTTAACTCTAACGGTTGTGTTGAATTATTTATGAGCTAAACTTAAGTTAGATTTAGAAAAATAACAGTGATGATTTTCAACTTAGGCGGGCTTTAGAAGAAAAACTAAGCACTTTGTTTTAAGCAATCCAACTGTAGATCGAAAGTACCGTAACCCACCTTGCAAAAAATTATCAGCGAGGCAAGAATTTAACTTTCCATAAACGACAGAAATGCTCAACTTAATGGCAGTGGTATGCAGGGCTAGCCTTTAATTGCAATAGGTTTTTGTATAGTCGTATCAAACGGTATCGCTATATTATAAATTTCAATATTTTTTATTTATTTTAAAGAGGGTAAAACATGGCTTTAACTTTAACAGATACATCAAAACTCTATGTGACTATTTTTAATAGAGTTTCAGAAAGAGGAGGGAGTGACTTTTGGCGGAATGCGATCCCTAATGATAATAGGCTGGTTCAGATGGCTGATACAGCAAATGAAATGCTTAAGACAGGTACAGCCATTACATATTTTGGGACTGCTTTAGATGGTGGTCCTGACAATAACTATGACTTTGTTGAGCAGATTTATTTGAATACATTAAATCAAACTCCAGCTGATGATCCAGGCGGTATTCAATTTTGGGCGGACGCATTAAATGCGGGGGCGACTCATGGTGAGATTGTGGCATCCATTATTGATGTTATCGAAAATACGCCTCCTAGCGATCCAGCTTATCCTAATTTTCTTTTGTACGAGAATCGTGCTGCGGCATCTGATTATGCTTATACAATTATGAATAGTGTGCCAGCGGAGAGTGATATTGAGGTGGCAGTGTCATTTTCATTAGTTGATGATGGGAACGGTTTGTATGTGACTGCTGATGAGGCAACATTACCCGCTGCTAGAGTTGCTATTGATACGGCTTCTTATATGCCATTCAATGAGAAGTTAACGAATAATAGGGATTTTATTTGGAGTAATAGAGGCGATGATGTAGTGAGTGCTTTTGTACTTGATGGAGCTGAAAGCCCTATTCAAGTGGGCGACGTTTATAATGGAGCGGAAGGGTTTGATACTTTAGAAATTAAAACGGATATTACTGATTTAGTGTTGTCTGAAATTTTAGAGGGTACCATCACATTAGAAAGCGTTGAGAAGTTAAAGATTATTGCTTTAGGAGACATAGAAACGATAGATACTTCTAATGTTGATTTTGATGAAATTGAATTAGATGTGGGAGGGAGTGATACACCTTTAGCCGTTAATGGTGTTGATCCTAGCATTGCTTATTCATATAGTAATTTTAGTACGACTGGTGAGTTGCAAAGAGTGACCTTTAGTGATGATAATATCAATGAAGTCGTCAAAACAGAAATTAAGCTGGGTCAAATTTCAACAACAAGTGGTCCTTTAAATTTTCGCTCTAGTGTTGAGTATGGTGCGGCTACATCTGTGTATGCTATCGTTGACTTAAAAGATATACTTCATACCTTAGGAGCCGGAAGTTTTCAGCATCAAATTGACCTAGCAGACAGCCCTATTAATGCCACTGTTAATGCTATTTTTAATGTAGAAAATGTGATTGTCTCGGATTCTGCTAGTTTAAATACATTTTTATATATTAACCAAGCGGGAGGGGCTTCTAATTATGTGACGGTCAACCTAACGAATACTAACAATGTTGCAATAGACATGGTGTTGGAAGGTTTTAGTACGCCGACTAGTGAGAATGATGTCACCACTTTAAATCTTGATAATGTCAGAAATACTGGCAATAAGGCAGAGTTTAACGTGGATCATGCGGAAACAGTCAATGTTAATGTATTATCTGATTCTGAACTTGAAACAATTAACTCTGGAGTCAAAGCTAATATAGGCGTTGATTTAGTGGTTAACTTAAGTGCTGACGCTGCATTAAGCGTGAATACTTGGAATTTACGTGATACAAATGGAGATACTTTTTTCAATATAGCAGGTGCAGGAGATGTTAACCTTAATTTAGTGGGAGGTGGCTCTGGAGCGGGAGATGTCGTGATTTCAGGGGCGACTGCAACAGGTGATCTTATGCTTACAAACTTACCAGCTAAAGTAATATCTGTTAAGACAGGAAGCGGAATGGATACGATTTCTTTGCAGGGAGGTGAGATTGATATTCAAACAAATGCCGCAGCGGATATGATTGATGTGACTAATGGAAGTGGAACAGTCATTTATGCATTAAGAACAGACTCTCAGTTAGCTTTAACAGAGTCTGAGATGACTGGTTTTGATGTCATTAGCGGCTTTGAAACAGGGGGGGATATTATTGAGCTAGCCTCTAGTTTATCTCTTTTCGGTGGAATCGGGCGTGATGAGGTATTACAAAAAGGAAGCATTGGAGGGACAACAGCAGCTGATATGAATAGTTTTATTGGTAATGGTACTGACTTCTTCTTTGATGCTAATAGTGGATACCCTGTTAATATCAACCGCGTAACAGCTTTTGCAGAGGATGGAGAGGATGGTTATCTTTTTATTGATGTAGATAATAATGGTGATTTTTCTGAAGCAGGCGATATTGTTATTCAATTAGCGGGTGTTACAACATTCACAATTGATGATATACAGTTTGGCTAAAAAGTTTTTCTTTTTACTCAGAAAAGGCTACTCACTTAACGCGGGGCTAAGTGGGGAGAGCAAAATGCTGAAGCATATAGCTTCAGCATTTTTGTGTTATTAAAGTCATCTCTACGCCCTAATTTTAAATGGCTAGATTCAGGAAATAGTAGGAATAAAAAAATGTCTAAGGAAGTTGTATATGTTGAAGATAATCCGGTACTTCGAGGAAATTATACTGACTTACTCATAAAGGAGGGGTTTAAGGTTAGGGCTTATGAAACTAGGATGGAGGCAATGATAGGCTTTAGTGAAAAATTACCTGATATTGCTATTCTTGATCTTGAATTAAACGGCGAGCGTGATGCAGGGTTTCAGCTTTGCATGTATTTAAGACAAAAATCGCCTATGCTGCCCATTTTATTTTTAACTTCATTCGGTGATGAGGTTGATAAAATATCTGGATTTCGTTTGGGAGCAGATGATTATTTAACTAAAACAGTAAGCCAAGAATTTCTAATTATCCGTATTAATGCTTTGTTACAGCGTTATGATAATTTAAGAAATAAAAGCCTAGATATTGATGAAAATATAGTGGGAAAACAGATAGCTAATCAGTTGTTTATAGATAAAGATCGCTTATTAGTGTATTGGAATAATCAGTTAATTGACCTTACATTAACCCAGTTCTGGATTGTGCAAGAGCTGTATATTGAACCCCGTAAAGTTAAAAGCCCTCATCAGTTAATGAAGGCTGCTAAAATTCATGTAGAACCTAATACCATTACGGCACATATAAAAATGATACGTCAACGATTTAAGCTAGTTGACGATAGTTTTAATTGTATTAAGACAGAGAGAGGGGCAGGTTATCGGTGGCTGGACTCTTAAAAAATACCAAGCTTAATACGAGCAGCAGGTATCTTAGTACTTAGCTTGTTAAACGTCTGTACGTATAGGGTTTTCGAATATATACAGTGCTTAAGTAAATTTTGGGCGGTAAAATGCAGCTGCCCAATTTACGCTACTTGTTTTATTTTAAACTGCTCGCTTCAGTATGGCGGTCTAATTTTTCGCTACTTCAACACGTTTATGCCCTGCTAGCTTTAATTCTTCTAAATAGCCCGCCCATAGCTCATTGTATTCATTACCTAATTTATACAATAATTCCCATGTATAAATACCACTATTATGCCCATCACTAAAATCAGGTGCGATACCATAATTGCCAATCGGTCTGATATTATCAATTGCAACAAACTCTTTGCCCACTTGTAAAGTCTCTTGCCCTGGAGCATGACCTAAGGCTTCTGCTGATGGTGTAAATACGCGTAAATATTCACAAGGGAGTTGGAAGCTTTGACCATTATCAAAGCTCACTTCTAATACACGTGAGACTTTATGAAGTTTAATTTCTGTTAAAACGTAGTCAATTTCTTCTGCTTTAATACGCATATAAATAATATGGGTTGATTAAAATGTAGGTTGGATAATGTTTTTTATTACGCAGCATAAAAAAACGTCATCCGACATGCTTGAAACTCCAAAGCGTCGGATAACGTCAGCTGCGCTATGCTTATAAGATATAACGACTTAGATCTTCATCTTCTGCAAATTCAGACAGATATTGATTCACATAATCTGCAGTAATGACAATTTGCTTATCCACTAAATCAGGCGCATCAAAAGAAACATTTTCGAGTAAACGCTCTAAAATGGTATGCAAACGTCGTGCACCAATATTTTCAGTTTTCTCATTCACTTCCCAACCGATTTCAGCAATGCGCTGTATACCGTCATCAGTAAAGCTTAACTCTATGCCTTCTGTGCCTAATAAAGCTTGGTATTGCTCAGTTAATGAAGCATCAGGTTCCGTTAAAATACGTACAAAATCCGCTGTTGTTAAAGCATCTAGCTCCACACGAATCGGAAAACGCCCTTGTAACTCAGGAATTAAATCTGATGGTTTAGTTAAGTGAAAAGCACCAGAAGCAATAAATAAAATATGATCTGTTTTAATCATCCCGTATTTAGTCGTTACTGTGCTGCCTTCAACTAAGGGTAGTAAGTCTCTTTGTACCCCTTCACGCGATACATCGCCGCCACCGCCTGCATCAGAGCGTTTACAGACTTTATCAATTTCATCTAAAAAGACGATACCGTGCTGTTCAGCTGATTCAATCGCAGCAAGCTTGATTTCATCTTCATTCACTAATTTTGCCGCATGTTCTTCGGTTAAAACTTTTAAAGCTTCTTTAACAGGTAGTTTGCGATCGTTGGTTTTTTCATTGCCTAGGTTTTGAAACATGCCTTGCAACTGGCTGGTCATTTCTTCCATACCAGGAGGCGCCATGATTTCTACACCGATACGTGAGGCCTGTACCTCAACCTCAATTTCTTTTTGATCAAAATCACCTTCACGTAATTTCTTACGCATTTTTTGGCGTGTGGATTGCTCAGTATCAGAGACCATACCGCCATCTGCACGGGGTAATAAAATATCTAAAACTTCTTCTTCTGCCGCATCCATCGCACGGTTTTGTACCGATTCCATTTCAGCTTCACGGGTCATTTTATACGCCGTTTCAACCAAATCACGCACGATAGATTCCACATCACGCCCAACATAACCCACTTCGGTAAATTTAGTCGCTTCTATTTTAATAAACGGCGCATTTGCAAGACGCGCTAAACGACGTGCAATTTCTGTTTTACCTACGCCAGTAGGACCAATCATTAAGATATTTTTCGGTGTAATTTCATCACGCATAATGCCCGAAACCTGTGCGCGTCTCCAGCGATTACGTAAGGCAATGGCCACTGAACGTTTTGCACTGGATTGACCGATAATATGTTTATCTAATTCATGTGCAATTTCTTTGGGAGTCATCTGTGTCATAGTTAGTCCTTTGGCTCAGCATCTAGCTCTTCAATACGTAAATTATGGTTGGTGTAAATACAAACATCCGCCGCAATATTGAGTGATTTTTCCACAATTTCTCTAGCACTTAAATCAGAGTTTTCTAATAAAGCACGTGCTGCAGATTGTGCATAAGCCCCCCCTGAGCCGATTGCCATTAAGTCATACTCAGGCTCAATCACATCGCCATTACCTGAAATAATCAGCGAGGTTTTGCTATCTGCAATGGATAATAAGGCTTCTAATTTACGCAAAGCGCGTTCAGTACGCCAATCTTTTGCCATTTCTACAGCGGCACGGGTGAGATTACCGTGATGTTTTTCCAGCTTACCTTCAAAATGCTCAAACAGTGTAAAAGCATCTGCGGTTGCACCCGCAAACCCAGCAATTACCTTGCCATGGTATAAACGACGCACTTTACGCGCATTGCCTTTCATTACAGTATTACCTAGTGTGACTTGACCATCACCACCAATCACGACTTTATCGCCACGGCGCACAGAAAGAATGGTTGTACCTCTAAAATTCACTTATCACTTACCCGTTATATTAGAAAATAAATTTTTCAATTTTACATGGATAATGTCTGTGTTGATAGCAGTATTTATATTGGCTTAGGGCACGCCTGCCCATAAGTTAGATGATGATTAATATTGCTGCAAAAAGTGCTTCAAGTTTTTGCTGTGTGATTAAACTGAGACACTTCAAACGATAAGCTCATTTGTTTACGGCATACTCAGCCTGTTTTAGGATTTTAATTTTAACTGTAGCTTTTTCAGCAACTCAGTAGGAAGCTTTTCTATATGAGCCGTTTGAGTCTCTGTTATATCGCGTTTTAACAATCTACGCGAAAAACGGCTGATAGATTTATTCGCCTGAAAGTCACGACGTAATAAACCATTTTGATAAAGGTCTATAAAGCCCGAAGGGGTTTGTATATGTTCAGCAAAAAAACCTTCTTGCTTAAAACCTAAGTGCAAGGTATTGTTTTGTGCACGACTGTTATAGCCATAGACAAATGAAGTAACTTTGTTTAAGCCCGCTAAATTGAAAGCAAACTCTAAGACCAGAAGAGAAGCTTCTAAGCCTAGGTTTCCTGTACGGTTTTGGGCTTCAGGAATGCCGAGTAAAAATTCAGCACGACGGTGACTTACTTGATGGTCGGCTAGAGCAGCTAAGCCTATAGGGGTTAATGCTTCTTGTTCCTGCTTAAGAATAACCCACTCTATACGCTTTAAGGCTTGCGGAGATTGATTGTGTTCTGTGCTGAGCCGCTGTAATAACTCTTTTTTTGAGATTGCACGACTTTGTGCAAGTCGATATAAATCCATAAAGCGATCATTGTGATAGCACGCATAAATAAAATCAATATACTCAGGAGCCGCACGCACGAGGCGAATGCGGCTGCCTTGCAAGGGCTGCACGCCAATAGGCGTGCAGCTTAGTGGCTTATTTTCCACCATTATCTGATGATGGCGGTGGGGTCGTGCCAGTATTACCTTTAGAGCCTGTATCCGTGACGATCTCTTCTTCTGGAAATTTTGATCCACTTCCTTCGGTTTCTGCTATTTTTCTTTCTATCACAAAATGGTCAAGTTCAGACACATTAGCCGCAGCATAATCAAAGTCTCCATTGAGGTACGGAATAGAAACCGCTTGAAAATAAATTTGATCATCATCAAAGCTTATATCTGACAAATCATTTAAATCTAATGAAATAATGACGGAGCGATTTTCTTGATTATCAATGTTACCTAAGGGAGTTGCCTGTTGATTAAAAGGGCCTATTCCTTGTGCAGGGCTGACACTAAAAGCGGATAAAACTTGGACACTATCGCGGTCTAGTAATATGCCTGGAATATCTGGCCACTCATCTAGGCTTCCTTTTTTAGTGCTATAGGCTAAAAATACGACCACAGGAGCATCAGACTCACTGTGGATATTGTTAATAATAAAGTCGATACGGGGCTGTTTACCACTATCAATAGCCTTACCTAAATCACCTGCAAAAATGGTGCCTGTTTCTGAAGAGGGAAGTTTGCTGGCACTATTGGCCGTTGATGTGAGAGCTTGCTCTGCATCAATCGGCGGGGTCAGGATTTCTAAAGGGTAACCGACTTGGTCTAGTGACATAGGCTCAGAATCTAGCTTGCCTAAGCCACCTGCGCTAGCAATAGGAGAGGTTGAAGCTAACTTACTGAGTGCAATAACGGAAAGAATTTTTTTAGTGCTTTTTTTCATTAAAATCACCTGTTATGAGTTTGGCAAAGAAGTGGGTGCTGCTTTTTTGATAATCACTTTAAAGTAATGGGGCTGTACTGTCACAGTATCGGTTGAACCTAGAAAGATCAGTTGAACGCGTAATTATAGCGCAAGATATTGGTTTCACAGTGCTTTAAAAAAATCTTAGCTTCACCCTTAGGTTAAGCGGGTATTTTTTTGAAGTGCTGTGGAATCAAGAGCTTGTGCTAGAAACCGTGGGCAACTGATTTTTCTAGGTTTAATATTATACTCGCCCTCTTTAAAGAATAAGCAATAATTCAGCACAATATGCTAAATTACTGGCAAATCACGTTCATATTAATGCCTGTAGTGGCTGTTTTTTTAAAATTATGCAAGTCTTATTGATCACCCCACCGATGACGCAGTTAAATACGCCGTACCCCGCGACTGCGTATCTAACAGGTTTTTTACAGCAACAAGGCTATCAGGTAAAACAGCGAGACTTGGCAATAGAAGTTTTGCTGACGATGTTGTCGCGTGAAGGTTTACAAGGCTTGTTTGACCAAGTGGAAAATAATTATGCCAGTGTCGATGACGAAGATTTGCCCGATAGTATTTATCATTTTTTAGCTAATTTTGATCAGTATTATCAGTGTATTGACAGTGTCATTCGTTTTTTGCAGGGCAAAGACCCTAGCCTAGCCTTGCGTATTGCCACACGACGATTTTTACCCGAAGGGCCACAGTTTGATAGCTTAGAGCAGATGCAAGCGATACATAATAATGTGTTAGAACATGCTTTTGGAACTTTAGGAGTACAAGATAAAGCTAAATATATAGCCACTTTATTTATTAATGACCTTGCGGCAGTGATTAAAGAAGGAGTAGATCCACAGTTTGAAGTCTCTCGCTATGCTGAACGGCTTGCCGCTTCTAATCCGCAATATGATGATTTATATGCCGCATTACATACGCCTGAACCTAGTTATACAGAAACGATTCTTGAGCAATTAATCAAACCAATATGCTTATCTGAAAGACCCGATGTTGTGGGGATTAGCGTCCCATTTCCTGGGAATATGCTAGGTGCATTACAAGTTGCAAAATATTTTAAACGCTATGCACCCGCGATAAAAATCGTACTAGGGGGCGGTTTTATTAATACCGAGTTACGTAGTTTAAAAGAGCCGCGTTTGTTTGAATATATTGATTATATTTGTTTAGATGATGGCGAACGCCCTTTGCTCACTTTATTGGAAAATGTACAAGGTAAGCACCAGAAGCTATTCAGAACGTATCTTTTAGAAGCAGGCGAGGTGGTGTATAAAACCGAGGCTAGTTTGCATGATTTCCCCCAGCGCGAGGTGGGAACACCAAGTTATGCAGGTTTGACACTAGATCACTATCTTTCTCTTTGTGAAATGCTGAACCCGATGCATCGTATTTGGAGTGATGGGCGTTGGAATAAACTGACGATTGCGCATGGTTGTTATTGGGCAAAATGTAGTTTTTGCGATATTAGCCTTGATTATATAGGGCAATACGATGATGCGGGTGTTGCTATTACGGTGCAACGCATTCAAAGCTTAATCGCAGAAACAGGGCAAACAGGTTTTCATTTTGTGGATGAGGCAGCCCCTCCTAAAGCATTATTTGCGCTAGCAGAAAAGCTCATTGAGCAAGATATTGTGATTAGTTGGTGGGGTAATATTCGTTTTGAAAAAACCTTTACAGCCGAAAAGTGCCAGTTACTTGCTGACTCAGGGTGTATTGCGATTAGTGGTGGTTTAGAGGTGGCTTCTGATCGATTGTTAAAACTGATGAAGAAAGGCGTGAGTGTTGCGCAAGTGGCAAAAATAACCAAGGCCTTTAGCGAGTCAGGAATTTTAGTTCATGCCTATTTAATGTATGGATTTCCTAGTCAAACAGAACAAGAAACTGTTGATGCTTTGGAATATGTGCGGCAATTAATGCAAAATAACTGTATACATTCGGCGTATTGGCATCGCTTCGCCGCGACTATTCATAGCCCTGTAGGTTTACACCCTGAAGAGTATGGAATACAACTGATTGCCAATGAAAATGTGAGTTTTGCAGAAAATGATATAGAGTATATTGATTCGGTAAGCGTTGACCATGAAAGGCTAGGGCAGGGCTTAAAAAAGGCACTCTATAATTACATGCACCATGAGGGCTTTGAATACCCCGCTTCTTTTTGGTTTGATCAGCCGGTGGCAGAAACAGAGGTTGCGGAGGGGTATATTACGGGCTGCTTAGGGCGTTTATAGATGTCAGTTTTGAAAGTGTACTGCAGAAGATACTATTTCTTTGAATGAGTAATTGTAAAGATACGATTTAAATACTTGAAAGAAAAAGAAATAGATGCTAACCTTGGTCAGATTACTTGCAAGATAAAGAGTAATAAACCTCATGAATTATACGCTGAATGTATAGTTTTTAATTTTAACTACTTAGATAAAAGAGGCTTGGTTGTAAAACAAGTCTTGGGATATAAAACAATGAGCGAAAGCTTTGCTGAATTATTTGAAGAAAGCCTAATCCAAACGGAAATGCGCACGGGTTCCATGTTGGTAGGAACTGTCGTTGATATTGATAACGATAAAGTGATTGTGAGTGCAGGACTAAAGTCAGAGGGTGTCATTCCTAAATGGCAGTTCTTGAACGATGAAGGTGACTTAGAAGTTAGTATCGGTGATGAAGTTGAAGTTGCATTAGACTTAATCGAAGATGGCTTAGGTGCAACCTTACTTTCTCGTGATAAAGCGAAGAAACATAGAGCTTGGGGTGAGTTGGAAGCTGCTTTTGAAGCAGAAGAAACGATCACTGGCCGTATTAATGGTAAAGTTCGCGGTGGTTTCACTGTGACTGTTGGCGCATTACGTGCGTTCTTACCGGGTTCATTAGTTGACGTTCGTCCTATTCGTGACACTACTTTCCTTGAAGGTCGTGATCTAGAATTCAAAGTCATTAAAATTGATCAAAAACGTAATAACGTCGTTCTATCACGTCGTGCTGTGGTTGAGAAAGAATACAGTGCAGAAAGAGATGAGCTACTTAAAACATTAGAAGATGGCGCGGTTATTAAAGGGATTGTTAAAAACTTAACAGACTACGGCGCGTTCATTGACTTAGGCGGAATTGATGGTTTATTACATATCACTGATATGGCATGGCGTCGTGTGCGTCACCCATCTGAGTGTGTAGAAATTGGTCAAGAAATCGAAGTTAAGGTTCTTAAGTTCGATAAAGAAAAAACTCGCGTATCATTAGGCATGAAACAAATGGCTGAAGATCCGTGGCATGATATTGCAACACGTTACCCTGCGGGACAACGTGTAGAAGGTAAAGTGAATAACTTAACTGACTACGGTTGTTTTGTTGAGATTGAAGAAGGCGTTGAAGGTTTAGTTCACGTTTCTGAAATGGACTGGACTAACAAAAACGTTAATCCTTCTAAAATCGTACAATTAGGCGATCCAGTTGAAGTCATGATTCTTGAAATCGACGAAGAAAGACGTCGTATTTCATTAGGTATGAAACAATGTCGTACTAACCCTTGGGATGAGTTCGCAGCAACACATAATAAAGGCGATAAAATCTCAGGTAAAATCAAATCAATCACAGACTTCGGTATCTTTATCGGTCTTGAAGGTAACATTGATGGTTTGGTTCACATGTCTGATATTTCTTGGTCTGATGGTCAAGAAGATGCAATCCGTGATTACCAAAAAGGTGATGAAGTAGAAACTGTGATCTTAGCAGTGGATGCAGAGCGTGAGCGTATTTCATTAGGTATCAAGCAACTACAACAAGACCCATTCCAAAACTATATTGCGATTAACGAAAAAGGCAGCATGGTGACTGGAATAGTGAAAGAAGTCGATGCAAAAGGTGCTGTGATTACTTTAGCTGAAAATATCGAAGGCTATTTAAGAGCGTCTGAAATTCAACGCGATCGTGTTGAAGATGCGACTAAATTGCTAAGTGTTGGCGATGAAGTTGAAGCTAAATTTATTGGCGTAGACAAGAAAAATAAGTCTATTTCACTATCAATTAAAGCGAAAGATTCTGACGAAGAAGCCTCTGTAATGAAAGAGTATTCAGATCAACCAGCAGGTACACCGACTATGGGCGATTTATTCAAAAACTTGGATAAATAATCACTAGAACGTAAAAAAGGGGCTTAATTTTTATTAATTAAGCCCCTTTTTTTATGGCCGATATTTAACATTCATTATCATTATGACAAAATCTGAATTAATTGAACAATTATCTAAACAGCAATCTAGCCTAGCATTTCAAGATGTAGAGCTTGCTGTTAAGTGTATTTTAGAGCAAATGAGTCAATCATTAGCGACTAATGAACGCATAGAAGTACGTGGTTTTGGTAGTTTTTCTTTACACCACCGCAAGCCAAGAATAGGACGTAACCCAAAAACGGGAGACGCTGTTTCTTTAACAGAGAAATACGTACCGCATTTTAAGCCGGGTAAAGAGTTGCGTGATCGAGTAGATGATGCAAAACAAAGTTATACCATTACTGATTAATTTTTTATAGCAGAGGGGTCTCTTATGACGCGAGTATTAGTGTTTATATTTTTTACTTTTATTGCCGTTTTAGTTGTTATTTTCTCTCTGCGAAATTTTCAACCAGTCGATATAGATTTGTATTTAACGACGATTCAAATGCCCTTAGCGTTAGCTTTAACGATAGAGTTATTTGCAGGAATATTGATAGGTTTTCTTGCTGCGTTTGCGTATGTATTAAAATTGAAATCTCAGTATAGAGCGTTAGATAGAGAGTTTAAAACAAAAAGCCAAGAATAATAGGCACGGCCTTAATTCGGCTATACCCAAATTACTTGAATGTGCCGGAAATCCACTTCCCGTCATTCCCGAAGTCTGTTTATCGGGAATCTACGCTGAACATAGATTCCTGCTAAATGACTGCAGGAATGACGATGCCTTATATTATTTCATGCCAGTGGATATTGAGCAGTTACCCTATTTTATTCTGAATGTGTGTTTAAATCTTTTAATTTGTAACGATGAATACTGACACTTATCTACACGTTGCTCAAGGGGAGTTTCAATTATTACGCTTTCCTGTTGAAAAATCTGAAAAGCTACGCGCTTGGGATGCTGCTGATGAATATTTATTAAATGATGTCGCGCCTAAAATTGCCTTGCTTACTCAAGCACAGGTCTTAATTGTTAATGATAGTTTCGGGGCTTTAGCGCTTGCACTGCATGCTTTTAAGCCTTGTTCGGTATCAGACTCCTTTATTTCACAACAAGCCACAGAGAAAAATCTAGCGCTTAACCAGTTAGATAAAGAGAGCGTGTCGCTATTTGATAGCTTGAATTACCCTCGCGAAAAATTTGATTTTATCTTGATTAAAGCGCCTAAGACTTTAGCTTTTTTAGAAGATATTTTGCTACGATTACAGTCTTTATTAAAGCCTGATACACAAGTGATTATGGCAGGCATGGTCAAAAATATGTCGCCAGCTGTCTGGCAGACATTAGAGCGTTTAGTTGGTAAGACCACGCCGTCTAAGGCGGTTAAAAAAGCCCGTTTAATCTATGCAAGCCCCGATACCAACCGCTCAATAGCGGATAATCCATATCCTGTTGTTTACCCCTTAGAAAATACGCAATATCAGATTTGCAATCACGCCAATGTTTTTTCACGCCAGCGTTTAGATATAGGCACGCGATTTTTTTTAGAGCATTTACCGCAAGATAATAAATATCAGCAGGTAGTTGATTTAGGCTGTGGTAATGGCTTGGTAGGGTTAATTTTTGCAGCGCAGAATCCGCAAGCAAAAATCGATTTTATTGATGAATCTTTTATGGCACTGGCTTCGGCAGAACAAAATTTTAAACAGTTAGCTTCCGAGCATCGTGCGCGTTTTATCGCAGCAGATGCACTCAGTGATTTTTCAGCTGATTCGGTGGACTTAATCTTATGCAACCCGCCTTTTCATCAGCAAAACACCATAGGCAGCCATATTGCGATGCGCATGTTTAAACAAGCCAAGCAAGTATTGCGTACAGGTGGAGAGTTATGGGTGATTGGTAATCGACATTTAGGCTATCAAGCAAGCTTAAAAAAATACTTTGCTAAAGTCGAGTTAGTGGCTAGTAATGCTAAATTTATTGTTATCAAAGCGACATAATAAAAGGTGTGTAAAACGCAGCCCTTAGCTTATAAATACCTATCTTAAAAGGTTCAAGCATCAGGTGGAGTGAATCAATAAACACCTTCATTATCAATGCACAAAAATAGGATGTGCTGAGGCACGAAGCGCATCTTTCTTGCTATTGGCGAAAGGTACGCGATGCGATACCCTACAGTTCTGGCCCTTATCCATGCTAATGAACGGGCAAGTAACGATTAAATAGACTTAATCGAGCCGTCCCCCCCCCTTTATGGCGGCAACACCTTAAAACAGTCAGCATACCCTTATTCTAGCTTTGAGTAGCTCATCAGCAAGTATTGCTTGAACCTTCAATGACAATTTATTGATTGGCTAATGCCGCACCCAAGGTGGTTATAAAATATTTCTGCAAAGAGCTTTTCGGTTTATCTGGAAGTGTCATTTCAATTAAATCCCTCTGATAATGCAGGGGCTAAATAACGCTCTCTAAAGGATTTCCTATCTTTTAAATTAAGAGCTTGTTGTAATTACTCGCGGCTCATTTTTCCGTCTATTATAGTTAACAAGTTTAAGACTTGGGGGGTAGCTTGTGGGGCTTCTTGAGGGGTGGCGTGACAAGCTTCTAAAATCGCAGTGATTTGCTGTTCAGTTAACGTATTACCTTCGATTGCTAGTGAACCGTAATAGTATAAGGCGGCTGGTAACTCAAATTATTTTCCTTTACCTTTTTTATTTCCATATTGCATCTTCCTTTTCATCTATGCTACTTTTTGATGCTTAATGCCATAAGCATAGTTGTAGAAGGTTTTAGGCTCTATATCAACCATGCCATTATTAAATTCTAAACATCCCCACTCAGCATTGATTTTAGCCGTTTTTATTTGCTGAACGCTGACGTGTTTTTCAATCAGCTCTTTTAGGTCACATTCCTTACTCATGCCATTTTCAAAAAATAAGATAAATTGGTAGTCTGTTTGCTGAGTAAATTTTATCAGTTTCATGTGCTTACTCCAGTGGTGCTATTTTGTGAAAGTTTTGACTGTTCCACATGTCTATTAATTCTTGTTGATGTGCTTCTGCCGATTCTCTGACTTATTAGCAACATATTTATAATATACAATATGTTGCACCGTAGGCTGGGTTAGCTTTTTTTGCGTAGCAATAAAAGTGTAACCCAGCATGTCTGAATCTTCGTAAAATGCTGGGTTACGTTTGCCGCGCTACGCTTGCAAATCTAACCCAGCCTACGCCATCGCTAAATTTCACCGTATTTTATATGGATATGTTGTGGTGGATGCTTACGGTCAATCAAATACATTCTAATGATAATTCCGTAAAAGCGGCAAATTTCAGGCATGATTTAGCTCTTTTTTTAGCTGTTGATATAGTCTAAGGCGATTTGTTCGCCATTACTCCAGACAGCGATGGGCGCACCTGTTGAGCTACAGTAGCTTTTTAATTGTTCTTTACCGTCTTTGAGTTTAGGTTTTTTAACTTCAATAACGATATAAGGGGCGGTGGGCTGGATTTTGTCCATGACCACAATATCTGCACGTTTTTTCTCTAGCCCCAAATGCACAATAAACTCTATTTTCATTATTTAAAGTTTTGTCCCTTGATTTATAAGGAGAGGAAACTTTAGCTTACACATTTAGCGCGGGACACGTAATATAGCGGTATTTTCGTAGGTGCGGTTTTAGCCGCACAATGCGGATAAATCCGCACCTACGTTACTAATAATATCCCGTGTTAAGTGGGTAGCTAAAATTTAGGCAAAAAAAAACGACTGTAGTAGTCGTTTTTATTGATTAATTGAACTTTAAAAATATTAAATAGACAAATAGTAGGTGAGTTTTAGAGTTAATAGTTTTAAGTCGTTCTTAATCAAAGCATTAGCGGGGGGGGAACTTAATCGGCAGCGTTAGCCATTGTTAATTATATACTTTGTTACACAAGGTATAGCATGGCGTTACTATGAGTGTTACTAAAAGAAAATATCACCTTGTGCGGGGGGATTTTAGGCGCAAGAAAAATACTGACAAAATAAACGGTGATAGTGTTTAAATGCAATTGAG
>WTCM01000033.1 GCA_013138595.1 Methyloprofundus sp. | reverse complement strand
TGATGTTATTTGCTTCGCGTAAAAAGATTTCGGCTACTTGGCCGTTTTTTATCTACTTTAATCAGATCTATGGCTCAATGGTTAAAATTTACGTACTTAACCATTTACATAAACAAAAATGGACACGCCAAAAAACCTCATTCAAACAAAGAGGAAACCGCTGGGATGCGCTATTTATTGAAGTGAGTTCAAAAGTTTCAATGCTAGCCTATGCCACGGTATTCCTAACCTCGGTCGCTTTCGTTATTGGTGCATTTGACAGCCAAGACATAAAACAAGCGGCTGATTTCTTTACCAGTTTATAACACAAAATTTTTCGGAGATTCACATAATGACTGCTCAGGTAATTCATGAGGCGGAAAACTCGCGCCAACATGCGCGCTATCAAATACCCGCTCGACTGGTTATTGACCACAAAGCTTATCCTATTGCAAACTGGTCAGTGTCTGGTTTAGCCGTTAAACTTCCCCCCGAAGTCACAAAATCAGCCCTGCTAAAAGGTCGCTTAGTCTTTAATTTTGGCGATATTGATACGGTGATTGATATAGAGTTAGAAAATGTCCCAGGCAATCGGCCTGACGGACTTTTTGGCTATCGCTTTATCCATATCAAGCGCACCCAAGTGGCGATGTTACATCATGTGATTAATGCTTATATCAGTGGTGATCTGATTCATACAGGCGATATGATCGAAATTGTTCGTCGCGATGCCTTTACCAGTGTTGATAAAGATAAAAAAGTCGCTGAAATGTCAGGCGAACGTAATCAAGTCGTTTTCCGCTTACGCCAAATATTGGGGTCTTTAGCGATCTTAGCCTTGCTCTTAAGTCTCGTTGCCTTTATTAGCTACACCTTATACAACCGTCTATATGTGCTAAAAAGTGTCGCGGCAAGTGTTAATGGCGAGGTAGTGATTGTTAAATCACCTAGAGCCAGTTATTTTGATGCCCTACCCGCGATGAAAAAAGGGGCTAGCGTTAAACGCGGTGATTTACTCGCTAATGTGCATTTAATTAATGGCGGTACGGCCAATATTGAAAGCCCTTGTGACTGTACTATATTAGATGTGCATGTGCCTTATAAGCAATTTGTCGATGAAGGCGCGCCTTTAATCACCATGATTCCACAAAAAGGCGGTGATTTATTTATCGAAGCTAAATTTAGCTTTGAAGATGTAGAGCAACTTAGCCTTAATCAAAGAGCAGAAATAAAATTTGTCAATGGCAATATGATTGCAGGCACGGTAAAGAAAATTTATAGCAGTGAAACGGTAGAATTTAAACACAGTACCCCACTCAAAAACATTGCCTCTACCCCTGTCAGCTATGTCAATGTACTCATTATTCCTGATACAAAATTGCCTCTTGAGCTATTAAACTCAGTTGCTACTGTCAGTATTGATAGCTTTAAAAGTAACGACTAATAATGAGACATTATTTTATTCATTTCATTAGCCTAGGATTGCTTTGTCTATTGGTTGTCGAGCCAGCCTTAGCCAATAGCGCGCATAAAAAAGCACCGACTGATAAGCTTAAGGAATATCAGCAAATCGACTGGTCCAAATATACGATTGCGGCGGTTAAACATAAAGTACCTAAAAAAATGCAGGGCAATGATATAACGCTATTGCCAGTACAGTCCTTGTACTTTCTCCCTGAGGTCAATCAAGTTGAAATGAATAAAACATGGCAGGCAGCAGGACACCCTTGGCCTAAGATTATTATTATTGCCAATGGTGTGTATGATTTAGCCAGTCTGCATCGCTTAATTAATAATGAGCATATTTTTAAAAAAATAGACGCTAAAACTTTTATCACTTACCGCCCTATTTATATTGCTCCCACCGCCAGCTTAGTGATAGATAATGCAGAGCTGCGTTTATCGACTATATCGGGCGTATATATTATCAGCAATGGTAAGCTATACATCACTAACTCAGTGTTTACTTCATGGGATGAAAATAGCCAAGATTACGGAGTACGTGAGCATATTCCTGAAAAAGAATTACTCTTTTATGGCACGCAATTTCCTAGACCTTATTTAATGCTACTGAATCAATCGGAAATTTATGCCGCTAATTCAAAGTTCACAGGTTTAGGCTATAAAGGTCAGATGGGATCTTTTGGTATTTCCATGAGTAACCGACTGCCTAAAGAAAATTCTGCAAAGATTTTTGATGATTATTTAAGAAAACTCAAAAAGCCCACGGGCTGGTTTATTGGTAACACCTTTGAGCATAATTACTTTGGCTTTTACAGCAACGAAGCGGAAAACGTGGTGATATTAGGTAATATTTATCTTAATAATACAATTTATAATATTGATCCGCACGACTTTTCTTACAACTTGTTAATCGCCCGTAACTTAAGTTACCAAGCCGAACACGCGCATGGCATTATTATCTCGCGTGAAGTCAATAACACCACTATCGCAGAAAATATTAGTATTAAAAATTATGGGACAGGGATTATGCTAGATAGAAACAGCGAACATAATCTTATTTATAATAATCTTACGATGGCGAATAAAGGCGATGGTATTGCGATTTTTGAAAGCGACCATAACCTTTTATTAGACAATACAGCGACCCGTAATGGTCATACAGGTATTGTAGTGCGTAATAGCTGTCATATTAAAGTACAAGCGAATTATTTATTCCGTAATGTTAAATCAGGTACTGAAATTTCAGTGTTAAATATTGATTATTTAGAAACACGCGATTTTGTATTAGATCACTACCATCAAGCCACTAGCAGCCATCTGCTAGAGAATATATTTGAAAGCAATCTTAGTGTTGCCATCAATAGTAACAATAAGCCCACAATTCACTTACAAAACAATCGTTATCTCAACTCAGGTTCTGCTTATTTTGCGGGTGACTTAGTCGCATTAACCCGTGATATTGTCACCGCCCCTAAAGAAACAGGTTTTAGCTATCAGGGAGAGAATCCGTGTCCAAAATAAAGACTTTATTACTATTAATTAGCTTATTAACGCCATTCAGCAGCGCTTATGCCGCAACGAAAATGGTGGATAAAAACAGTGGGCAAGAAGCGGTTTTATTAGAGCTAGCTGATTTAAAAGTGATTGAAGCCTATCGTATCTTGGCAGAATATTACAGCCTACGCGTAGCTGATAAAAAATATGTTAAACCCTCTATATTATGGAGTATACAAGCCGCTGAAGTGGGTAATACTAAATCCATCTATCAACTCGCTAAATACACCCGAGAATTTGAGCAATTTAAAAAACCATTTAGCGGGGCTTATATTAAGCAAGCAGGGCTTAGCGGTAAATTGCAACAAGAAACCCTGAATTTAATCGCTATCGCTGCTATTTTAGGCAATCCCTACGCCAAAACAGATTTAGTGATGTTCCCTAAATTAACATCCGTCACCTATAAACAGGTCAATATGGCAACTAAAGAAGCCTTATTGCGGTTAAAAAAAGGCAAACTCATTAATTGTAAACTCTATGTCTGCAACTATCCCGCAACGCATAGCGTACCACCAGGTATCCTCACAAAATATCAGTTTGCGTTACAACAACATACGCAACAAGCTAAACGCTTAAAATGTAAATCTTTACAACAATGTCATTCAGCTCGCCTCAATAGCTTAGTCTTTCTAACACCCACTAAAGTGAATAAATATAAAGAAGTTGCCGCGACTGAAAATGCACCTAAAATACGTAAAAATCAACGTTTAACAAAGGAAGCGGTCAATAAAACAGCCGCGAACTGGGATCAACAAAGTAATGATGATAGAAATAACAAACGTATGCAGGCCGCAAGAAAGGCTGTGGCTTATCATGCCGCCGCAGATAAAGAAAAATTAAAATCTAAGATTATTGAGTTACTCGATAAAATGAACCTGCATAGAGCAGCGGATAACCAAGTCACACTCGCTGACATTATGAATATATTGGCACAACCATGAAAACACAGTTATATAGCCTACTACTCACACTAGCCTGCACAGCCACTTATGCAGAAGAATTACCCCCACTGATATTACAAGATGCGGCAGTCGATGAATCTTTAGCGGAAGAGGAAGAACTACTCTCAGCAGATTCTATTCCTAGCGAATTATATGCAACATCACTGACCGATGAAATGCTGCCTGTCGAGTCCCTACCCTTTGAGCTAACGGCTCAACGCATGAAAAAAGCCAAAGACCCGCTGATGCTGTATGGAAATATGCGTATGCTATACGGTGAAAGCATAGACACCCATGCTGATGGAAAAATGCGTAGCGACCTTGAACAATTAAGAATAGGTTTACGTTACCAACGTGACTTATGGTATGACTGGTTCTTTAAAATGGATATGCGCGGCGTATTTTTACACAGAAATAACCACGATACGCATGGTAAAGATGAAATATGGGATGCCAATTTTGAAATGCGTGAATTGTATTTTGAAAATAAACATATTATTGCGACCTTACCCATTGGTGTTTTAGGCGGACGTAAACAATTTAGAGATAGCCGAGGCTGGTGGTATGACAACCAATTAGATGTGATTCAATTACAATATAACTCTACCTTAGTGAATGCTCAGCTTAGTTATGGCGGACGAGTGATTGACGAACGTGTGACCTCTGAAGAACAAAATGCAGGCTTAGAAGACAGCCAATTTATGCTGGCAAGATTAAACTATCAATTTCGCTATCAACACCATTTTCAAGGCTTTGTGACTTATCAGCATGATGACTATTCAGAAAATAAAGTCGGGCATGAATATAATGCAAATTCACGCATCAAATCAGAATTAGATTTAACCTGGATTGGCTTTCGTTTTAATGGTTTATTCGCCCTTCCCGATAATAGTGACTTAAATTATTGGTTTGATTTTGCCACTGTCGTCGGTTCAGAAGAGCAATATGAAACGACTACTAGCGGCTCTGATAAAAGAAGCATAAAAGCCGTCAATAAAGTAAATATTTCTAATGCCTACGGGATAGATTTAGGCTTAACGTGGAAAGCGCCTAGTAATCGCTGGGGAGTCTCAGCGAACTATGCCTATGGTTCAGGTGATAACAGTGATTCTTCATCCCAGTCAGGCTATCGACAAAGCACACTGAGTAATAACACAGGACGGTTATTTAACGAAACCGCCAGTCGTTACCGCTTATACGGTGAATTCCTACGCCCTGAACTGTCTAATTTACAGTTAGTCAGCCTATCATCAGGCACTAAGCTAGGTGATTACCTTTGGTTACAAGGTAGCTATTTTTATTACTGGCAAGTAGAAGCCGATACCGATTTTAATGGCAGTATCTTAAGTGCAACTCCAAATGGTATCAATAAGAATATAGGCGGCGAACTAGACGTTACATTATCCGCTTCTTGGGATCCTTTATACGATATTCAACTCACTATGAGTGGTTATCATGCAGGCGATGCCTTTGACCATGTTGCCTCCTCTAAATATGCCTTTATGGGGCTTCTTGAATTTAAATTACATTGGTAGCATGAGCTTTAAATCAACTTTATCTTTAGGTATTATTGCCAGTACCCTGTTAGCAGGCTGTGCTGATTTTCATCAAGCCGAACTTGCTTACCAGCAACAAGACTATCAGCTTGCGCAACAAAACTGGCAAGAGTTAGCCGATTTAGGTTTTCCTAAGGCCCATCTATCATTAGGCAAGCTCATCGAGCAATCGCCCGAACAAGAACAAGCAAAAGCCTTAGAACACTATCAACAGGCTT
>WTCM01000233.1 GCA_013138595.1 Methyloprofundus sp. | reverse complement strand
CTGCAACTGTTATGTTCAACAAAGTAACAATCAAAGGTTCTAAGCAAGCAGTTCAAATGTTCGGCCCTGCACAACGTGGTGTTGCAATGGCTGTTGCTGATTGTGTTGAAGATGGAACTATCCCTGCAGACGAAGCTGATGATCTATTCATCTCTGTGGGTGTTTTCATTCACTGGTTAGCTGAAGATGATGTTGCTATTGAGAAAAACAACTACGATGCTGTTAAAGCATCTATCAAACACGCTGTAGCAGGTACACCTACTGCAGCTGAAGTTGTTGCTCAAAAAGCAACTGCTGAGCATCCATTTGCTGCAAACAAAGTTTAATCTTAACGATTAACCCTAGTTTAAAGAAAGCCTTGGTTTATCTGAGGCTTTTTTTTGCCTGCTATTTATAGCCTGTTGCTTTTTGTTTACTTTAAGGAGGGGGTATTATTGAATTATCATTCCTAATGACCTTTATTTAAAAAATATCATGAAAAAAATACTTCTTTTTAGCTTGGTTTTTACTCTTTCTGGCTGCCAAACCTTCAATGCAAGCCCACAGACTAACGCGTCTTGTGTTTTAATAAATACCGCTGAAACTAAAGCAGAGCAATTTTCTTGTTATCAAAAAGTCGCAGAACAAGGTAATATGGAAGCACAATATAATCTAGGGGCGATGTATTTTGATGGTAAAGGAGCCGAACAAAATTTTACACTAGCCAACGAATGGTATCAAAAATCAGCTGCACAAGGTAATGTTAAGGCTCAAGCTAGTTTAGGCTATATGTATGCTGCAGGAAAAGGTGTGCCACAAAATTACGTACTAGCACAGCAGTGGTTTCAAAAAGCCGCTGAGCAAAATGATATTCAAGCGCAACATAATCTAGGGTTTATGTATGAAAAAGGCATGGGCATTCCTAAAGATTATGCACTTGCAAAAAAATGGTATCAAAAAGCCGCAGAGCAAGGCAATGGTGAGTCTAAATCTAGTTTAGAGAATATGTATGCGAATGGATTTATTAAGCGTTAAACATAACAGGCTCTGTAGGCATAGGTATCTACACATCTTTTTCAGCTATAAAATAGCTTAATGCCCCGTAGGATGGGTAGAGCGGACGGCATGTCTTTTTAGGCGCGCAGTGAAATCCATCATTTTGTGCATATAAATGATGGGTTTCGCAAAAAGACGCTCTACCCACCCTACGTAAATCATTGAAAATAATATTATTTTTTATCAGTAAGTAAATATTTATGTAGATATCTATGCTCTGTAGGGTAGGTTTCACAAAAAGATGTCACCCCAGCCTAAATGCGTGGCATGATTATAAAATACAATAACGCAATATAAAATCCACCGATGAATTGGCTTGCTTTGGCCTAAGCTTTCCTGCGGAAGAACTCATAAACCTTGAGGTTACACGGTGTTTTCCGCCACTAATTTCCGCAAAGTATGGCAGTTCTCTTAATACTTTTACGATGACAATTTGATAAGGTAAAGCCTGATCTAGTGTTGCCTGATAAAAGCCATTCTGTGCTGTTTCATGGGTATTTTCACCACTCAAGCGAATAAAGCTTAAAGTTAAATCGACTGCTGTTCGGATAGGTGCAAACTTACTAATCCATGCCTGTACATCTTGCTGTAAGGCGGCTTCATTTTGTTCTAACCAAAAGTGATAAGCAGGTAGGTCAAATGAACTCGTCCCACCTAAAATATTACTACGCTGGCTAATCGCTTCAAAAAGATGGCTCTGCATACTAGAGAGGTCAAACTTTCCATTAGTGGCATACAGTATTTGGCTGGTGGCATTTAGCTCTTCTAAAATGCTACGCAACATTTGCGTATCCACATCTTCATGGTTAGATAATTGGTTCAGTCGATTTGAATGACGCTTTAATTCTTTGAGCATTTCTGCTTTTAAGTCATGGCGACTAAAGACTTGCAAAATATCCACTAAAGTATTGACTATGGCGCGCTTATCCCAAATACTTTCACCTAGTATAAAGTGATCCAATTGTAAAAAAAGTTGTTCCAAACGCATAAATAAACGCATGCGCTCATTTAAAGGGAATTCGTAGCTAATATATTCTGTCGTCACTGGCTTTGCTTAAGAAATTGATTGTGTAAAAGATTCACTTGCAGACTAAGATCACTGATATGTTGATTATTATCAATAATGCTATCGGCTTCTGCTAGACGTTGGTTTCGGCTGACTTGGCTATTAATGATCGCCATTACTTGAGGATTACTTAAGTTATCACGTAATTTTACCCTATTAATTTGCGTTTCTAAAGCACAGTCAACGACTAATATATGATCGACTAGAGATTGCATTTTTGTTTCAATTAATAAGGGGATGGCAAGCACACAATAAGCGCTGGTCACTAGGCTAAGTTGATGTTCTATTTCAGCATAAATGAGTGGGTGCATAATCGCCTCAAGCTGATGTTTTTTATTGGCATCATTAAAAATAAGCTCACGCAACTTAGCGCGATTTAACTGTCCGTTAGGCTTAATAATAGCCGCACCAAAGTGCCGGCTGAGATGTGTTAAAGCAGGGCTGTCTGGCACAACAAGTGCATGCGCAATCTCATCGGCATCAATAATGGTAATGCCATAAGCTTTAAATAATTCAGCGACACTTGATTTTCCACAGGCAATCCCACCTGTCAGACCAACTTTATACATAGTGTAAATAATTATTGTAAGCCGACACTGGTTAAATAAAGTGTATTGATTTCATCGCCCCATAAAAGCGCAATCCAACCTGCAATTGCCAGATAAGGGCCAAAAGGAATAGGCACGCTTTTATCGCGCTTAACCAAGATAATCATTGCAGTACCAATAATAGCGCCCACTATAGAAGACATAAGAATAATCTGTGGCAAATATTGCCAGCCTAACCAAGCACCAAATAAGGCTAGTAATTTAAAATCACCATAGCCCATTCCTTCTTTGCCTGTGACCAATTTAAACAGCTTATAAATACTCCATAAAGCAAGATAGCCCGCGATAGCGCCAATAATGCTAGACACTGGATCGGTGAAAATATTAAAAATATTTAATAGAATCCCCAGCCATAACATAGGCAGCGTAATATCATCAGGCAGTAATTGATGGTCAATATCAATACCACTTAAAGCAATTAAGGCCCAAGTCAGCAATAGCGCAAAAAGTGTTTGTAGCCCTCCGCCTAATTGATAGGCAACAACAACGGAAGCGATAGCTGTAAACGCTTCAACTAAGGGGTAACGTAAAGAGATACCCACTTGGCAGTTGGCGCATTTACCGCGTAAAAAAAGATAACTAAAAACAGGAATATTTTGATACCAATGAATTCCCGAATTACAGTTAGGGCAACGCGAACGGGGAAGTGCTAGATTAAACGGGACTGCATCTTGGTCTGTAATCGGCAGCTCCAGAAATTCTTGACATTCTTTTTTCCAGTCGCGCTTCATCATCACAGGCAAGCGATAGATCACTACATTAAGAAAGCTTCCCACCATCAAACCAATAATGGCGACAAAAAAACCTAGTAAAGCAGGGGAGTTTAAAATAATTGCAAAGGAAGACATATTTAAGTTTAGGGGGTCAATAGAAAAATCGCAGTAGAAAATCGATGTTTAAGGCGGAATAAAGTGAGTGCTTGGCGTGACTGGGTAAACTCGTCACTCCCGAAGCCTTGCTCAGGCTAGCGCCACTGTCATTAAGTTAAAGAAAAATATAGGATGTGTTGAGGCACGAAACGCATCTTTTAGGCACTTATGCAGACTATAATTATCACTGAAATTCATTGTATTGGCAAACAAACTTAGTAGGCGTTTAAGCTTGTTATAGATTAAGGCACGGATTGTCATAAACTTAAGCTGGAATAAAGAGTGTTGATATTCTATTAAGCATTGTCTTTCTTTAGTGACAAAAGGTATTATAGCCCCATATTTATTGATCTAATGGTTGGATTATTGATCGACCACTAAACGATAACACCACAAAATGACCGAGAACCTCAAGTATGAAATCTAAAAAAATTCTGCCTAGCATCGTCTCAACAGTGGCTATTTTCGCCATGCTAAATGGCTGTACAACAGCGGCTAAAAAATTAGAAAAACAGCATCAAGCCAGTAGTGATGTGAATAGCACCTTAGATGCTTTCTATATTCAAGCAAGTAATGCCCGAGAAATAGTCTATGCTGCTCCCGCTAGCTTAGTTTGCCCTAAGATCACTAAAGGGGGCTTTTTAGTTGGCGTTGAAAGTGGCATCTGTGCGCTACAAGTCAATGGAATCACTCAAGAATATTATCATACAACAGCGGTTAAAATGGGTTTATTGGCGGGCGTAGAGTCTCATTCAATGATTCTTATCTTTAACGATATGGCAAGTCTTGAAGATTTCCGAATAGACGGTAAAGACTTGGAAGTGGGGAGTAACCTCTCTATTACGACCACTCAAAAAGGAGCTTCTGGTGCAATTGATGCACCTAATACTGCTATTAATGCTTATATCTTTAGCGATGCAGGGCTAATGGGGGACTTATCACTAGAAGGAACAACATTTAAAAAGTTAAGTAAAGAATAGTGAACTCGCTAATAACTCAGCTCTAAGCGAACACCAAAGGTTCTAGGATCTCCTGGTGTACCACGCGCAACCCCTTGCTGTTTAAAGGTGTAGTAGTCATTGTCAGTGACATTATTGGCATACACATAAACACTATAATACCTTTGTTGATAACCGACTCTTAAATTTAGCAGCGAATAGCCTTTTTCATACATAAGGTCGGTATTGGCATCGTCAAAATAAGTATTGCCTACCCATTGCCATTCGGTGCGTGCAAAGTAGCCTAGTGGGTGATTATATTGTAATGCCGCGAGTGCGGTAAAGTCTGGTACATAAGGGACGGCATTACCTGCGTAATCTGTCCCTGTGATTGGGTCGTGATAATCATTAAAATAGGTGCGGCTATAGCCTAAATTAGCTTCTAGTTGTAGATTATCGACTAGTGTTGTTAGGGTTTCCAGCTCTACTCCGTAAGAATATACTTTAGGTGCATTAGTCACGCTATAGTCAGTGGGTGTAAAAAAACGTTCAATTTGATAGTCATCTATATCATAGAAAAATAAGGCGAGGTCGGCTTGAATGCGTTGATTAAAGAAATTACTTTTTAAGCCTAGTTGGTTATGCCATAGGGTTTCTTTTTTAAATTCTAGGTTGGTAATGGATGTACCTGCAATACCGCCTGGTTTAAAGGCTAGGCCCATAGAGGCATATAGCATTAAATTATCTGAGTAATGATAATCAACGCTGAATGTAGGGCTGACAAAGGAAGTATGGTTGGAGACATCAGTACTGAGTGGTTCACCGATGGGGTAATTTAAGTTACCTTGAGCTTCTGAAGAATAGCCTGAATAATCATAGCGTAAATCAGCTGTTAAGGTGAAATCATCAAAGCCTTGATAGGATAAATGACCAAATACGGCATAACTATTGGTTTCCTGTGCTTGTATATCGGCGACCATATGTCTACCAAAAACACCTGTGTCAAATAGAGAGTTACGTTGCCTATTGGAATAAAATAAGCCAAGCTGCCAGCCCCAGTCACTTTGCGTGGAAGTGGAGTGTGCTCTGAATTCTTGTGTCCATGTTTCTTCGTTAATGCTGATATGGCGCGTTAGCAGGGGGAGGGGAGTAAGGTCTAAATCAGTGATGCTAGGATCCATTTGCCAGTAGCGGCGACTGGTAATGGAGAGGAATTCGATTTCATCCCATTGATAGGCTATGCGTAGGGATTGATTATTACTACGTGATTGTAATTGCTCTGAGTCTCCCGAATTAACCGTAAAATCGTCCTCTGAATCTAAACGTACAAAGCGATTTGCACCATTATCAAAATCTTCCATGCCCCCTGTTAAACGGATATTCCAGCGCTGGTTAGGTGTCCAGATTAAAGACGCAGTACCGCCAAATTGCTCTTGGTCATCGGGAGTGATATTCAGGTAATCATTGTGTAAATAGCCATCACGGCTTTTATACATGCCGGCAATATTAAAATAAAGTTGATCTTCAATTAACGCGCCGCTCACTTTTGAGCTAACTAAATAGTGGTTAAAATTTTCTATCTCTAAAGCGAGACTTGCCTTAAATTGATTGTCAGGAGCTAGGGATTTTAGGTTAAATGCTCCGCCATAAGAGTTTTTGCCAAATAGCCCGCCTTGTGGGCTGCGGTAAACATCCGCTTGTGCAATATCAAAGAAACTTCCTAAATAAGCCAACGTACTACTGTAAGGTACATCATCTACATAGAAAACCATTGAAGGATCGCTAAATAAACGAGTATTTGTGAGCCCACGGATATTAAAAATATTACCGTAAGAGCCCATGCCTAACTCTGAAATATGCATATTAGGCACTGCTTTAGTGACATCACTTATATTGTGAATATCACGTTCAATAAAATCATTATCTTGGAAGCTAGTGGTTATTAGCTCAGAAGACACTTCTGGGTAAGAGACTAGCGTGGGCAGGTCAACAGGATCTGACTCGGCGCTAGCCAATGTAGCAGAAAGACAATAAATAGCGATTAAATGTCTTACTTTGGGGGGCATTTTAGGCATCCTTCATTTTTCAATTAACACAAACTTCAATTGTAGAGAGTGCCTCCATAGAGCAAAAGCGTTATAGTGTAAGCGACTAAGATTTCACATAACTACCTATGGAGACACAACATCATGATAACAGAAAACCAGATTAACGAATCTTTTCCCCCCTGCAGCTCCTAAATTTATTCGCCGTCACGATTTAACTCTTGAAGTACGAACAATCCTTATTTTGCAGGCTTTGGAAAAAGGTTTTTCTCCCGACTTATTAACCAGTGATGCAGGAGCCGCCCTCTGTTCAGCACACGAGAGAATATTTCCAGATACGCCCTGGCAATCGGATACTTTTCATGGTATTGCCCATCGT
>WTCM01000034.1 GCA_013138595.1 Methyloprofundus sp. | reverse complement strand
CCGTGTACATCCACATCTTTGGTGCTGTCATCTTTGGTGCTTTTGATGCGCATACCTGTCACACCCATATCATCACCTAGAATTTCTTCTAAGGTATGATCCCATTCAATCACCACATTGCCTGTTTTAGATTTTTCAATCAGCTTATCGGCTAGGATTTTTTCTGAACGGAATTGATCGCGGCGATGAATGACAGTCACTTTTGAAGCAATATTGGCAAGATAAAGGGCTTCTTCAACCGCCGTATTTCCTCCGCCAATCACAGCGACAGGTTTATTGCGGTAGAAAAATCCATCACAGGTGGCACAGGCAGAAACGCCTTTTCCTGCAAAGGTTTCTTCAGATTCTAAGCCTAAATACATCGCAGATGCACCTGTGGCAATAATTAACGCATCGCAAGTATAACTACCTGCATCGCCTGTTAATTTAAACGGACGGGCTGATAAATCTGCGGTGTGTATATGGTCAAAAATAATTTCCGTATCAAAACGTTCTGCATGTTTACGCATTCTTTCCATTAATTCTGGGCCTTGTACACCCTCATCATCACCCGGCCAGTTATCGACATCGGTGGTGGTGGTTAGTTGTCCACCTTGTTGCAGCCCTGTGACCATCACAGGGTTAAGATTAGCACGTGCAGCATAGACAGCAGCTGTATAGCCAGCAGGGCCTGAGCCTAAAATTAATAAACGGCAGTGTTTTGTTTCACTCATAGAGGATTCCTTGTATGGGTGTGTTAGTTGAAGTTTAGACGAGAAAGTTATAAGTATAATTTAACACTTTGTAGGATGGGCAAAGGAGGGTCGACGTGCCCATCTTTGTATAAGTACCTAAGTTAATGTATTTCCTTCGGTACTTAGTTTGTCATTGATGGGCACGAGATAAAGCCTCTTTGCCCATCCTACGTAGTACTTTAAAGTTACAAATAATTATACAAATTAAGATATTGTTCAGCACTTTTTTGCCATGAAAAATCTTTACGCATGGCATTTTTTTGTAACTGTGTCCAAGCACGTTTATTGGTATACAGCAATAAGGCACGCTTAATGGTTTCTAGCATTGCCCCGATAGAAGCTTCTTCAAAGACAAAGCCTGTTGCCGTTTTATCAGCAATGCTTTCTGGCATCGCATCCACCACGGTATCGGCAAGCCCACCTGTACGTCTAACAATAGGTAACGTCCCGTAACGTTGACTGTATAGCTGATTAAGCCCGCATGGCTCAAAGCGAGAAGGCATTAAGAACATATCCGACCCTGCTTCGATTAAATGCGCGAGATCTTCGTTATAGCCTATACGCACCGCTATTTTGTCAGGAAATAAGTAACTTAGGTTTTTTAAGCGATGCTCAAACCCCTTATCTCCTGAACCCAATAAGACAAACTGTACGGGATGCTCAACAATATGATCTAGGCAATCAATCACTAAATCGATACCTTTTTGATCGACTAAACGACCAATCAGCCCAATCAAAGGAATATCAGGGTCTTCTGGTAATGAATATTGTTTTTGCAATGCGGCTTTGTTGACTGCTTTTTTTGCCAAGGTTTTGACACTGTAGTTTTGTGGAATTCGTGTATCGGTTTCTGGGTTCCAAATATCGACATCAATACCATTAATAATCCCATTTAATTCATGGTGGCGATGATGTAATAAACCTTCTAAACCATACCCATATTCAGCAGTTTGAATTTCCAGTGCATAGTTTGGGCTAACCGTTGTAATATGATCCGCACAGGCGATACCGCCTTTAATAAAAGACAGCATTTCATGGAATTCTAAGGCTCCTGGGTGCCATAATTGTCCTGGTAAATTCAGCGCGACATACTCTGCCTGAGAAAAGAGACCTTGATACGCCATATTATGGATGGTAAAAACTGTTGCAGGGCGGTTGGGTTCCAAGATTAATAAAGCAGGCACTAAACCGCTTTGCCAGTCATTGCAATGCACAATATCGGCTTTCCAATCTAAAAAGGCACGATTTTGTGAAACTTCCACAGCAACACGACAAAAGAGTGAAAAACGTTCCGCACTATCTAACCAAGCATTACCAAATTCATCCGTATAAGGGTTGCCTGGATGCCCAAAATAATCAGGATAATCGACTAGCCAAACAATAACATTGCTATCGGGTAAACGGGTTTCAAAGATATTGACATCTTTATTATCGACCCGTACTGTGCAACGATATTCCACGTCATCGCCTAGTTTAAGCGCGTGATATTTTGGAATAATCACACGTACTTCTTGGTCTAATTCGGCAAGTGCAAGCGGTAAACTCCCCGCAACATCCGCTAACCCCCCTGTTTTAATCAGGGGGTGTACTTCACTACTAACAAAGAGTATTTTTCTCATCGTGATACTTTTAAGACGATGCCCGCTAAAGGAGGGATCGTGATATTGATAGATTGATCTTGGTTCATCCAAGGCGTGGGTTCACTGAAAATTTGACCATTACCCGTATTAGTCCCTGCATAATATTCTGAATCAGAATTGAATACTTCGGTATAAGTCCCTGGGTCAGGTACACCAATGCGGTAATTTTCACGTGGAATAGGGGTGAAGTTTAAGATAACAATTAAGGTTTCGTTTTCAGTTTTACGTGCGTAACTGATAATAGATTGTTCCACATCATGACAGTCAATCCACTCGAAGCCTTGATTATCAAAATCATGCTGAAATAGAGCAGGGTGCTCCACATACATGTGATTTAAATCTTTAACTAAGGTCAGTACACCTTTATGGAATGAGTAATCTAGGATATACCAATCCAATGCTTGATTGAAATTCCACTCGGTTCCTTGCGCAAATTCACAGCCCATAAAGAGCAATTTTTTACCTGGGTAGGTAAACATAAAAGTATAAAGCAAACGTAGGTTAGCAAATTTTTGCCACTCATCACCAGGCATTTTGCTTAACATAGAGCCTTTACCATGTACGACTTCATCGTGCGAGAAAGGCAGTACAAAGTTTTCGGTAAAAGCGTAGAGCATACCGAAAGTCAGTTGGTCATGGTGATGTCTACGATGTACAGGATCCTGTTGCATATAAGACAACATATCGTGCATCCAGCCCATATTCCATTTCATGGAAAAGCCCAGCCCACCAGTCCATGTTGGACGTGTGACTTGTGGCCATGAAGTTGATTCTTCCGCAATCACAACCGTACCTGGATGTTGCTCATGGGTAATGGTGTTCAGTTCACGTAAAAAATCAATCGCTTCTAAGTTTTCATTACCACCGTAAATATTCGGTACCCAATCATCCGCTTCGCGTGAGTAATCTAGGTATAACATGGAGGCAACAGCATCGACTCTTAATCCATCTATATGGAACTCTTCAATCCAGAAATAAGCACTAGCAAGTAAAAAGTTTTTCACTTCATTACGGCTGTAGTTATAAATTAAAGTTCCCCAGTCGCGATGCTCACCTTTACGTGGGTCTTCGTGTTCATATAAAGAACTGCCATCAAAACGCGCTAAAGCAAAATCATCTTTAGGGAAATGTGCAGGTACCCAGTCCAAAATCACGCCGATATTATGTTGATGACAATAATCCATAAAATAACGGAATTCATCGGCATCACCATGACGGCTAGAGGGTGCAAAATACCCTGTGGTTTGATAACCCCATGAAGCATCTAATGGATGCTCGGTAATCGGTAATAGTTCAATATGGGTAAACCCTAAATATTGTACATACTCAACTAATTGATGCGCTAACTCACGGTAACTTAAGAAATTTCCTTGTTCATCACGCTTCCATGACCCTAGATGAACTTCGTAGATCGACATGGCTTCTTCTAGCCAGTTATGTTCAGTTCGTTTGGCTATCCACTCTTTATCTTGCCACTCATATTGTTCTTCATTAACGACAATAGAAGCCGTTTCTGGGCGGAACTCAAACTGCTGTCCATAAGGATCGGTTTTTTTATGAATCTGTTGGCTATCACGATTGAGGATTTCAAATTTATACAGGCAACCTGCAGCCAATCCAGGGATAAATATTTCCCAAATACCACTACCACCTAGACTGCGCATAGGGTGGCAACGACCATCCCAGTTATTGGCATCAGAGACCAAACTCACTCTAGCGGCATTCGGAGCCCATACGCTGAACAACACCCCTTCGATGCCTTCGATCGTGTGTAAATGCGCGCCTAATTTTTTATAAATATGCCAATGCTTACCTTCGCCAAATAAATGCTGATCAAACTCAGGAAGTTGAGTACCAAAGGCATAAGGGTCATACTGCTCAGTAAAGTTTCCTGCTTTATCGGTGATTTCAAATTGATAATAACGCTCTAAAGTCTTAGGCACGTTTTCTGTTTGAAAAAAGTCCGTACCTGCTACACGCTGCATGGCAACTTTCTGTCCCGAAATACTAACGGTTTCTGCATTAGGGAGATAGGCCGTGATGGTGGTTTTGGAGCCGTTGGTATGGCGACCCAAGATAGAAAAGGGGTCGTGATGCTTTGCTTCAGCTATTTTTATTAAATCGGAGTTTATCGGATTTTTTTTTGCTGGCTTGTTCATATTGCAATGCCTCAGTGTGATAGAATAAGTTTGTTCGGGACAAATAGTACCAAATAACAGACGAAAAGTAATAGCCTAATTAATAAAAGCTTTAATAAAAGAGGATATCAATGTCAAAACCAGACCCACAACACCATGACCGTTTCGTAAGTCACTTAACACGTAATACCATCGCTTTAATTTTAGCAGGAGGGCGTGGCTCTCGACTGAAAAACATGACCGATTGGCGTGCAAAGCCCGCGGTTCCCTTTGGTGGAAAGTTTCGGATCATTGATTTTCCTTTATCAAATTGTATCAATTCAGGTATCCGTAAAGTTGGCGTTTTAACGCAATATAAATCAGATTCCCTGATTCGCCACTTACAACAAGGCTGGGGATTTCTACGTGGTGAGTTTGGCGAGTATGTCGACTTAATGCCTGCACAGCAGCGCTTAAGTAATGAGTCTTGGTATCAAGGCACAGCCGATGCCATTTATCAGAATATTGATATTTTACGCAGTCGCGCACCCGATCATATTATTATTCTTGCAGGCGATCATATTTATAAAATGGACTATGGCGCAATGTTAGCTGACCATGTGGAGCAAAATGCCGAGTTGACTATCGGTTGTCTGGAAGTTTCATTGGATGAAGCTAAAGAGTTTGGTGTGATGCATGTTGATGAGAATAGAATGGTGAAGGCGTTTGTAGAAAAACCGGCAAATCCACCCACTATGCCAGGTAAAGATGACCGTGCTTTAGCCTCTATGGGGATTTATATCTTTAATACTGACTTTTTGTTTGAGCAGTTATTAAAAGATGCGGATACTGAAGGGTCTACGCATGATTTTGGGCATGATATTATTCCATCAGTGATTGATGACCATAACGTCAATGCTTACCCATTTTTAGATTTACAAAGCGGCGAGCAAAGCTATTGGCGTGATGTGGGTACGATTGATGCTTATTGGTCAGCTAATATGGAGTTAATTGGGGTTAAACCTGATTTGAATCTATATGACACAACTTGGCCTATTTGGACGCATCAGGCACAAAACCCACCCGCTAAATTTGTTTTTGATGATGATGATAGACGCGGTGAAGCAATTGATTCTATGGTATCAGGCGGCTGTGTTATTTCAGGCTCAACCATCAGACATTCTTTAATTTTTTCTAATGTACGTGTCAATTCATATACGACCGTGACTGATTCCTTGCTTTTACCCGAAGTTAATATTGGACGGCATTGTCGTATCACTAAAGCGATTATTGAAAAAGGTTGTCAGATCCCAGAAGGGACGGTTATCGGTGAAAATAGAGCCGATGATGAAGAGCGTTTTCATGTCAGCCCAGGCGGAATTGTCTTAGTCACTCCCGATATGATTGGTCCAAAAAGGCATTATGTCAGAGAATAAAAAAATAAAGCTGGTGCTGTGTTGGCACATGCACCAGCCTGAATATCGCGATTTACAAACAGGTGAATTTAAGCTGCCGTGGACTTATCTACATGTGATTAAAGACTATGTAGACATGGTGGCTCACTTGGAAGAAGAGCCAAATGCTAAGGCAGTGATCAACTTTGCTCCGATTTTATTGGAGCAAATAGAAGACTATGCTGAGCAACTGAACAATTATTCACATGATAAAGCACCAATCAAGGACTCCTTATTAGCAGCGTTAGTGAGCCCTGATGTACCTGAGGATGTTGAACAGAGGTTAGAGCTAATAGGCTATTGTTTACGTGCCAACCGTGAACAACAAATCGAGCGTTACCCTGCCTTTAGTAAATTAGCTAAAATTGCAGATTGGGTACAAGAAAATGGGGATGCGGCTAAATATCTTAATGACCAGTATATGGTGGATATATTAGTTTGGTATCATCTCGCTTGGATGGGTGAAACGGTTAAATTAACCGATGCAAGAATACAGCGTTTAATTGTCAAAGGTTCAAATTATACTTTGTATGAACGCATGGAAATTGTCGATGTTATTTCCGAGTTATTATCCAAAGTACTTTTACGTTATAAAGTCTTAGCTCAACAAGGGCGTATTGAAATATCAGTTACGCCGTATGCGCATCCTATTGTGCCTTTATTGTTAGACTTAAATTCAACGTATGAAGCGATGCCCGACGCGCCTATGCCTGACTTGAAAAGTTACCCAGGTGGTGAAGAGCGTATTAAATGGCATATAAAGAAAGGCTTAGAAATCTTTGAAGAGGTATTTGATTTTACCCCGCAAGGTTGTTGGCCCTCTGAAGGGGCTGTCAGTGCAGCGACTTTAAAACTGCTTGCTGAATCAGGTTTTTCTTGGGCAGCAACAGGTGGACAAGTCTTACGTAATAGTTTGAATATTTCAGGAACGCCTGATACTAGTATCCATCACCCTTTTAAGTTACAAGATATAGAGTTACCCTGTTTTTTTCGTGATGATGGTTTATCAGATTTAATCGGTTTTAAATATTCTACTTGGCAGGCAAATGATGCCATTGGTGAATTAATTCATCATATAGAAACGATTGCAGCAAGTGAATCTTCCGATAGTGTGGTGTCTATTATTATGGACGGGGAAAATGCTTGGGATCATTATCGTGCGAACGGCTATCATTTCTTAAGCGGCTTATATAAACGCTTAGCAGAACATGAGCATATAGAATTAACCACGTTTTCTGAGTGTTTAGCACAAAAAGTGGAAGTTAAAGAATTACCACAGCTGATGGCTGGGAGCTGGGTGTATGGAACATTCTCAACATGGATCGGTGACAGAGATAAAAATCGTGGCTGGGATATGTTAGGCGAGGTCAAAAAATGTTTTGATCTAGTGATGGCAAGTGGGCGACTCACAGCAGAAGAAGTCACAGCCGCTGAAATACAACTTGCAGTCTGTGAAGGTTCAGATTGGTTCTGGTGGTTTGGTGATTATAATGCTGAGCAAGCCGTGAGTAGTTTTGAAAAACAATACCGACTGAATTTAGCAAATTTATATAGAACACTGGGTGAAGCTATACCCACTTATTTATCCTTATCCTTTACGCAAGGATCAGGAGCCCCAGCAATGGGTGGCACAATGCGCAAAGGCACAGATTAAACATATGGAAAACAAGGCAGACAATTTATTAGCTCAGCGACGCGCAGGCGTGTTGTTGCATATTACCTCATTACCTAATGAGCGTGGAACGGGGAATATGGGACAGGAGGCTTATAATTTTATTAATTTCCTGCATGATACCGGGGTTAAAGTATGGCAAACACTGCCGCTAGGTATGCCACATGGTGATGGTTCACCGTATCAGTGTTTATCTGCACATGCAGGTAACCCTGCTCTAATTAGCTTAGATGTATTGAGAAATAAAGGTTGGTTGCAACAGACCGAACAAGCGGATACTTGCGAGCAAGAAGCAGCCTACACTGAAAATTCTTGTATGGGTAAAACATTAACTGGTTTTACAAACCTTGCCAGCCCAGAAGAGAAAAAAGAATTTGTTACTTTTTGTGCTGAAAAAGCCAGTTGGTTAGATGACTTTGCTTTGTTTCTTGCGCTACGTAGTGAGTACTCATCACAATGTTGGAATCAATGGCCTAGTGTCTTAAAAGAACGTAATATCAAAGCCCTGAAAGCTGCGCGCCAACGCTTAGCAGGTGTTATTACCACGATTAAATTTGAACAGTTTGTTTTTTATAGCCAATGGATGAGCTTAAAAAAATACGCTAATGATCGCGGTGTTTTATTGTTTGGGGATATTCCTATTTTTGTTTCTTATGATAGCTCGGATGTTTGGGCCAATCGTAAGGTTTTCAAATTAGATAAAAAAGGGGATATGTCAGTCGTTGCAGGTGTGCCGCCTGATTATTTTTCTGAGACAGGCCAGCGCTGGGGAAACCCACATTATGACTGGGCTTTCCTAACAAAAAGTAAATTTTCTTGGTGGAAAGAGCGTATTCGTAGCCAGTTAGAAATGTTTGATATTTTGCGTATTGATCATTTTCGAGGCTTTGAAGCTGCTTGGGAAATCCCGGCTAGTGAAGATACTGCGATTAATGGAAAATGGGTTAAAGCACCTGGTATGAAGCTATTAGCCGCCTTGCAAAATGAATTTGGCGATATTCCTTTAATTGCTGAAGATTTAGGCATTATTACGGCAGAAGTGGATGAGCTGCGAACTAGCTTTAATTTACCAGGCATGAAGATTTTGCAATTTGCTTTTGGTGATGATGCAAGCAACCCTTATTTACCGCATAATTATGAAAAAAATACGGTGGCTTACACGGGAACTCATGATAACGATACCAGTTTGGGTTGGTTTAATTGCTTAAATGACCATGAGAAATCACGTGTTTATAATTATTTAGGTTGCTCAAAAGTAGGTATGCCTGATTTATTAATGGGGACTGCTTTTTCTTCGGTCGCAAATTTAGCGATTGTACCTATGCAAGATATTTTAGGTTTAGGAAGTGCTGATCGTATGAATACACCCGGGACTGTAGAAGGCAATTGGAAATGGAGATTTGGCTGGGATCAGCTGAGTCAAGATAAAGTAGATAGATTAAAACATATGCTGTCTATGTTTGCGCGCTAATATATGACTTACTCAACGATTGAAGCTTTTGTCGGTAATACGCCATTAGTCAAACTACAACGCCTGATTCAACACAGCTCGAATACTCTTTTAGTTAAACTAGAAGGTAATAATCCCGCTGGATCGGTGAAGGACCGCCCTGCGATTAGCATGATTAAACATGCTGAAGCACGGGGTGAAATAAAACCTGGTGATTGTTTAATTGAAGCCACTAGTGGTAATACAGGCATTGCTTTGGCAATGGCTGCTGCTATTAAAGGTTATAAGCTCATTTTAATTATGCCTGATAATATGAGTGAAGAGCGTCGTGCCTCCATGAAGGCATATGGTGCTGAGATTATCTTAACGCCTGCCGAAGGCAGCATGGAAGCAGCGATTGACCTTGCTAGAAAAATGCAAGCTGAAGGAGTAGGGCGGGTCTTAGATCAGTTTTCTAACCCTGATAATCCTAGAGCACATTATGAAGGTACAGGGCCTGAAATATGGCGTGATACACAAGGGGAAATTACCCATTTTGTCAGTGCTATGGGCACAACAGGCACGATTATGGGGACCTCAAAATTTTTAAAAGAACAAAACCCAGCGATTCAAATTGTGGGTGTTCAACCTGAAGATGGGGCAAAAATCCCCGGTATTCGGCGCTGGCCTGAAGAATATTTACCTAAAATCTATCAGGCAAGTAGAGTCGATCAGATTATCGGTATAGACCAAGAGAGTGCTGAGCAAACCATGCGCAACTTAGCCACACAAGAAGGGATTTTTGCAGGTGTTTCATCAGGTGGAGCGGTTGCCGCAGCCTTAAAGCTTGCTGAAACGGTTGAAAATGCAACGATTGTAGTGGTTATCTGTGACCGTGGTGATCGTTATTTATCGACTGGGGTTTATCCAGGTTGATTAGGAATTTCTCTAAAAGTATTTGACTAGGCTAATCCACTGGATTATTCTTATTGTTATGCAAACTATAGTTGAACTACCAGAATATGCTCGAAGAGCATCCAGCTTACTGAATAATTCAGAAAAACAAGGCATTATTAATTATTTAGCAAGTCACCCTAAAGAAGGGGCAATAATGCAAGGCACTGGTGGTATTAGGAAGTTTCGTTGGGCTGCTGGAAATCGTGGAAAAAGTAGTGGTGTACGCGTTATTTATTATTTTCATAGTCAAACGATCCCTTTATTTTTATTAACTATTTTTGCTAAGAACGAAAAAGCTAATTTATCAAAGGCTGAACGTAATGAACTGGCTAAGTTTGTCAGCCTTCTTGCTAAAAATTATGGTGATAACAATGTCTGAATTTTTTGATAGTATTAAGCAAGGTCTTACTGAGGCTGTTCAATATTCTGAGAATAAATGCCCCAAGGCAGTTGTTCACCCGTTATCTCCAGTCGATGTGAAAAATATTCGTTTTAAATTGGAAATGAGCCAAACTGAATTTGCATCATCATTTGGAATTAGTGTGAGTACGTTACGGCACTGGGAAAGAGGAGATCGTACGCCACAGGGGCCAGCTCTAGTGCTTTTGAATGTAGTCGCAAAAGAGCCTCAAGCTGTGTTAGATGCACTTGCGGGATAAAATACTGATAGAGTGCCTCTAGTTATATTTTTGAATAAAAGGATTTAATATGCTTGGTCATTACACATCTCAAACAGGGTTGATGGGGATAATTAGTAATGAAATTTTATGGGCTACTAATATAAAATTTTTAAATGATGAGCATGAATTTC
>WTCM01000010.1 GCA_013138595.1 Methyloprofundus sp. | reverse complement strand
GATGGTTCAGATAAATGGGCAGGCAGTGCTAGGAGTGATGAGTCAGGTATGATTCGCTTTACACCTGTTGGGCTGGAAAATGGTGAGGCTTATAGCGTGCGTACTAGCTCTTATGGTGCAGGGAACGCGTATAGCCCTGTTGTCAGTTCAGTCAGTGATTTGAGCTTAGAGCTTGGAACTTTGCCCGTTAAAGTACAAGATTTTTTTAGTCAAACGGCTTTAGTCGATGCCAAAGTTTATTTATATAGACGTGAAGCCGATGGCAGCAGCAAAAGAATGGCAAGTGGTACAACCGATGCAGCAGGCTTAGTGCGTTTTACACCATTTGGCATAGAGCAGGGGCAAGCTTATTATGTTAAAAGCAAGCCATACTCTACTGACTATGCTCATAGTAAAGATATTACAAGGGCAGGGACAGTCATCCTGAATGCAGGGACTTTATCAGTCACTTTTAAAGACTTTAGTAACGAGTCTCCTTTAGCAAATTTGCAAGCCACTCTTTATAAACGTCAAGCTGATGGAAGTGCAAAGTGGGCAGCAAATGCTTCTACCGATGAGAATGGGTTGGTTCGTTTTTCTCCAGTGGGTTTAGCAGAAGGACAGGCTTATTTTGTTAAAGCAAAACCTTATGCTGCAGATTATGCCTTTAGTAAAGATATAACAACGCCTAGTGTAGCAGTTGTAAAAGCAGGGACTTTAGCAGTTACCTTGATGGATGTGAGTAGTAACAGCCCATTAGCCGAGACTAAAGTGTATCTTTATAGACGTGAAGCGGATGGTGGCAATAAACATATTGCCAATACGCTAACAGATGCGAATGGTTTAGTGCGCTTCAGCCCGTTTGGAATTGAAGAAGGACAAGCTTATTATGTTAGAAGCAAGCCTTATGGTACTGACCATGCTTATAGTAAAGATATTACAACAGCAGGTGCATTAACACTTAATACAGGCACTTTTCTTGCCACACTGAGTGATTTTAAATCAGGGAATGCATTAGTCTCTACTAGAGTGGATCTTTATGAACGCTTAGCGGATGGAAGCTCTAAATGGAGAGCGCGAGGAAATACTGATGAGCTAGGTGTTATTCGCTTTTCACCTGCTGACTTAGATGCAGGGCGCAGTTATTTTCTTAGAACCGCTTCTTTTGGAGCAGGTTATGCTTATACGCCAGATGTCAGCGCAACAACTGCAATGGCATTTAAGGTGGGGACTTTAAATGTTAGTTTGACGGATTATATTAAGCAGTCTCCTTTAGCAGAGACTAAAGTTTATCTTTATAAGCGTAACGCAGATGGCAGTAGTCAGTATGCGGCTAAAGCTTTTTCCGATGCAAATGGGCTGATACGTTTTACGCCACTAGGAATAGAGACAGGACAACGTTATTTTCTAAAAACCAAGCCTTACGCTACAGACTATGCAGAGAGTATCGACTTAAACGCGGCGGGTGACTTTGCATTTAGTGTCGGTACTTTACAAGTCAAAGTACAAAACTATATCGATAAAAGTGTTTTAGCTGATTTAAAAGTGACCCTTTATGAACGTTTAGCCGATGGCACTAATAAATGGCGTGCGAATGGCTATACTGATACCGCAGGATTGATTCGTTTTAGCCCTTTTGGTATGGAGTCAGGACAACGCTATTATGTAAGAACTAAAGCTTATGATGCAGGTTCTGTGAATAGTGTCAATATTATAGAGGCACAAAACCTAGTACTAGAACTAGGTTCAAATCCCGTCACTTTAGTGAATGGTGATACGGGGCAAGTCATTGCAGGGCAAAAAATTACCGCTTATAAAAAACTCGCCACAGGTGAATTGGAGTGGAATAAACGGGCGACCACAAATGATGCAGGTGTTATTCACTTTGATTTAGATTATAGCGCGAGTGATAGTTATGTTTTTAAAGTGCAAGATGTCTTTGGTGCGAACAAAAAATACTATACCGAGATAGTCAGCGAGAAAGGTGCGGTAAGCTTTATCGTCACTAAAGATGGTGAAAATACGGTTGATTTAACCCCACCCACAATCAGCATTAGCAGCCCAGCGGACGGTTCTAATGTGACTAACCTAGGTTTTCAAGTGTCAGGGATTGCGGCAGATAATAAGCAAGTTGATAAAGTCACATTAAGTATCAATGATCCTGTTAAGGGCATCAGCCAATTAACCGCAACCTATGATGCAAGCAGTAAAATATGGTTAGCAGATGTCACTGAGTCTATGTTGACTTTAGGTGAAACGATTACTTTAACAGCTACGGCGGCAGATCTTGCTAATAACCAACAAGCAGTCACGCTTAGTTTAGTTGTGACAGCCGATAATGAAGCACCAGAAATTAGCATTACGTCACATAGCGACAATGATGAAGTGGCGGCAACAGGCTTTTTATTATCAGGTTTAGTCACTGACTTAACGCAAGTTGAGACATTAACAGCGCATGTTTCCACAACCTTATCAGGTGCAGCGACGAGTTCAGTTTTGATTAATGAGCAAAGCGTTGAATTTTCTCAAAATGGCAATTGGACGCTTGCCTTAAATAATGGCTTAATGACGGCGGATTCAAGCTTAGAAGTCACATTAACCGCGACAGATTCGGTAGGCAATACAGGCTCGACAGTGGTTCAGTTACAAGTCGTTGCGGTTGATACTAGCGAATTACAAATGATTAACCGTATTACTTTCGGTGCAACCCCTGTGTTATTAGCGGATGTTAAAGCGATAGGTGCAACGGCTTTTCTTAATCAGCAATTGAATCCAAGCAGTATTGATAATAGTGCATTTGATGCAATGATTGGCAGCTCTCCGAGCACAAAAGCAGAGTTACAAGCATGGACATTAATGCACATGATCTATAGCGAACGTCAACTCCAAGAAGTGATGACTTGGTTTTGGGATAATCATTTCAGTACCAGTATTAATACCACTCGCCTTAATTCAGAAGGGGTGGAATTAAGTAATACAGTCGCTTATGAGCTGGCTGAAAATGTTGCTTTCCGTGCCAATGCACTGGGTAACTTCCGTACTTTATTAGGCATTAGTGCTAAAAGCCCTGCCATGTTGATTTACTTAGATGCCATTAGTAATGTCAGTGGTGATTCCAATGAAAACTACGCCAGAGAAGTGATGGAGTTAAATACCATGGGCGTAGGAGCTGGTTATACCGATGAAGATGTAGAAGCCGCTGCGGAAATATTCACAGGTTGGCATGTACATAATCAAGGGGGCGGATTTGTGTTCCATGAGGCAGAGCATACGGTAGGTTCGTATACTTTATTCAGTACCATAGGTGAAGGTGTCTTTATCCCAGAAGGGGGCGAAAGCCAAGGGGATTTATTACTTGATGCACTTTCCGAACACCGTGCAACCGCTGACTATATCTGTAGCAAACTGATTACCTTATTAATCAGTGATACGCCAACAGGCACATTACAGCCACAATGTGCGGCTGAATTTCAAGCAAGCAGTGCGCAAGCGGATCAAATCAAACGGGTCTTAGCGGTGATTTTACAATCGGCTGAATTTAATTTTCCTGAAAACTACAGAAATAAAATTAAAACCCCTGTTGAGTTTGTGGTCGGTGTGGTACGTAACTTAGAAGCAACGACGACGGCAAGTGACTTAATCTCACCGATGAAAGCAATGGGCATTAGTCTGTATGAAAGTGCACCACCCACAGGTTGGTCTGAAATAGGAGCTGATTGGATTAATACAGGCTTTTTAAGTGAACGTATGAAATGGGTACATAAATTTGCACGTACCAATTCTGGCGGCACTAATACGGCAAGTGACCCTATGGTTTTTTATCCTAAATATGGATTTGAAACTCAGGCAGGTGTCGTCGGTTTCTTGATGCAACTAACGGTAGGCGATGATTTTACCGACTTATCACAAGGCAATGCCTTAGGTATATTAGGTGATAGCTTCGATCTAACTAGCCCGACTGCAAGTGAGCAATTACGCCAATTAAATGGCAGTGTTATGAGCTATCCACAATACCAATTCCAATAAGTTTTAGGAGAAATACCATGAAAAGAAGAGCTTTCGTTAAAGGCATGTTGGGAACTGGCTTAGTTACCGCTGGTAGTTGTGTGTTTCGTATGCCATTGCTTGCTTCAGCTAATGCAACGGGGGTGGGGCAACCCACCGTGGTGGTGATTTTTCAGCGCGGCGGTTGTGATGGTTTAAATACCGTGATTCCTTATGGCGATGCCGATTATTACAATCTACGCCCTGTTTCTGGGGGGGTGGGTATTCCCAGCCCTGATAGTGGCGCAGCTTATTCAGCGTTACCACTACACGACCATTTAGGCTTGAATAATGACTTTTTTGGCTTGCACCCCAGTATGGCGGATTTAATGCCTATTTATAATAGCCAAAATATGGCGGTGCTACCGACCGTACATTACCCTGATCCATCGCGTTCGCATTTTGATGGTCAGTATTTTATAGAAAGCGGTTTTTCCAGAGCTAATATTGGCGCGGATGCAACAAACCTAGATGGTTGGTTAAATCGTCATTTACAAGTAAAAGGCAATAACGTACCCCTACAAGGTGTAGGTTTTGGCGGTAACTTAGCACAATCGCTACGCGGCTCGATTCCCGTACAATCTTTATCCTCAATTAGCTCTTTTAATTTAGGGCTAAGTGGTGCAGATCAACAGGAGGTCATTGATGATGTATTACCTGTGTATGACGAACTGCCAACGCCGCAAAACTCTTACCGTGAATTAGTGCATAAATTTGGTAAGACCTTATTTGGCAATTTAGAAGCGGTTGCCGCTATAGATACTGACTCTTATGTACCTGCGAATGGCGCAAATTATCCCAGTAATTCTTATGGGCGCAGAATGAGACAAGCCGCGCAGATGATTAAAGACCCTACCATAGGCTTAGAAGTCGTCACGATTGATGTGGGTGGATATGATACGCATAGTAACCAAGGCGCAGGAGAACCTGAAGGTCGTTTATCACGTAGTTTAGGTGATTTCTCCAAAGGCATAGCCGCTTTAGTCGCTGATTTAGGCGATAAAATGGATGATGTCATCATTGTCACCATGAGCGAATTTGGACGTACCGCAAAACCCAATGGTAGTGCAGGCACAGATCATGGCAATGCCTCCGCTTGGTTTGTCTTAGGCAATAAAGTCCAAGGTGGGCTTTATATGCGCGATGGGCTAGCAGGCGGCGGTTGGCCGGGTTTAAGTGATGAAGCTTTATTTAAAGGGCGTTATCTCGCTTCGACGGTTGATTATCGCGATATATTAGGTGATATATTATTCCAGCACTTAGGACATTCAGTGAGTAATATTGGCGCTTTATTACCTGGGTATACTGATTATACGAGTTTGAATCTTATGTAAGGCGGGGTAATTTTTGGCTAGCAGCTTAACACTGGGCTAGTAGGGTATCGCACCGCGTACCCTTTCGCCAGCATAAGGTATGCAATGTATACCCTACAGCAAGTAGGATGGGCAAAGGGCTTTTTCGTGCCCATCTTTTGCGCGATAAGTGATGGGCACGGGATAAAGCCCCTTTGTCCATCCTACATTTTCTCATTTATATATTTTTAGAAGTTTTTATACACCAAAATGGAAAACTCAAAAATTCATTGTTCTAAAGAATTAGCTAAGCTACTAGCGCCAATTGAGCAACTTAACAACCAAAAACTAAAGCTAATCATCCATGCAGGTACACCCAAAACGGGCACAACGAGCTTGCAAACCTACCTAGATAAAAAACAACGCAAGCTCCGAGGAAAAGGGATTCTTTACCCGCATAACCTGGATAAATTACAAAACCCTAACGCCCCCAAACACCAATGGTTTGAGAAGAACTTAGTCACAACAAACACAGCTAGCTTCCTAGAAAACTTTAAGAATATACTCGCACAAGTTAAACCAGACACGCACACCATTATCCTATCCTCTGAAGGTATCTATAATTACTGGTGGGATTTTTCTGATGCCTCAAAAGGGCTTTTATCTGAGTTGAGTCAACTCTTTGATATTGAAGTCTGGGTATGGTTTCGTGAACCACTGGCGTTTATTGAAAGCTATTACAAGCAGTGTATTCGCAACCCGCAAGTTAAAAGCAATCCGTGCTACGGCAAAGATTTATCCTTTGCTGATATGCTAAAGATCGAGTGGTTTTCTCAACATTTAAACTATCAAGGTTTCGTCAGCGAATGTCAGTCCTTGTTTGGTGAAAACAAAGTTTTAGCCTTTAAATACGAGGGTGATGTGGTACAAGAAGTCATGCAGAAATTAGGGCTAGCAACTCCCCACGATAATCCAACTCCCAGACAAAATAAAAGTTTAAACAGTGCGGCGATAAAATTACTCAGAACGATCAACCACTATGATATTAAAGCAAAAGACAAAGAACTTTTGATGCCTCATTTAAAAGCAATCAATGGGGTTCTTGATAGTTATGCAAATGAACCATTGATTGATGAAGACTCTAGGGAAAGCGTGTTGAAGCTTTTTAAGCCTATAAGTAAATAAGTTTAATAAGTTTCTACCTTTAAACCTGCTCATCAAACAATCGTAGCATTATGCTACAATAATTTTTCTAATATAAAAGTTGAGTGGAGACATCAATGGCTAAAGCAATATCCCCAGTACGCTTACAGAATAATCTAATGCAAGCTGCAAAATTAACTGGCGAGCGGTTTCATCGTAGTACGGCGGAACAAATTGAATATTGGGCGGATATAGGTAGAAAAGTATCTACTGTTCTTGATCCTGATTCACTTGCCTCTATTGCATTAGGGCTTGCGCAAGTTAAAGTAGAGCCTATTTATGGGCAGAGGATTGATCCTGATGCTGTTTTTAATCAATTAGAGCACCAAAGAAAAAAGGGAGAACTCACTCAACTCGTGACTAAAAGTGCCATAAAATACCAATCTTCACTGCAGTTTCCTGGGTATTTAGAGCAAAAAGATTCACAGGGAAAGGTTTTAGTTGGGAAGTTTAAAGAGGGCGAGTTTATTACACTTGATCAGTTAGACTCTTGAATCAAGATAAACAACTATGGGTTTTGGCGGGAGCTAATGGGGCAGGTAAAAGTACTTTTTATCAGACACAGTTAGCGTCTTTAGGGCTGCCCTTTATTAATGCTGATATTTTAGCTAAAGAGCTATACCCAGAGTCGCCTGAAGAGCATAGCTATACAGCGGCTAAATTAGCGACAGAAATGCGTTTTAAACTCTTGTATGAAGGCAGGAGCTTTTGCTTTGAAACGGTATTTTCTCACCCTTCCAAAATAGATTTTGTAGCAGAGGCAAAAGCACTGGGTTATGAAATTATATTAGTCTTTATTCATTTGGATGATCTTGCTCTAAACCAAGCAAGGATAACTCAGCGTGTTAGTGAGGGTGGGCATAATGTCCCCATGGATAAGGTTGCTGCTAGAATTCCTCGTTTATTAGTCAACATTAAAAAAACATTACCGCTTTGTGATCGTGTTTATGTATTAGATAACTCAAGCCTTGATAAGCCTTTGCTGCAAGTTGCACTGATACAAAATGGTAAAGCCCGATTGAAAATGAACTTATCTAGCTGGGCGAAAGATTTGCTGAGTGATTATTTATAAATAAGTCTGCTACGTACACCGCACTGTCGGTTGGAATGACGGTAGAGGCTGTGAAAGTATTAGGCGTAGGTTGGGGTTCGCAAGCTCCCCCACAAGCTACGAAACTGCATGGAAATCCGCCCAAAACGCGTTTTGGACTCCAATATTTTGAATACTTTCACAGTCTCCTGTGCTATTCCAACGGATGAAAAGCAAGGAGCCGCCTAGTGTTTGCAAGAATCACTAGCTCAGCCAGCTAGCTTGAAAATGAGTTCGTAGCCCATAACATCAATGATTAATACGCAATGAATTAGCAATCACAGACACTGAGCTTAACGCCATCGTTGCAGATGCAAGCGTAGGGCTTAGCTTTCCTGCTACGGCAAAAGGGATCGCGACTGCGTTATAAGCAAACGCCCAAAACAAATTTTGTTTAATATTTCGCAGTGTTTCATGGCTGAGTGTGATCGCATCATGGACTTTTGTAATATCCCCATTAAGTAAAATCAGGTCAGAAGACTCAATCGCAATATCGGCTCCTTTACCGATCGCTAAACTTAAATTGGCGGCGGCTAATGCAGGGGCATCATTAATACCATCACCCATCATGGCTACCTGATAACCTTGTTGTTGCAGCTCTCGGATAATCTCTAGCTTTTTTTTCGGTGTCGCTAGGGAAATAACCTTTTCTATTCCCACTTGCCTTGCAACACTCTGCGCTGCATCCTCGGTATCGCCTGTTACCATTAAAGTATTAATATCAATTTTATGTAACATTTTGATGGTCTGTTCTGCATTTTCTCTAATAGGGTCGGTTAGTGCAATAAGCCCTGCCGCTTCATTGTTAATCGCAAGGTAAACTAATGTTTTTCCTTCAGCCGAGAGTTTATTCGCCGTCGATTTTAAAGCATCCAAATTGACTTTTTGTTGTTCTAGCCAAGACTGATTACCCAGTAATAATTTATAGTGATTAACCGTCGCACGTAGCCCTTGGTCTGGATAGCTATAGAAACGAGTGGCCTTTAATAATTCAATATTTTGCTGTTTTGCATTTCTAACAATCGCCTGTCCCAGTAAATGCTCAGAATTATTCTCAACCGAGGCGGCTAATTGAATCATTTGCAGGTCATCCAATGTTGAGATATTGAATATATCGGTGACTTTGGCGTTGCCTTCAGTAATCGTTCCTGTTTTATCAAAAATAACCGTATCAATACTGGCCGCTGATTCTAATGCTGCTCCATTACGAATATATATTCCTCGCCGTGCCGCGCGCCCTGTACCGACCATATTAGCCGCTGGCGTTGCTAAGCCTAATGCACAAGGACATGAAATCAATAATACGGCAATCGCATTGGACAGCGCATGTGACATTTTTTCACCGCTG
>WTCM01000123.1 GCA_013138595.1 Methyloprofundus sp. | reverse complement strand
CGGTTTTAGCCTTTATTGTTTGCATTTGGGTAGGCTATCAAATGTGGGTAACGCCTATACAATATTCTAGTATAGAATTTTCTGATGCCGTCAATGGTGTAAAAATCGAAAGAGAAGTCATTAAATTAAAACCATTTAATGAGGTTTCTGATTTAGGTGTCATTCCGCTATTAATTCCTGTTTTTATTTGTTTGCTTGGCTTATGGGCAACGTTTAAATTAAAAAGTATTACTTTAGCTTTTTCCGTACTACTAATCATAGTGTTTTGGCTCATTACTGTTTTTTCAATTGGCATGACTTATTCAGCTGTTGTGCTTTTATTAATCGCTGCTTTCGCGGTGCATTTAATGGCAAAATGGCATGTTAAAAAAATACCTAACGAATAAAATGGGAATAATACGCCTTTAAATGTTTTTTACCAGCCACTGATTTATCGCTGCAAATATAAGGATATAATAAGCGTTTATCCATTGCTAAAACCCTAGCAAAAAAGAAGCACTATAATATGGCGACTAAAAAATCAGTACAATTAAGAGAGCCTGCTGAAGTTCAATATAAACATCAGCTTGAAGCTTTAAAACAACATGATAAAGATGATAAGCCCGCGAATTGGCTCTTATCGCCGCGTGCGGTTTTAAGCTATATTTTAGGCGGTCAAACATTGGAAGCTAAAATTGGGCGTAAAAAGGTTACGGTTGAAATTAATCGTAAGTTTTTCGGTGATCGCTCCTTGGTTGAAAAGGCAATTGTCACTTTAGCGTCTGAACGTGCCTTATTATTAGTCGGTGAACCCGGGACGGGTAAAAGCTGGTTATCTGAACATCTTGCCGCGGCGATTACGGGTAATTCTACGCTGACCATTCAAGGTACAGCAGGGACAACGGAAGAACATATTAAATATTCATGGAATATTGCTCGCGTGATTGCGGAAGGCCCGAATGATACTAACTTGATTCCATCACCAACCATGCAAGCGATGCAAAACGGCACTTTATTACGCTTTGAGGAAGTGACGCGTTGTGTGCCTGATGTACAAGATTCATTGGTTTCTATTCTATCTGATAAGGCGATTGCGATTCCTGAATTGCCTGATCATAATATGATTTGGGCTAAATCTGGCTTTAATATTATTGCCACAGCGAATAGCCGCGACCAAGGGGTGAATGATCTTTCAGCCGCCTTAAAGCGTCGTTTTAATTATATTTATATTCCGATCATTGCTGATAAAGCCACTGAAATTCGCATTATTAAAGAGCGCTCCAGCGAGCTAATGCAGCGTTATCATATTCCCGCTAAATTGCCTGGTCCAGTCATCGATTTACTTGCTACTGTGTTTCGTGAAATTCGTAGCGGTGTGACTAGCGATGGCACGAGTATTAAGCAAGCTTCAACCACGCTTTCAACAGCGGAAGCCATTGCCGTTGCTTTAGAATCCGCACTAAGCGCACAATATTTTGGAGATGGCTTAGTTACGCCTGAACATATCGCCCAAAATCTAGCGGGTTCTATTGTCAAAGAAGACCGCGATGACCTTAAGGTGTTAAAAGAATATAACGCGCTGGTGGCTAAAAAAAGAGCGATGACTAACAGCGAGTGGCAGGTTTTTCATCACGCAATGATTGCTGCATTGAATTAAGATGACGACTCAGCAAGCAGTGTTTAAAGGCTTGGATTTACAGCAATTAGAAGCAAGCGTTGATAAAGTACTTAATAGCGATCTGTATTGGTTTCCTGTCCGCCATCATTCGCCGACGGTGGCTAGATTGTTGCAACAAGTGATTCGGACGCGCAAACCCAAAGTCATTTTTATTGAAGGCCCGTCAGATTGCAATGATTTAATTGCTCATATTTTGCATCCAGACAGCAAGCCACCTATCGCGATGTATTCCTCTTACCGAGATGATAATAACGTCTTAAATCTAGCAGGGATTAGCACTGCTTCCAAAGATATTCCTGCGCGTTTTTCATCATGGTATCCGATGCTTGCCTATTCGCCTGAGTATGTGGCTTTAAAAACAGCGAAAGAAATTAAGGCAAAGGCTTGTTTTATTGACCTGCCCCATCACGCGCTGTATACCCCTTTTGTAGAGGGTGAAGAAAAGCCAGGCGCGGCAGGTCCAACAACAGATAAAGCAGAAGACCTCATCACTCAAAGCGAGTTTTATCGTGCTTTAGCCGCGAGTGCAGGCTATAACAGCTGGGAAGAAACCTGGGATAGCTTATTTGAATTCGGTGCTTATAATACCGATCCAGAAGTGTTTCGTCGTGAGCTTGCGATGTTTTGTGCCGCTTCAAGGTTCACCGCTTCTGAACAACAAATGCAGCAAGATGGCACTTATCAGCGCGAAGCGTATATGCGTCAGCAGATTAAAGATAAATTAGCCGAATACCAACTTGCTGAAAGCGATGCAATGGTGATTTGTGGTGGTTTTCATTTATTTATGGATGAAACGAAAACGGACTACCCCAGCCCCCCTGAAGGCACGACTTACAATAGCCTTGTCCCGTATTCATTTTTCAGAGTAGCAGAGCTTTCGGGTTATAGCGCGGGTAATCGCGCGCCACAGTTTTATCAATTATATTGGTCGTTTTTACAGAAAAATAAAACTGAAGAATTACTGCCTAATTATATTGTGGCTGTTTTAAAGGCCGCACGTAAAAAAGGCGAGGCACTGTCAGCCGCTGATGCGATTGCGATTGCACAACATGCGCAAATGCTCAGTCAATTGCGCCAACGCCCCCAACCTATCCTAGACGATATACACGATGCGATTATTGCTTGTTGTTGCAAAGGCGATCCTAATGAAGATGGCTTAGTATTGAAAGCGGCGATTGATGAGGTTGATATAGGCAGAGCCTTGGGTAAAGTGACCGATGATGTCGGGCGTTTACCCATCGCAATAGACTTTTATTATTGGCTGCAAGAGTTGGATTTACATGAGTTTCAAATAGAAGAAAAGCAAGTGAAGTTGGTGCTCAATAAACAAGACGAGTTCGATAGACAACGCTCCGCTTTTTTACATCGACTCGCCTTTTTAAAAATCCCTGCCGCAAGTTTAAATAGCAGTCGCGATCAATTTTCGGCAGCTTTATTTAAAGAAGTATGGCTATTAGCGTGGTCGCCCTCTATTGACTCCAAATTGGTCGAAGAAAATCTGTATGGCGATAGTATAGAAGCGGCGACCATGACTAAGTTGCAAGAAGCAGTGGCTCAACAACTTAATCATGCCGATGCTTGTTGTCAGATTTTATATGAAGCGATCAAAATGGCATTGCCCAGCTTGATTCAGCCCTTACAAAAAAATGCTGAAAACGCGCTAGCAAATGATCCTAGAGTGGTGTCTTTAGCGCAGGCGATTAATTATTTAAGGCAAATAGAACAGCATTCCAGCATACGCCAAACTCAAAATTCAGCGATACAGGACTTGCTCGTGCTCGCTTATAATCGTGCTTGTTTTGCCATTCCTGATGCCGCTACCACACAAGCCGAACACCAATATGAACTGGTTGATGCTTTAAAAACCATTGCTGAAACCGTGTTTAAAGATAGCAGTGGTGCAATGGATATTGAGCTATTACGGCTTAATATTCAAAGTGCCGCAGAACTAACTGAAGTGCCTTTTTTAAAAGGCGCTTTTTATGGCTTGTTGGCTGAATTAAAAGTTATTTCAGGCGCTGAAGTGCTTGCGCTATTAGCCGCTTATGCAAAATCAACGGCTGATATTTTGGTGCAAGCAGGCGATTTTTTAGAAGGCTTACTCAGCGTCTCAAGAACCTCAATTATTACGGGTTCACCGCAGCTTATTGAAGCAATCGAAGAGCTATTCAAACATGCTGATCATCAATCCTTTTTGATTATGCTGCCTAAAATTCGCCAAGCCTTTGAAGCGATACAGCCACAAAGTAAATATGCAATTGCGGATAAAGTGGCGCAAAGACATGGCTTAAAAAGTTCGGTCGAGCTGGTGGAACTCAATACCTCTTTGGAAGCTGCGGTGCTGATTGCTGATATTGATAAACAAGTGGATAAGATTATGCAAGAGTGGGATTTCTAATATGCTTGATGATAAACAACAATTATTAGCGCGCTGGCGATTAGTGCTAGGCAAAGAAGCCGAAGAGCATAAAATCAACTGCGGTGGCGATGCTGAAATGCAACGTATTGAAGCCTTAATGGGCTTTCTATTTGATGAAACTCAAGGCGAAAGTGCATCGAAAAAAGGAGCCTCTCGCTCAGGAGGAAAAGGCGGCTCGACACTGAGTATTCCAGAATGGATTGACGGCGTGGCAGAGCTTTTTCCACAAAGCTCCAAAGAAATTATGGAAAGAGAGTTAGTTAAGCGGCGTGGCATTAGTGAATTATTAGAACAGCCTGATTTATTAGAAAAGATTGAACCTAATATTGAGTTGGTCAAAACCTTGATCAGCCATAAAGATCTGATGAATCCACAAACGCGCATACTCGCGCGGAAGATTATTAGTATGGTAGTCAATCAGCTCAAAGAAAAAATGCAGTTGCAAGTAGAAGCCTCGATTACAGGGGCGATTCGCAGAGATAAGCACTCGCCACGACGCGTGTTTAGAAACTTAGACCTGAATATGACGGTGCGGCGCAACCTGAAAAACTTTGACCCTGAAAGTGGTAAATTATTTGTCGATCAACTGTTCTTTTTTGCCGCAGAACGCAATAAAAAACCGTGGCATATTATTATTGCCGTAGATCAATCGGGATCAATGCTAGATTCAGCGGTGTTTTCAGCCGTGATGGCTTCTATTTTCCATGAATTGCCCTCGGTAAAAACCTCCTTATTTTTATTTGATACGCAAATTGTGGATTTATCTGCCGAAGTAGGACAGCCTGTGGATGTCTTATTAAAAATACAATTAGGGGGCGGTACTGATATTCATCAAGCCATGCGCTATGCTGCAGAACTGGTACGCGAACCTAAGCGCACTATTGTGATTTTAATCTCTGATTTTTATGAAGGCGGTGATGAGCGCGGCTTAATACGCCAAAGCTTGCAAATGGCAGAGTCGGGAATACGTACCATAGGGTTAGGTGCGCTAGGTTATGATGCTCGACCTGAGTATTGTAGAGCGACGGCGAAAAAATTAAAGAAAGTGGGCATGGATATACTTGCCTGTACGCCCGAAAAACTGGCTGAATGTATGGCGCAGATTATTCGGCATTAGCTAAAGGAGTCCAAAACAAGTTTTGGGCATGTTTTGATTTTGTAAGTGATTGATTAGTTTTATAGACTTTTCCAAGTGACGAAACTCGATAAAAATCGGCCCAAAACGCGTTTTGGACTCCAGTTTGATTAAAGTCTCATTCTGTTCCTGACACTTAAAACTCAGCATCTACCTGAAACTCCATCAGCTCTTTCGTCACAGGATGAGTAAATGCAATATACTCCGCATGTAAATGTAGACGCTGTGCTGTCTTGCCATATAGGTCATCGCCTACAATCGGTGCGTTTAAGCCTTTAGGGTGTGCGGCATGTACGCGTAATTGATGGGTACGCCCTGTGATCGGGTAAAACAGTATTTTGGTTTGCTTATTTTTCCGTTCAAGCACTCGCCATTCTGTTTTAGCGGCTCTACCATGTTGATAGCAAACTAATTGCCTAGGTCTATCATCTATATCTAAGCGTAGGGGTAACTCAATAAGCCCCGTTTCTTGCTCAATTTCACCCTCTAATAAGGCGACATAACGTTTTTTAATCGTACGTTTGATAAATTGTTTTTGTAACTGCTTGTTTGCGTCTTTTGTTAAAGCGATTAACATCAGCCCCGAAGTTGACATATCTAGCCGATGTACAATTAAAGGCCCTGTCGCTTGGGGATAGCTTTGACGCAGGCGAAAATACACGGAATCTTCTATCTCTTTACCTGGAGTGGATAATAATTCAGCAGGCTTATTAATCACCAGCATAGCTTCATCGGCATAAATAATATCGATAGATTTATCTGCGGCAGGGTTATTTAAGAGCGGATTTTTTTCTATTGTTATACCTGTCAGCATGTGTTCTAAAATCGGCTGACATTTGCCTAAGCAAGCGGTATAAAAATTCTTATGTTGTCTAATTTCTGAACTTGGTGCAGCTCCCCACCAAAATTCAGCCATCGCTAAGGGCTGCATGCCTTGTTGGAAAGCATAATGTAATAACTTAGGTGCAGCGCATTCCCCTGCTGCTGAAGGCGGTGTGAGCTGTTTAGTTTGTTGGAAGATCGCTTGTAAACTTTTTAACTCGCCTTGTTTATTTAAAAAACGATATTCGGCAAAGAGTTTTTGCTGCAAAGTCGCTGATAGGGTTTTGCGCTGTTGCTTTAGTGCATTTAATTCAGCGGTCAGTTGAGTTAAGTCATCCTCCGCCTTTTGAATCTGTTGCGCCCAATAGTGATTTAAATCTCTGAGTTGGTTTTTGTGCGCAATACTTTGTTGGGCTAATTGTTCTATCAATAAAGCCCCTTCATCGCTAGGCAATGTTTCTGCCGTGGCTCTTTGTGCTTTGCGTTCTTTGCGCCCAAGAATCATTTTTTCACGGTGCGCTTGAATAGCGGATAAAGCTAGCTCATTTTGCTGTTGCAGCTTATTTTCTAAGCGAGCAATTTGGGGGTTATCTGCTAGGCGTTTAATCTGTTCGCTCAGCGTATTAACCTCTAATTGCCCCTGCATAAAAAAGCCGCCTTTATCCAGTGTATCAAACACAGGAGGGACAAATTTTTCCAGCTGATTAGTGCCTGCTATTTTTCCTGAAAATGCCGCTAAATAACCTATTTCATGGTGTTGGTTTTTGACCAGCAACACCCCAAACATTTTACCAATCGCATTGTGCACTTCTCCATTAAGCCCAAAATTATGCAGCCAATCGGTTTGACTGAGTAAATAATCTTGTAGCTCTTTAGCGGCAAGTAAACATAAAGGATGCGGCTGATAATAAAAAGGAAAAGTAAAAAGCTCTGGCAAAGCGTAAGCCTCAATAGAGGCTTTAAAGGGAATAAATTTAGTGTCTTGCATGGTGCTTATGAGCGCGTTGTTAAGCGTAAACGTAATCCGTTTAACAGCACTAAAAGTAATAGCGCAAATAAGACACTAGGCATTAAGCCATAATACCGCTGATAAAAAGTTGCTTTAGGTTCTAGCAGGTACGGCACAGTATATAAGCCCGCCCACTCTTCATACATGGGCGATTGCTGTAAAACCTCACCTGACGCTAAGACCACAGTAGAGATCCCCGTATTGGTGACACGCACTAAAGGACGGCGTATTTCCACAGCGCGCGCTAAAGTCATCATCATGTGCTGATAAGGCTCTTGCCATGTTCCATACCAAGAATCATTGGTGACATTGACAATAAACTGCGCGCCTAAATCGGCTAATGATTTAGAAAAATGCGGGTATAAGCTTTCATAACAAATCTGCGCACCAATTTTGTAATTTTCTAAACTAAGTAGTTTAGTGGGTCCAGCACCCCGCCCAAAATGTCCGACCATCGGCAGCCATTCTCTAAAAATAGGAAATTGCTCTTCACCAGGAATATATTCCCCAAAGGCTAATAAAATAGATTTACTATAATAATCATCTTGCACAACCCCTTGTTTATCTATAATAAATAAGGAATTCGTGGTTAAATCAGTTTTCTCATCTCGCCCATAAGAACCCGTGATTAAGGCAACTTTGCGTTGTTTAATATAGCTTAATAATTTTTGCGTAAAGAAGGTATTCTGATATTTTTTATTTAATAAAGAAGGGAATGCGGTTTCAGACCAAAGTACAAAATCTATGGGCTTGCCTGCATGTTCGCGTAAACCTTTATCAGTGACGGCTTGATATTTGCTCAGAATTTTATCGAAAAATCCACGCCCAAATTCAACTGCCATTTTATCCGAATTACCAATATTCGCTTGCACCAATAAGGTATTAAAAGAAGCATCAGGATGCGGCAACCATGCTTTGGTACTTAAGCCATAAGCATTGAGTAAAGCAAAAACCGTGACCACACGGATAAGAATTTTACGCCCTTGTTTTTCTTTTCTATTCTGCCAAGCAAAATACAAAGGCACATTTGCTAGTATCGTCAACATACTTAAACCACTAAAGCCGATATATTCAGCTAAGTGATACACAGGAATTTTCGAGCCAAACCACGCATAGCCAAAATTCCATTTAAACAGCATCGGCAGCAGCCATAATAATAAAGCGGTGGATAAGCCCATCACTAAGATAGACAACCACCCTGTATACAGCTGTTTTTGTTTACCGATAAACCAAATAGCGCCCGCAATGGCGACAAATAAATGTGCAATCAAGGCAAATAACAACATGCCCCCTAAAGCGAGTATCCAAGGTGCGTGGGCAAATTCATGTAATAAATAAGCCACCCAATTAAAGCCGATAATGGTAAATACAAAGCTGGTCAACATGCTGCCTAAGACAACATTTCTTAAGCGAGTTTGTTGTTCCCAGAAAATCCATAAAGGGATAAAGCCAAACAGCGAAGCCCACGGAGGGAATGGAATATAGCTAGTGCCGATAAAAAAGCCAGAAAGGATGGGCAGTAGCCACGGGTTGGATAGGCGTAGGGTCATGGTTTATAGTGTACGGCAAGTCAGTCTTAAAAATGAGAGAGTAGGCTGGGTTAGTTTTGCAAGCGTAGCGCAGCAAACGTAACCCAGCATTTTACGCAAGTTCAAAGGTGCTGGGTTACGTTTTTATTGCTACGCAAAAAAATCTAACCCAGCCTACGGTATAACACCGTTATTTTTTATCCAAACCAGACAACTGCTCTTCCACCTCAGCCAAACGCTTAAGTATATTTTTTACCTGTTTCAATAAAGCAGGTAATTTAGGAATACTTGCCATTTCGCGCATCACTTGTTTAATTGGGCGATTCGGTGCGCCCCAAACGACTTGGTTTGCTTGTACATCTTTAGAAATACCTGTGCGTGCAGCGGCTGTGGAGCCATCGCCCATGGTGATATGGTCAGCAATACCTACTTGCCCTGCTAAGGTGACGCGCTTGCCTAAAGTGACACTGCCCGATATGCCGACATGTGACACAATCATACAATGTTCGCCTATCTCATTGTTATGTGAGATTTGTACCAAGTTATCAATCTTTGTGCCTTTGCCGATACGGGTCATACCAAAGGTGGCTCTGTCTATACAGGTATTACAGCCTATCTCGACATTATCTTCAATAATCACACCACCGAGTTGCGGTACTTTCTTCTGTTGCATACCGTCCCAGAAATAACCGAAACCATCACCACCGATCACTGTGCCTGCATGGATGATGACATTATGTCCTATCGTGACTTTGGATAAAATCGTGACATTTGGACCGATTTTACAATGTTCACCAATCACCACATCTTGAGCAATATGGGTACTGGCATCAATTGAGGTATTCGCACCGATAGAAACATTTTCTTGTATGCTAACCTGTGGCGCAATAGCGATATTCGCGGCAAGTTTGACGTTTTCAGAGGCAATCACCGCACTAGGGTGTATGCCTGAAAATTTCACGCAGGAATCATCAAACATCATCATGATGCCGATAAAAACCTCTTTAGGTTTATCCACTTTTAAGACATTTTTACCCGCTAATTCGGGGAAATCTTTAGGGACTAAAATTAATGAGGCTGCACTACTTTCTGCTGCGGCTAAATATTTGTCATTTTCGGCAAATGAAATATCGCCTGCTTGTGCTAAATCCAGTGAGTTGACGGCACTGACTAAAGTCTCAGCATCACCAATTAGTTCACCTGCTATTTGTTGTTGAATATCGACTAAACGCATTTGCATGCTGGTTTTCCTAAAGCTGTAGAGCGGGTTTAATGCCGCAGATTAATGGGGGGAATGAAATACTGTAAGATGGGTAGAATGTAGGTTGGATAAGATTTTTTATTGCGAAGCATTAAAAAACGTCATCCAACATGCCTGATGATCCAGAATGCCGAATGACGTTATCTACGGTAGAAGCTGCGTGTAGGATGGGCAAAGAGGCTTTATCTCGTGCCCATCAAGGTTAAACCAAAAAGACGTGCCTGTCGTACCTCCTTTGCCCATCCTACCTATACGATTTAAGCCAAACTTTTCTTAAACGCATCGACTAATTCTAAGACTTGTTCTTTATAGCCTTT
>WTCM01000081.1 GCA_013138595.1 Methyloprofundus sp. | reverse complement strand
TATGGTGTTTACGACCATTATGACTTAGGCGATAAAAATCAAAAAAATACCGTCGCAACCCGTTTTGGTACAAAAGATAGCTTGCTTCGATTTATCGCCGTTGCTCATGCCAATGGCTTAGAGGTTTATCCTGATATTGTACTTAATCATGTGATCGGTGGTGAGACTGATGCGTCCGCACCAGGTGACGATAAATACAAAAAATTCCGCTATACAGGCTACGCGGGAAAAAACACAGGTCGATGGGCAAAAGATCACTGGAATTTTCACCCTAATCCTGATCATAACTGCCAACAAGGGGATGAATGTGGCACTTTATTAGGGGCTGATATTTGTTATTTAGATAATCAGCACGGCGGGGGTGGTAATGGTGAATATATGCTGGATCAAGCGAGAGAATGGCTGGGCTGGTTTAAAAAACAAACAGATGCAGACGGCTTTCGCTTAGATGCCGTTAAACATTTTCCCGCTTATGTAGTCGAAGATGTACTCTATAATGCGATGGGTGGATCGAATCAGTTTTTTTGTGCAGGAGAGCATGTGTCTGGAGCAAAGCAATTGGATGATTGGGCAAATGCTACCCAAAATCGCTGTGGTACATTTGATTTCTCATTGCGTAACGCTTTAGCTGCAATGATTCAACAAGGCGGGGCATTTGATATGGGATCCCTGCCCAGTGCGCAACAAAATAACCGCTTAAAAACCTCTCCTTTCTTGAATAATCACGATACTTGGAAAGGTGCCTTCTGGGACTCTGCGACTATCGCCTCCACACAGCATGATGATAGAAGCGGTGATTGGCGACAAAATAATAAAGAAATCTTACCGACAGTAGACCCTGACAATCCACGTACCGATGTTGCTTATGCGGCCACTTTTGCTGTTGATGGTAGCCCAACGGTTTATTTTGAAGATTTATTTATCAATTATGGAAACGAGCGTTTTTCAGTTAAGCCCGAAGATATTAAAGTACGCGACTATGTGGCTAATATTATCTGGGCACATCAAAAACTGAATTTTAAAGATGCAACTTATAAAGTGCGTCATCAAAAGTCTAAGGATTTATTAGTTATTGAGCGTAGTGGTAAAGCTTTAATTGCTTTAAATGACAGCAGTACGCAAACACTACAAGCGTGGGTAGCAACGGATTTTGGTAAAAACGTCGCTTTACATAATTACAGTGCGTCTGATAGCGGTGATATTAGTACTAACCAAGATGGCTGGGTGCAGGTATCTGTACCGCCTATGAGTTATGCTATTTGGGGAGCTGTCGGTGTCTCAGGTGGTTTTTCACCCGCATCACGCCGAACCACACAAGAATTCCAAATGGCAGATGATCTAGGTGACTCTGACCCCAATTCTTTAGCGTATGGAGGAAAATTATGTGCAGGTGATTTTCGTACAGCTGGCGCAATATGGGCCGCTAAAGAGACAGATATTCACGTTACTTTGTATGCAGATAATAGTATTAATGCGGAAATAGCTGTTTTCTTACCTGATGATAAAGGCAATAAACAAAGAACTCAAGGGGCTAGAAAAAAGCAAGGATCAGCCTCTAATAATCAAGCACTCACACTCTCATTCAAAAGCACTAGGGAAGGCTACTATCAAATAGCGGCTCGTTTAAAAGCTAATAGCACCGAGTGTACGCGTGCTTATGTAAAGGCAAACTACCAAGCACCTGCTGTTTCTGATAAGTTTTAAATCCTTAAACAAGAGAATATTGGACTCCAGTTTGATAATACTTTCACAGCCTCGAAAGCTAAAACTTATGAGCAGGGTGAATACCCTGCCCAGTTTTGCTTGCTCTAAGTCACTTTCTTTAAATAATCGGCCACTAAGACGATACGTACGCCATTAACACGCCCTTCGATATGCTTAGGGTTGTCTGTTAAAGAAATGCCTTTGACCACAGTGCCGCGTTTTGCAGTAAAACCTGCCCCTTTAACCTCTAAATCTTTAATTAAAGTAACCGTATCACCTGCGACTAATTTTGCCCCATTATTATCCACGGTAGGCTCGGTATCATCCTCTTCCTCTGCCGTTAATAGAGCAGATTCAGCCCAGCTTAAAACGTCGGGTTCTAAATACAACATATCGGCTAAATCCTGCGCCCAAGATTCTGCTGATAAACTTTGCAATACACGCCATGCAAGTACTTGTACCGCAGCTTCAGGATTCCACATGCTATCATTAAGACAGCGCCAATGATTCGCATCCATTGTGGCTGGAGTCGCGATTTGACTTTGGCAAGTAGCGCATAATAAAACAGACTGTGCAGCGCTCTCTTCTGTCTCGGGGGGTAGATGGTAAACACTTAAATCCTGCTCAGCGGCACATAGCTCGCATTTGGAATCACTACGCTGCAATAAAGTTTGTTCGATGCTCATAAAAATCTCTTTTAAAAAATAATGGGCTATATTATCGCTTTATTTAGATTAAAAATCATATAATACTCAGTTGTTCTCATTAGCAAATTCTTTCACTATGAAACTGTCTCTTATTGTTGCGATGGCAACAAATCGCACCATTGGTATTAATAAGCAAATGCCGTGGCATTTATCTGCTGATTTAAAACACTTTAAAAAAACCACTTTAGGCTACCCGATTATTATGGGGCGAAAAACCTTTGAATCGATCGGCCGGCCTTTACCAGATCGGCAAAATATTATTATTAGCCGAAATCCAAATTATCAGCAAGCGGGCTGTTTGGTATTTAATGAATTAGAGTCTGCCTTAAGCAGTTGCAAGCAAGAGGATGAAGTTTTTGTGATTGGCGGTGCAACCTTATATGAGGCGACTCTAGCGCATGCAGATCGCTTATATATTACTCAGATTCAGCAAGATTTTGCGGGAGATACTTGGTTTCCAGTTATTGATAAAAACCAGTGGCAAGAAAGCTCGCGTGAAGATATTAGCGATGATAACAGCGTGGGCTTTAACTATAGCTTTGTGATTTATCAACGGCGCTCCTAAGTAAGAAATTTGGTATCCTTCATTGAATGGCTTACCCTTTCACTTCATTAGCAACGTCATTCCCGAAGTCTTTTATCGGGAATCCATGTTCAGCATAGATCCCTGCTAAAGCTTGTGCCCATGCTAGCCTCACGGCAATTAAGTTAAACATTTTGAGATAGGATATGTTGACGATAGGAAACGCACCAAAGGCAAGAAAGATGCGTTTCGTACCTCAACACATCCTATATTTTTTCCTTAACTTAATTGCCGTGACGCTTGACTGGATAGCATGCAGGGATGACGGTGACTTTTTTAAAAAGTGTCAACTACTTTTAGTTCTATATGAAGGATGCCAGAAACTGATCGCTTTTCGTTATCATTAATCATCACTACGCCGAATAAGGAAAAAAATGCGTTTAAAAATATTCTCTTATCTTTTTATGGCACTTTGCACGCATCAGCTCTATGCGGTTCAAGTGACTCGCGATATTACTTATACGCATACTGGGCAAAAAATGGATTTACTATTGCCTGAACGCACTGAGCTTGACCCTCCGCGTGCTGCTGCAATAGTCATGCATAGCGGGGGCTGGGTAAGCGGAGAGCGCTCTGAGATGGCGTTTATTGCGCAGTGGTTTGCCGAGCAGGGGCTGGTGGTGATTAATGTAGATTATACACTTGCGACTAGCGCAGAAAAAAAGTGGCCTGCACAACTGGCTGATGTGATCCAAGGTGTTTGGTGGTTAAAGGAAAATGCGACCGAATACCATATTAACCCCGATAAAATTCTTGCAGTAGGCGCTTCAGCAGGCGGCTATCTTGCAGCAATGTTAGGGCAAACCTCAGTGAGTAACTTTCAAAGTGGTGTGGACAGTGAAGTACATGGGCTAGTTTGTTATTCTGCGCCTTGGGACCTGCTTAACGCAAATAGTGCAGAGCAACGCTATTATACGAGTTTATTACTGTCCAGTAGCACAGCAGAAGCTTTATATCTTGCCTCTCCTTTATATCAAATAACACGTCACTCTCCACCTGTGCTGATTTTTCATGGCACCGAAGACGTGCTTGTGCCATTTCAACAATCTGATGCGGCTTGTCATGCTTATCTCTCTAAAGGTTTAGAGAGTTGCTCTTTACAGCCATTAGCAGGTTGTACGCATTTCTTAGAGCGTAGTGATATAGAGGCTAGTTTTGATTCAATTCGGCTGTTTTTAAATAGCTGGCTTGCAACAGAAGAGCATTAAAGAAAGGGGCTTGTCCATGCTCCCTATAAACGGGGCATTATAGTCATGTAGGTGCAAATTTATCTGCACTTTTCACCGCTGCACAGTGCATTATATAGTGCGGATAAATCCACACCTACATTGCCCCGTCTTAAGTCACTGCCATTAAGTTAAACATTTTAAGATAGGATGTGTTGACGATAGGAAACGCATCAAGTGCCTAAAAGATGCGTTTCGTGCCTCAACACATCCTATATTTTTCCTTAACTTAATGGCAGTGCCCGTCTTAAGTGGGTAGCCTAAGTTTACATTCTAACAAGAGGTATGGCTTATTTTTTAGCCATCAGCTGGGGCTTATATTTATCCATTGCCTTAATAATAGAGAGCGCATCACGCACTTTAATTTTAGCCGCGTCATCCATTTCTTTAGTGGTATAGATTTTGTCTAATAAGCCTTCTTCTACTAAGGCTTCTTTTATCCAGCGCTTAACCATACGGTAATTATTCGCAACCTTTACTTGTTCGCCTGTTTTTGGGTGCGTCATTTGCACCGTACGTAGCTCAATTTTTGGCGCTGCTTTTTTGTTTATCTTGGTCTTTTTAACAGGCCGTGTTGCAGCGACATTCACTTTAGGCTTTGCAACGGCTTGCGGTGCTTTTTTAGGCTTTTGTACAAGCTTTTTTTGAACGACTTGAGGCGCTACTTTTTGGCTGGTAGTGGGCGTGCTGATAATGTTAACAGGTAGTTCCACTACGTTTTTTTGTAAGCTTGCGGTATTTAATGATGCATTATTAGTCGTACTTGCGCTAAAAGCATAGGCGAGATAAATAATGGTTAAAATGAAAAAGACTTCAAACATAATAGCCTCGGTTTATTTTTTGTTAAGTTTAGAATTAGGTGTTTGTGTGCCAAGTACTTAATTAATCAGTAAAGTACCTATCCCTTTATCGGTAAAGAGCTCCAATAAAACCGCGTGCTCCACCCGCCCATCAATAATATGTACACTTTGTACGCCACCTTCTAAAGCATCTGTCCCACAACGTGTTTTTGGAATCATTCCGTCTGAGATTGTTTCGTCATCAATCAAGGCATCAATATCTTTTAAGGTGAGCCCTGTGAGTAAGCTACCTTGTTTATCTAAAATACCTGGAATATTGGTTAATAAAATAAGCTTCTCGGCTTGTAAGACTTCAGCCACTTTTCCCGCGACTAAATCGGCATTGATATTATAGGAACAACCATCTTCACCCACACCAATAGGGGCTATCACAGGAATAAAATCACTGTGACTGAGCATTTCTACAATCGCTGGATCTATAGAGCTGACTTCGCCTACATGACCAATATCGACAATTTCAGAGGCCTGAGTGGCTTTATTATATTGCTTCATTTCAATCTTGCGAGCGCGAATAAAGCTAGCATCTTTACCGGTGAGCCCAATCGCTTTGCCACCTGCGATATTAATCAAGTTAACAATGTCTTTATTGACTTGCCCACCTAGCACCATTTCAACCACGTCCATTGTTTCAGTATCGGTCACACGCATACCGTTAACAAACTTAGTTTCTATATCCAAGCGCTCTAATAGTTTACCAATCTGAGGACCACCTCCATGTACCACAATAGGGTTAATGCCCACGAGTTTCATCAAGACGATGTCACGTGCAAAACTGTTTTTAAGGTTTTCATCAATCATGGCATTGCCGCCGTATTTGATGACCACAGTTTTGCCTTTAAATTTTTGAATATAGGGTAAAGACTCGATTAAGACATGAGCAATACCTTTAGCTGTTTGTTCTTGCATAAATAATTAAAAGGGTAGGGAAATATCGGATTTTACGTTAAGTAAAAGTGTGCGGAATTGTTCTTGGATTTTGCTTAAGGCTTCATCATTATCGCCTTCGAAACGAAGCGTCAAAGAAGGGGTTGTATTGGAGGCGCGCACTAAGCCAAAGCCATCATCAAAATCTACGCGTAAGCCATCAATATCAATGATCACTCCATCAGGAAAATTTGCCTTGGCTAAAACCTGCTCCATAATACCCTTACTTTCTCCCTCTTCTAGCTCTATCGCTAATTCGGGGGTATTTGGGCTATCTGGGAAATCGGCAAAAACTTCAGCACTATGGCGCGCATCTTCTGATAATATTTCAACCAAGCGTGCCGCTGAATATAAGCCATCATCAAAACCAAACCAACGATCATTGAAAAAGAAGTGACCACTCATTTCACCACCAAAAGCGGCCGCAGATTGCTGCACTTTGGTTTTCATAAAAGAGTGACCTGTTTTCCACATGGTAGGGCGGCCTGAACTTTTCTTTATTTGAGTTTCTACGTTGCGACTACATTTTACATCGTAAATAATCTCTGCCCCAGGTTTTCTTGCAAGCACATGTTTTGCAAAAAACATCAATAAGCGGTCTGGCCAGATTATTTTTCCATTAGAATCGACCACTCCTAGCCTATCGCCATCGCCATCAAAAGCGATACCCACATCTGCTTGGTGCTGTGCAACGGCGGTAATTAAGCTGGATAAGTTTTCAGGTTTGCTTGGGTCAGGGTGATGGTTAGGAAAAGTTCCATCTATATCACAAAATAGCTCAATCACTTCGCAGCCTAGTGATTTTAGTAATAGCACGCCTAGCTCACCCGCCACGCCATTACCCGCATCAAGCACCACTTTCATGGGGCGTGCAATGCGAATATCATCAGCAATAACACCGATATATTCATTAGCAAACATACTATTTTCAGACAGCGTCCCCGCTTTATCTGCATGAAAGCTTTTACTCTCCATGCGTTTTTTGAGCGCTTGAATCCTTTCCCCAGCGAGTGTTTCACCTGCAATAACCATTTTAAGCCCATTATATTCTGGGGGGTTATGACTACCTGTCAACATAATGCCTGAGTGGTCGTCATGGTGATGGGCAACAAAATATAAGACTGGCGTGGGAACGGCTCCTATATCCAGTATATTAATCCCTGTTGAGAGTAAGCCGTCAATTAATGACTTGCTTAATATGGGGCTAGAAATACGACCATCTTGAGCAATCACCATGGTGGAAACACCTTTATCAATGGCCTCACTGCCTAATGTACGGGCAAGATCATAAACGACTCGATCTGTCAGCGCAGTTTCGACAATACCGCGTATATCGTAGGCACGAAAGATGGAGTCCACTGAGGCGGGTTTACTGGCTGATTTTTTGGGTTTTCTTTTTTTGGATGATTTAGACTTACGTTTGGGTTTTACTTCGTCGCTATCGCCTGGCAGCGAGATGGCTGAGCCTACTTGTGTCGTAGAAACATGCTCTGCATACTTGGAAAACTCTGAGCCTAAAAATTCAGAGGCTTCTGAAGTCTCAAAGAAGCTATCGAGTTCTTGATCATTTTTAGCATTCGCTTCTGCGGTTTCAATGCTTTTACCTTCTAGCGCGCGTTTAAATTGCAAAATAGTCGCAATAAAGGTTTCCATTTCTTTTAATTTCGCAGGGTAATGATGCCCATGTGCTTTGCCCGTTAAAATATCTTTAGTCGCTTTTAAAGCAGAGCGCTGATCTTCAATAAATAGCTTTTCTAACTGTCTAAATAAAATAAAGCAGGCAAATAACGAGAGAATACTGGTGATCAGCATGATGGCTATAAGTTCATAGGTAAGCCCCATGTCTAGTTCATCATCATTCCAGTAACTAAGTGTCCAAGAGGTCTTTACGATATTAAAGCTTGCGTAATTTGCTGACTCTTTTAAGCTGTTATCGCCATGAGCCAATAAAACAAAGTCAGCTTGCTTTAATTCTAAATAGACATCTTCATTAAAAATAGTTCTAAGGCTGGATTGTAGTTCTTTAAAGCTCACGCTAGCAAGCAGTACCGCAATCACTTTTTTGTCATGCACAATCCCCTGACTGATGGCTAAATGACGATTTTTGCCACTCCCTTGAATAAGCGGAGCCTGTTCTTTTTGGAAGGTGTTTTTGACTAAATCTAAATCAGCGTAGCCTAACTCGGGTGTCGTGCTTAAATCTGGTTCAGTATCAGTCGCTAATAATAAGCGAAAAGTCATTGTACCCGGCAAATACATCCGTTGTTTGATCATTGCGCGCGCATGACTAATTTTATTATTGTAAACAGCCTCAATAATATCAGTCGATTGCGCAATATTTTGTAGCGTCTTCCGCAGTACCGAAGTGCGTGTGCTAATACTTTGAGCGGCTCCCTTAGCTAATTCTTGAATAGCTGCATTTTCAGCATTTTTAATTGAGGCCTGCGATAAATAGAAAACTCCTGTACCTGTTACGGCTATCATCAGCAGTATCACTGCGGCAAGAATTATAAACGTGCGTCCCATAGTAAATCCTGCGAGTCAGCTTAGTGGAGGTCTGTATGGACAAAGCCACCAGCACCCCGTTGTGTTTCTGTCAATTCTGTGACTAGCTCAAATTCAGCTTGTACAACAGAGATAAAGACCATCTGTGTCATGCGTTCTGCAATAGGCAAAGTAAATACTTGTTGCTCTCTATACCCATAAGAAATAAAGACTTGTCCATAGCTATCAAAGCTAATAAGCCCTGCTATTATATTAATAATAGTTGCTAAAGCATTATATAAGTTCATTTTTACGAGGGGCATTCAAATATCGACTCAACTAGACATTATAGTAGATTTACTCGACGAATTTTTCTTTATTAATATTGAGAGACAGCGCATATTACGATAAGGCACCTTATGGTATCAGTGAAGTTGCTGATGAGCCGCTTTATGGCTTTTATAAATTGCTCAAGTGATGCTGCATTTAAGCTTAAATAAGCCAATAAAACGAAATATTAAAATATTATTATGTTGCAATATATCGCTTGCATAGATATGCCGCTATGGGCAGCCTAGCCTAGGCTATTAAGCCCCCGCAAAGCTTAGCCCTCTACCTTTGCAGTGAACTTCTTTTAAACAAGCAATGTTTTGTTACATTTTGTTACAAAACAAATAGCTTTAAGACATCTTTTTTTTTAAGTTACTCCCTACACTTAATTGCAATTTATTGCAAATAAACAACAATAATTTAAAGGTTATTAGCCTTTATTTAGGAATTTAAGGAATAGGAGTAGTAATGAAAAAAGTAATGTTAGGTTTATGTGTGGCGAGTCTTGCGAGTTATGCTAGTGTCGCCGCTGCTGAAAATATGCATCAGCAAAAACATCAAAAAAAACTGGATAAAAAATTAAGTGCTATCATCATGCAAAATGGCTTAACAGGAAATCCCTTGTTAAACCGTACTGTTCCTGATATTAGCAGCGCACAAGCACAACTAGGAAAAGATTTATTCTTTTCTAAATCTTTAGGTGGAGATTTTGATTCGGCATGTGTGGCTTGTCACCATCCTTCATTAGGCGGTGGCGATAATTTATCAC
>WTCM01000103.1 GCA_013138595.1 Methyloprofundus sp. | reverse complement strand
TTCGTAACGTTTAAGCTTTACTCAAATATTTGAAACGGGGCGAAGGCACCGTCTCGCTCAATACTATCAAAAGGCACCATCCCTAGCAGGGATGTTACCTTTTGATAGAGTTTACGACTCTTTTTTATAACGATTTAAAATATCACTCGCGGAACTTTGACTCCCAATCACACCCGCTGCTGCAAGCTTCTCTTTTAAGTCGCCACCATTCGATTCTTTCTCTAACTCACGTGCTGCGTTCATTTTATCTTTACGCTTTTGCTGTTTCGCTTTAATACGATCCATAGAAGCGGTTGCTGAACGTAGTGATGAATTCGTGCCTGAATACTGAGCGGCAGTCGCCTCACTCGCTTTTTGCGCGGCTTCCGTCGATTTAATAATGGACACTTCTCGCTTTAAAGCCGCTACTTGCTTATTTGAATCCTTGATAATCACTTTTAACTCATTGACCTGATAGGTATAAGAATCTAGGATTGCTTGATTGCTATCTAAGTCAGTTTCTAATTCGGCTAATTTTTCAGCAGTTTCCAAAGCAAGTGATTCATTACCTGCGTCTAAAAGCTTAGCGATTGCCGCACCATATTCTTCAGTGCTCGCGGTTAAATCCGCTACTTTTCTGGCGATTCTTTTTTGCTCCGCCATCACTTCGGTTAAGGATTCATGTGCTTTACGCTGACTTTCATCAGCATCACGAATTTCTTGTTCCATAATACGAATACCTTGAGTGTCAACAAATGCATCATTCGCTTCGTTACCGTAGCTTTGTATCGTTTTTAATACGTTATTTAAAAATCCCATTATTATCTCCTCTAGGCTTTAATTAAAAATTTTTGGCATACTTCTAAGGCATCCATGATATTTTCAGCTAAGACAGTCACTTCTTCTTGAATTTGGCTGCTCTCTGAATTCACTGACAGTGCACCAAAGATTGAATAGTTATTTCCCGTCAATGCAAATGAAGAAAGCGGCAGTGCAATATTAAGCTGTAGCATGGTTTCATTTAAAGCGGCAATCTGCCCTTCAAGTACTTGAGCTTTATCAAATAAAACCACATTGAATAATATCTGCGAGTCACTCGCTACCGCAAAAATGGGAAACTCTTCTAAGTCATCATGGATAATGCTTAGCATTGAGCTATCTTGGCTATCATCAACGCTAATATGAAAGGTACTGCCTTCTTCACTGATGTAATTTTCTAAAACGGCTTGAATTCTATCTAAGTGTTTGCTCATAGTTATGTCCTAGATGTTTATTATTAAGTGATTTTTCTATAAATTTCTTTTCTATGTCCAACACGAATAATTTCTATTATTAAAGTGTCATTTTGCACAGAGTAAACTATTCGGTAATCTCCTGTTCGCAAGCGATAAGTATGGTTTAAACCCACTATTTTTTTACTTCCTACAGGCTGTATATTATTTTGCAATTGCTCCACATAAAATAATATTTTTTTTATGACAGGTTTAGGTAATCGCTTAAGCTCTTTTTTTGCTGAATTTTTCCATACAATGCTATAAAAGCCCACTAGTTTTCAATTCCTGTAGAAGCTTATCATGACTAGTATTAGGTTCTTCCTTTCTTTCAGCAATAATGACTAAATCTTCAATATTCTCTATCAGTTCCTGATAAGTAGAAATAGGCAAAATAACCGATTGCTTAATGCCTTTTTCATCAGTAATAAATTGAGGATGAAGCTCTGTAATATTTATCATTTAAAGTCACCTATCGTGTTTCTCAAATATCCTTTTCACTCATTTCATCAGTAGCTTTGACCTGTATCAGTAGGCTAGCTCTAAGAAGCATTAAATTGCGCTGCGACTATCTAAGAGGTGGGGGTAAAAATATCTTTTTCAATGAATCCATTAGTTTACGGAAAGTAAATAAAGACATAACCCATTATTAAACAGTGTTTTACATATAAATATGAATTAATTTACACAGCTGAGACAATCTATTAGTTATAAAAACAATAAACCCTTAACTTAATTACCTGCCCCGATGCAATGTCGTCACCGTTGCCACGCCACCAAAATACTGTTGCAATATCGCAAGCGCCAATTCAGGCTGGGCTTGCCCACACATAAAAATATCAAAGGCGGCAAAATGATCTTCAGGCCATGTGTGTACGGAAATATGCGATTCTGCTAAACAAGCAATGCCGGTAATACCTGAAGGCTGAAAATGATGGAAATTTTCAAATAATAAGGTGGTTTGAGTTTGCTTAATAATGTCATTAATAGCCGCTTTCATTAGCGACATATCGTTAAGATGGCTAGCTTGGTGTAGATCAATAATCAAGTGCTTGCCCCAAGATTTGCCGATATGTTTATCCAATGCCTATTCCTACCCTTAAAGTCATTTACTGCGCTACACTATACGGCACTATGCTTGTAAAACATAAGCTGACCTATATTTTATCGGCGATCCACTTAAAAGGCTGTGAAAGTATTCAAAAACTGGAGTCCAAAACGCATTTTGGGCAGTCTGTAGGGTATGCACCGCATACCTATGCTGGCGGAAGGTACGCAGTGCGATACCCTACTATTCATAATCATTTTATAAAACCTAGCCAAAAGGCAATTCATTGAGCAATAAACAATTAGACTGGGCGGTACTCACAATTCTTGCGATTGGAGCGGGTTGCGGCTTAGTTTATGAATATCTATTATCACATTATGCAGGGCGTATTTTAGGCGCGGTAGAAGTCGCTATTTATGGCATCATTTCAATTATGATGGTGTTTATGGGGGTCGGTTCCTTTTTAGCGCGCGGCATTAAAAACCCCTTTTTAGGCTTTGCTTGGATAGAAGTCTTACTTGCTTTAATTGGCAGTAGTAGCGTGTTAATGATTAGCGGTGGTTTTGCACTTGCCAGCTTATTTCCTAAGCTACTTGCAGATACTTTTTCATTACCGCCTGATTTAATTCCTAGAGGTGCTTTGGTCGAGCAAATCGAAACGGTCGCTCGCTTTATGCCTTATGTCGTCGCCGCTATTTTAGGTACTTTAATCGGTATGGAAATCCCGCTGATTGGGGAAATTCGTAGTCAAATTTATCAAGATAAGTTGAAAAACAATGCAGGCTCTATTTACGGCATAGATTATTTAGGCGCAGGCGTAGGCGCAGTATTCTGGGTATTTTTAATGCTCAGTTTAGAAGTCACTTTAGCAGGCGCGCTAACCGCAAGCGTCAACCTTTTTATCGGCGCGGTCTTTTTCTATCTATTCCGTGACAAAATCCCTTCGTTAACCCGCCTATTACTGGCGCATGTTGTGGTTGCTTTATGGCTATTACAGGTGTTTACTTATGGCTCCAACTGGTCGGCTGAAATGGAAGATATGCTGTATCGTGATAAAGTTATTTTTAGTCGCAGTACAAATTATCAGCATTTAGTGGTGACTGAACGCCTTTCTGACCCTGCTAAACCCAAAATACTGACTTTTTATATTAATGGCCGAACGCAATTTTCCAGTAGTGATGAGCATATTTACCATTCTATGCTGACCTATCCCGCGCTGGCCGCTTCTGCACGACAGGAGCATATTTTAATTATTGGCGGGGGTGATGGGCTTGCCGTACGCGATGTCTTACGCTGGAATCCTAAAAAAATTACTTTACTAGATTTAGACAGTGGTTTGATAAAACTTTTTAAAGACCCCATCATAGAACAAGGGGAAGTGATTAATCAGCGTCTATTAACCCTAAACCAAGACGCGTTTAATGATCCACGTGTACAGACAATCTTTGGTGATGCCTTTATCAGTATTGAGTCTTTAATTCGCCAACAAGTTTTATTTGATACAGTGATTATTGACTTACCCGACCCCAGTCACCCCGATTTAAACAAGCTTTATAGTGCGCGTTTTTATCATAAAGTGTTTAACGTACTCGCAGGAGATGGTGCACTCGTTGTACAATCAACCAGCCCCTATCATGCAAAAAACACTTTTATTAGTATCGGTAAAAGCGTTAAACATGCTAACTTTAAACATGTGCAACAATATCATCATAATGTCCCCTCCTTTGGTGAGTGGGGCTTTACCATTGCCACCAAAAATGGTTTATCAGCACAGCAACGCTTACAACAGTTAAGCGCATTAAGCGTGAATGATCACTGGATGACTCATGGCTTAATGCTCGCGGCATTTGAATTTAGTCAGGACTTTTTTCTCCATGCCGATAAAATAAAGCTTAATCGCTTAGGCTCTATGACCGCGTATCAATATCATCGCAGTGATTGGCAAAAAGAAATGGGGCTATTCCAAAAATAAAGAGGAAATTATGGGCTTACTAGATCGCTTTAAAGACAAACCAACCCCCGCTCGAGTTTTGGAGCACCCACGTGATTTATTATTAGGCGATATGCTGGATTTTGCCTTGATGGAACAACAAGCATTAAATAATAAAAGCTTTCAAGTCACTAAAATTTGGACAGTAGATTTAGGCGGTGACAGCCTGAGTCGTACTTACTTTCAATTAAAAGATGCAGATAAGCGTATTCGTTTACGCGTTTTTGATGACGATATTTTAGAAATAGCCTTAGAAGTCACTCCTGATATTTTATTAGAAGCCTTTGATGAAGATGATATTTACGATATTTTGGATTCAGAATCTGGAGTAAACCATCACGTGGCAAGTACCGTAGAGTTAAATGATTTGCCAACCGATCTACAAGGCTGGGTGGCAAAAAATTACCGCCAAGAAGGCTTTGAGCTTGCTTATCGTTATAACGATGATTTTCGCCATAAAAGCTTACCTCAATATACAGGGGCTGGCGAACAAGGTTGTGATTTAGCATGGTTAATCTCAGATGATAGAAAACATGGCTTAGAGTTTTGTGTGTTTGATGGCGGACGCACTGAGGCCTATTTATGTTGCTATATTCCTTTACGAAAAATAGAGGCCTTATGGCCCGCTAAACAAGAGGAGGAATGATGGCTTATTATCTTAAGCAAATCGGTATAAAGCATTTTTTAATACTCTGTCTGCTAGGCGTATTAACAGGCTGTGGTAATGATTATGCTGAACAAATTCAACAACGCTATTTAGTCGCAAAAACCAGCTTAGATAATTTAGAGCGTAAGCTACAAGCAAAAGAGCTGACTAACGCTAAAATAGTTAATATTTATGCCCAAAAGCTAGCCCAAATAAAACCTGATTTACTGCCAGTGGCAAAGGCAATGCGTAAAGATGCCACCGAATATGGGGCTTTATATCAAGGCTTATTAGATAGGCTAAATGAAGTTAATCGTAACCCCGAAAATAAGGAGCAGTTTAAACAAGCGAGCGATGCCTTAATCTCCATTGATATGGGTGCAGACCCTATTGTCTTTAATGATGCGCTGATAGATTTAATTAACACCATGGCAGAATTGTCAGGTGGAAAATTAGAGACGATTAGTATTCCCGAAGATAGCCAAGCGGCAAATAGTCGTGGTGATGTCACACCAGGAAGCTACCTCGTTGGAAACCCTGGCTATGGGGAATATCGAAACGATAGCTCAGGGCGGTCAATGTGGCACTGGTATGGGCAGTATGCTTTTTTTAGCAGCATATTAGGTCGCAATCATTATAACCGTGGGCCTATCTATTATGACCGCTGGAATAGTGGCTATCATAATTCTTATTATAATGATTATGGTCGCGGTTCTTACGGCAGCTATTCTGACCGAAGCCGCACCACACAGCGCAATACCACCATGCGCAATAATGGGCATACACCTGTTACTCAACCCAGAAAACAATATGGTTCAGTTAAAGGGCGACAACGTGTCAGCAGCTATAAGCAACAACGATCAAATCAATCCAGCTATTTTAAAACTAAAAAAGCAAACGGCGGTCGTCATGCTAGTAAGGTAAGCGGTAAACGTAGCTCAGGCTTTTTGGGCAGCAAAAAAAGCAGTAGTTCAAGTAGCTCAAGAACAAAACGCAGCTCTAGTTACTTTGGTAGTAGTTCGCGTAGCAGTCGCAGTTCAGGTGGAAAATAAAATAGAGTCCTATAGACAAGAGAGATAATATGGAAAACTTAACACAACTGGTTATGCTCAGCGACGCATCCTTAGCTTATTATGCGATTGATTTTATTATATTATTAGCATTTATGGCAACGCTACGTGTGATTGCAGCAAGCATTGCAGGTATTTCTTTATCAGAATTACTCGCGAAACAAGACAACTTTGCTGCAGGGATTGCTTTAGCAGGTGCCATTATCGCGGTGGCAATTTTGATGATGGGGGTCGTTGCTGGTGATGCAGGCGCGACTTATGTAGAAGAAATCAATTTAATGGTTAGCTATGGCATCGCGGCAATGATTTTTCTTGCCTTAACGCGGGTTATTTTTGACCGCATCGGCTTACGCCAGATTTCGATTCATGATGAAATTATGCAAGGCAATATAGCAGCGGGTCTTGTCGATGCCTTTAACCTTATTGCTACAGCGATTATTATCCGTGCCGCAATGACATGGGTAGATGGCTCGACCTTTTTAGGTATCGCCGTAGTGATCGGCATTTTCCTTGTTTCCCAAGTGATTTTACTGTTAGCAACCCTGTATAGAAATGCGGTTTTTAATCGCCGCCATAAAGACACAGACAAAACCTTACAAGGCGAAATCAAACAAGGCAATATCGCCTTAGCTTTACGTTTTTCAGGTTATCGACTCGGCTTAGGTTTAGCCTTAACGGCGACATCGGGCGTTGTGGTCTATGATCCTGATGTCTTAGTTTATTCGGTCGCTGCTTGGGTGATTATGGCGATTATTATTTTTATCTCACAAACCTTATTATCCATACTGTTACGTTTAATCTTATTACCCAAAGTGAATATTGCCGAAGAAGTCGGCGAACAACGCAATGTGGCCATTGGCGCGATTGAAGCTGCTATTTATGTGGGGATTGGATTTACTTTTGTGGGTTTATTTGCTTAATATGAGGAAAATATTATGAACGGTGCAGGTGGTTCAACAGGTGGTATTGGCAGTTTCTTTTTAGGCATCATTATGATGTGCATAGGCTTTTATATGCTACTCAACTCCATCACCATCACCTCAGGTTTTGGCGGCGGGCGACACTTATATAGTTTTGCCGCGTATGGCTCGAATTATAAAGTCACAGGAGGCACCATTTTATTCCCCTTTATCTTTGGCATAGGCATGGTATTTTTTAATAGCCGTAATATTCTAGGTTGGATATTAACCATAGGCTCTCTTGCCGCCTTTATATTTGGTGTGATTGCCTCTATTAATTTCAGAATGGCACATATGAGTGCTTTTGATTTAATCGTGATTTTAGTGCTAGCCGTCGGTGGTATGGGCTTATTTTTACGCTCCTTAAAATCCTATTAGGAATGAGCACGGAATAAGTTCCGCAACTTGGCGTAGGATTTTTGTTTGCCTTCAAGGCGTTGAAATAGGCGCATAGCTAGCTACGCAACTATTTCAACAACGCAGAAGGCGAACAAAAAGACCAGTCAGGTGGGGAAGTTATTTCGTGCACATTC
>WTCM01000073.1 GCA_013138595.1 Methyloprofundus sp. | reverse complement strand
TAATTCACTGACGCGTGCCAATAATTCATTCACGCCACGTCCATGCGTTGCTGCAATAGACACGGGGTCACCTAAACCTAAACTATAAAAATCTGAGGCAGCAATTTCTGCATTAATCCCATCAATTTTATTGGTCACTAAAACCACTGGTTTATCCAGTTTTCTGAGCATATCCACAATGGTGCTATCCGCACTATTTAGCCCTTCACGTGCATCCACCAGAAATAGAACCACATCCGCTTCTTCTAAAGCGAGTTCTACTTGGCGTTTTGCCATGAAGTCAATACCATCGGTATCGTCAGTGATACCCCCTGTATCAACTAATAGATAAGGTTTATCCCCCCGTTTAACACGCCCATATTTTCTATCACGTGTTAAACCTGGGTAATTCGCAACCAGTGCATCCCGCGTACGGGTTAAATAATTAAATAAAGTTGATTTCCCAACATTAGGGCGACCAACTAAGGCAATAACGGGTAATGACATACAGGTTCCGTAAAAATTAAAACGTAGAGCTTAAAAAGCTCCCTAAAGTTCACAACACAGCTTGTGACTCATAAGATTTGAGTAAAGACTGCCCAAAACGTGTTTTGGACTCCAGTTTGGAGCGACACGTTTAAGACAGGACAAGCAGTCTGTGGGTATGCAGCCTACTATTTAAGTGGGTAGCCCAGTTTGACGCTTAAAATAAAACTACTTTAACAGCGGCTAAAGTTCCATCGCTAGCATATACATAAAGGACATTATCAATCATCACTGGTTGAGCCACAATAGGCTCATCGGTAATTTCAATACGCCCTAATAAGCGCCCATCTGTTCTTGATAACCAATGTAAATAACCTTCAAAATCACCGACCACGACATAGTCTTCATAGACCAAAGGAATAGATAAACGACGTTGATGTAAAGCGGTTTGCTTCCAATAAGACGCGCCATTACGCTGATCTAATTGCCAAATATCACTGCTATCATCACTTAAATACAAATAACTATAATCCGCATGTAAGCCAAACACGGCAGACACCGCTTCATTACGCCATAGTACGCCACCATCAATAGGCTCTACCGCACTCACACCATTATTAAAACTACTGACAAAAATAGTGTCATTAATTAATAAGGGGGTGGCATTAATATCAGTAAGGCGTTCAACTTCAGAACGGCCTCTGGGAATCGCAATACTGGTTTCCCATAAGTGCGCACCATCGACTAGATTAATAGCGATAAGTTTACCATTGGCATAACCAAAAATAGCACTCTCATCGATGATAACCGCCGAACCTTCACCGCGCAGACTTAACGCAGGTGCATTATGTTCAAGCTCCCATACTTGCCAGCCATTTTCGACTAAAAGTGCAAAGTCTTTGCCATCATTACAACGGATTAAGACTTTATCACCTGCCACCACAGGAAGCGCTAAAACTTCACTGGACACTTTTTGCTTCCAGATCGCTTCTCCAGTCGTCACGTCCATCGCTAAGACTTCGGCTTTACTGGTGGCAATAAAGAGTAAATCACCTGCCACAACAGGCCCGGCAGAAATGGGTAACCCCGTTTCCACTTCCCAAAGCAACTTGCCATCTTCTATATTTCTAGCCTGAATCAAACCATCATGGTCGGCAATAACCAGTTGAGTTCCTCTAGCCGCAATCGCAGGCACTAAATTAACCGCAAGCTCATCCGCGCCTACGCCATCTGATTTATCCCAAACAATTTCCAGCTTAACTTCTGCTTCATAGTCCGTCAGTTCGGCAGGCGGCTCAGAGTTATCTGAGTCGCTAAACAAGCCTGTGACAGAATCGGATAAATCAGTCAGCGCGGCACAGCCCGATAAGGTGATAATAATAAAGATTAAAGATAAAAGCCTGAACATTAGATACACACCCTATTTTGCAAGCACAAAGACTTACTCTGCAACCGCTAAATCATCTAGTTTAAATTGTAATAATGGCGAACCTTGACCTGCTTTTAAAGACGCTTGATAAGCTGTTCTTGCTTCTCCAACACGTCCCATCGCAACATATAAGTCACCTTCTAACTCTTTATAAGTCGCTTCAAAGCCCCCTAATGAAGCTTGATCAACGCCTGCAATCACTTGTAAACCGGGCTCAAATTCTTGTAAGCCCAATAACACGCGAATTAAACGCGTGCGTGCCACGTGTTTTAATTCAGCATCTGCTGTAGTAGAAATGACTTGTTGCAATAAAGTTTTAGCGGCAGGTAAGTCTTGCTGCTCAACTTTTGTTTTTGCTTGAAATAACAGTGCATAACTAGCATAAGCTGTGCCTGCAAATTCTGTATTTAAGCGAGTGCCAATTTTTTCCACTGAAGCCGCCTGGTTTGCTGCATCTGCTTGCACTAATTGCTCGTACATCGCCGATGCTTGATTTATTTTATCGGCTTGATGATCCTGCCAAAAATTCCAAGCAAGTACAATCACGATTGCACCAACAATGCCTGTCATCATAGAAGTCCCATTGGCTTTCCACCAATCCTTTAAGGCTGCGACTTGTTCTTCTTCAGTTTCGTAAATTTCCACTTTCTTTCCCTTTTCTCAATATTATTTATGTACTTAATAATTCAATCAGCTCTGTCACTGATACACTCTGCTGTTCTTGTTCAGAGCGTAAAAATTTAATGCTTATTTTATCATTTAAAACTTCGTCTTCGGCTAAGATTAAAGCGTAATCAGCGCCACTTTTATCCGCTTTTTTAAATTGGCTTTTAAAACTTGCCGTGCCACAATGCATTTGCAATCTCAGCTTAGGCAAACGATCTCTTAATTTTTCAGCCAAGACCAATCCTGCTTTCACCGCAGATTCGCCGACTAAAATCATATAAGCATCGACCGTTTGAATCTGCTCTAAATCTTCGCGTGTTTCCAACAAGGCAAGTATACGTTCCATGCCCATCGCAAAACCCACCGCATGATTTGGCTTACCACCGAGTTGTTCAATTAAGCCATCATAACGACCGCCCGCACAAATTGTTCCTTGCGCGCCTAATTCAGTTGTCACCCATTCAAATACGGTTTTACTATAATAATCTAAGCCTCTGACTAAGCGCTGGTTCAGCGTATAAGTAATGCCTAAAGTATCTAGTGTATCTGTCAGCCCTTTAAAATGTGCTTTACTTGCTTCGCCTAAGGCATCACTTAAAGCAGGTGCATTTTCAACTAAGCTCTGCATCGCAGGGTTTTTAGTATCTAAAATACGTAAAGGATTACTGCCTAAACGTCTTTGACTATCTTCGTCTAACTGCTCGCTATGCGCCGTAAAATACTCGACTAATTGCTCACGATAAACTAGCCTTTCTTCAGCCGTACCTAAAGAGTTAAGTTGTAGCTCGACTTTATCTAAAATACCTAAGCGCTGCCAGAAACGATGACTGAGTAAGATCAATTCCGCATCAATCTCAGGCCCTTCCATGCCGTAAGTTTCTACACCTAACTGTATAAATTGGCGATAGCGTCCTTTCTGTGGGCGCTCATGGCGAAACATCTGCCCATAATACCAAAGTCTATGTACTTGGTTATGCAATAAGCCGTGTTCCAAACAAGCCCTTAAACAGCCTGCTGTGCCTTCAGGTCGCAGTGTTAATGAATCGCCATTCCTGTCCTCAAAGGTATACATTTCCTTTTCGACAATATCAGTGACTTCACCAATTGAGCGCTTAAATAATTCTGTTTTTTCTACAATCGGTAAGCGTATTTCCGTATAAGCATAGCTTGCTAAAACATCTCTTATTTCTTGTTCAACAAACTGCCAACGTGCGCTTTGATCAGGTAAAACATCGTGCATTCCACGAATTGCCTGAATATTCTTTGCCATATTAATACTCAATATATTTTAATCTATTACGAGTGAATTATTGGGCTGCTCAAAAGATGGCAGCCCAAGCTACGATACTTGTTTTGTCTTAACTTTATAGCTAATAAAACATCAACTTACCTTGCAAAAGGATATTCACGACTAAGCTCAAGTTGGTATTCCTCAGCGAGTTCATTATTCTGTAACGCCCTTTCTATTTGAATAGCAAGCTGTAAACCTTCTAGGGTTTTCCCCGCGACAGCAAAATAACGCTCTACAAACGCTCTCGCCGACATCAGTTCAGCTTTAGCATATTTAAGCCGTGACATTTCTAACAAAGCAGGCGGATACTTAGGGTTTGCTTTTAGTGCATAAAAAAAACGCTTCTCAGCCTGTAATTTTCGTTGCGCTTTTACGTCGTAATACCCCATATAAGAATAAGCAACCCACTTTTTATCATAAAAAGGCGCATCAGCAGCCCGTTTAAACTCGACTAATGCTTCATCAAGCCGACCTTGCTGATACAAAAACACGCCATAACTGCTGACAATATCATAATTATCAGGTGCCAAAGCCATTGCCTTAGCAAAATAAGCTTGCGCTTCTGCGGGCTGATGACTGCGCTCCTTAATGAGTGCCATAAACTGATAGCTCACGGCATTATTAGGATCCAGCACTAAAGAGCGCTGCAGATTTTCTAGCGCATAAGTATATTTCCCTAAACGATAATAAGCGATGCCTAAATCACTCAGCGTTTTTGCTCTATCAACAGCAGGGCGGTCTAATTCCACCTTTTCCATCTCAGGCACATACACCACATTGCCCTCTTCTACGGTAGTAAACATAGAACAAGCACTCATTAAAGACATGCTTAGCAATAAACCGTAAATTCTTTTAATTTTCATTGTAAGCCCATACGCTGAAGCTTTTCAGCTCGACGGCTTTTATCATTTACTTTGCCGACTAATTGCCCACAAGCTGCATCTATATCTTCACCTCGTGTTTTACGGACAGTCGTGACAATACCTGCTTTGTATAACACATCTCTAAAACGCTCAATCGCCTGCTGTGATGAGCATTCGTATTGCGTATTAGGAAACGGGTTAAAGGGAATTAAATTCATTTTTGAGGGGACGTTTTTCAATAATTTCACCAATGCGCGTGCATCGGCGGCAGAATCATTGATGCCGTCTAACATAACATACTCAAAGGTAATAAAACCTCTAGGTGATCCCTCTATATATTTTTTACATGCGGCCATTAATTCGACTAGCGGATATTTTTGATTAATGGGTACTAAAACATCGCGTAACTCATCCGTTGCTGCATGTAAGGAAACCGCCATGCTTATATCGCATACTTCTGTTAAACGATACATTGCGGGGACGACACCCGACGTACTAATCGTAACTCTACGCTTAGATAAACCAAAAGCAAAATCTTCGGTCATTAAATTCATCGCAGGCACGACATTATCAAAATTCAATAAAGGCTCGCCCATGCCCATCATGACCACATTAGTAACCCGCCCTTGTTCACCCATGCGATTATTCGCGGCGATCAATTGCCCGATAATTTCTGCTGTGGTTAAGTTGCGGTTAAAGCCTTGTTGCGCAGTAGAGCAAAAAGTACAGGCCAAAGCACAGCCTACTTGTGAAGACACACACAAAGTGGCACGCTTTGCCTCGGGAATATACACCGCTTCCACTTTATTACCCCCGCCCATTTCTATGACCCATTTGCGCGTGCCATCACTTGCCACCTGTTCCAAGATAATATCAGGCGCGACGATACAGCAATGCTCTTTTAAATAAGCCCGTAAGGACTTACTTAAATTGGTCATTTTGTCAAAATCATACTCACCCTCTTGATAAATCCATTTTATCAATTGGGTGGCGCGAAAAGGCTTATCGCCAATCTCAACAAAAAAAGCTTGCATGCCTTTTCTGTCAAAATTGAGTAGATTTATTTTTTCTGTCTTAACGGATGCGTTCACAAAGCTCTTCATCTGAGAAGAAATAAGCAATTTCACGTGCTGCTGATTCAACTGCATCAGAACCGTGTACTGCATTTTCGTCAATACTGGTTGCGAAATCTGCACGGATAGTACCCGCATCAGCATCGGCAGGGTTAGTTGCCCCCATTAGATCGCGATTTTTTAAAACTGCGCCTTCGCCTTCTAAAACTTGCACCATCACGGGTCCAGAAGTCATAAAAGCCACAAGGTCATTAAAGAAAGGACGTTCGCTGTGTTCCGCGTAAAAGCCTTCTGCTTTTTCTTTGCTCAGTTGCATCATTTTAGCCGCAACAATACGTAAACCATTGCTTTCAAAACGTGCGTAGATTTCACCAATATGGTTTTTTGCCACTGCATCAGGTTTTACGATAGAAAAAGTACGTTCTACTGCCATTTTTTTAAACTCCAAAAATAAAATAAAAATTGTTTATGCGTTTAGACATAAACGTGAAAAAACAATATGCAGGTAGAGGACTACACCCTACCCAGATTAAACCTCATTTCCTTAAATTTAAGGAGATGAACATAGAATGTGTTGAGGCACGAAACGCATCTTTCTTGCCTTTGATGCGTTTCCTGTCGTCAACACATCCTATATCAAAATTCTTAACTTAATGACTGTCCCTACGCGCTAAGGCGTTTCACCCGTATCTCTAGGAGTGCCCATCATATCAAATTCAGCACCTTCAACCATCACTTCAGTAACCATTAAGTCTTCTTTGCTCACACCTAAAGCCAAAACAATCGGGCTTGCGACAAAGATAGAGGAATACGTTCCAATTAAAACACCAATAGTTAATGCAATCGCGAAATTATGAATAATCTCTCCCCCTAATAATGCTAAGGCAATCAACACTAATAAGGTCGTGACCGAAGTCATTAAGGTACGGCTTAAGGTCTGATTTAGCGAAATATTCATCACATTCTCTGCTGAACCTTCACGCAGCATGCGGAAATTCTCTCGAATACGGTCATAAACAACAATCGTATCGTTCAATGAATAACCAATTACCGCTAAAATAGCGGCTAATACGGTTAGGTCAAATTCCATTTGAAAAATAGAAAAGAAGCCTAAAGTAATAATCACATCATGCCCCAAAGCAGCAACCGAACCTAAGGAAAACTTATACTCAAAACGCCAAGCGACATACAGCAAAATACCAAATAGAGAATATAACAAGGCAAGCCCGCCATCTTCAGCTAATTCATCACCTACTTGAGGACCGACAAATTCAACACGACGCAAGTCACCGCTTGTTCCCATCGCTTTATTCGCAACATTAGCCACATCCGTACTGAGTTCTGCATTGCTTTTGCCCTCTCTAGGCTTTAAGCGAATCAACACTTCTTGTGCTGTACCAAAATGCTGCACAGTCGCATCATCAAAGCCTGAGCTTTCTAAAGCAGCACGCATCACATTTAAATCGACGGATTTTTCATAGCCCACTTCCACTAAGGTTCCCCCTGTGAAATCAATGCCCATTTTTAAGCCTTGAGTCGCTAAAGAGATCAGCGAAACAAGGATTAATAGCCCTGAGAAAATAGCCGCTAAACGACGTTTACCTAAAAAATCAATTTGTTTATTCATAAGTTTTCTCCTGACTAGATAGATAGTTTTTCAACACGACGGTCACCGTAAATCCAGTTAACCACCATTCGAGACCCTAAAATAGCGGTAAACATTGAGGTTAAAATCCCTATCGCTAAGGTAATTGCAAAGCCTTTAATCGGCCCTGTTCCAAAACCAAATAATACTAAGGCCACTAATAAAGTGGTAATATTGG
>WTCM01000159.1 GCA_013138595.1 Methyloprofundus sp. | reverse complement strand
ATAACAGGCATAATCGTTTCATCTGAGCTTAAAATCATATCTTGGTAAGGATGCCCATAATCGACAATCGACTTCTCTTTTGCTAAGCCTTCTTTTTGGTGGCAGTTTAAACACAATTCATCGCGTTTTAAGTGGGGGGCAGTCTCATCCCGCTGTTGTTTATCTAGCCCTATCACAGAACTTAAAAAAGGCAGTGCTGCGCTGCCTTTATGCAGCGTATGACATGCACCACAAGCACCTGAGTGTAAGGGCGTTTCTTCTTGTTGATTTTGCGATTCTTTTGCCGTCACTCGTAAATCATGATCTGTACCAATGACTTTCTGCATGCCTTCATGACAGTTTTCACATAACTTTCCATTACGATGTTCTTCATGTAGCACAGGCGTATTTGGTTTTCCTGCATGTACAGAATGACAGCTTAAACAGCCTATGGTTTTAACTTCATACCCTGCAATTTTGACAGGCTCCTCCATTTCAATATTCATGGGATGGATGCCTTTTTTCTTGGCCTCTTTTTCATTTTTAGCATGCTGCCTTTCATGACAGCCCACACACAAAGCTTCTGCCTCTTTGATTTTATCGGGGAATAACTCCGTACCAACCGTGCCATTGTGTACTTGATGACAGCTTTGGCACTGTACTGAAGTCACTTTTTGCCCACGAATTTCAACTGGCTCTTCTAATTCAACATTCACAGGATGCACGCCTGCTTTACGTGCTGCTTTAGCATCTTTTGGTGCTTGTCGCTGGTGACAACTTGCACATAATTGCCCTGCTTCATCCGTTAAAGTTAATAAGTTATCTGTTTTACCTTGGTGTATTTGATGGCAAGACTGACAAACTAAAGCGTCATCTTCACCCAATGCGCCACCGTTATTCAATAACAATTTTGGTAAGCCTTTTTGCAAATGCGCATCAGCGGTTTCTAAATGCCGTGCTTTTTTAGCTTTCGGCTTGTGCATTTTCACCCCTAAAGGATGATTTATACCAAACTGCTGACTATGCTCTCTGCCTGAATATTTTGTATTTTTCTCATGACAGGCTTCACACTGCTCGCTACCATAATCAGCACCGCGTAACCACGCATTATGATTTTCTTTATATAAACTTTGCGGCGCTTGATTGTCATTGTGTGGCGTATGACAACTCGCACAGTTTAAATCTTGCTTATCGGTATGCGGATAAAGTTCTGGCATTTCGTCTTCACGAGGTAAAGCATCATAACGTGCCTGTTTTTTATCCTGTTTATCGTAAACAGTCGGATGCTGCACAGCATGAGGAATCGCTTGGCGAGAATCAAAAACAGCCCCATGATGACAGCTAACACACATATCTAAGGCTGCAACAGGTAAAATTCCTTGCTCATCCTTAACGATTTCTTGATCTGCTTGCTCAGCCCAAGTGTAATGACACAAGACACAATTTTTGCGTGATACTTCTTGCGCTTTATGGGGCTTAGCTTTTAATGTTTGATAACTTAAAACTAACTTAGATAGTTGCTGAGTTGCGGAATCCAGCACATATAAATAACCTGCTGGATCAACCTGCAAAGCAACAGGCGTTTTAAATTTAAACGCTTTCCCGGCACTATCTTTTAATAATCCTAAAAACCGCCCTTGCTGATAAATACTGATACCCCCCAAATATGCATCACTAACATACTGAAAATCTAAAGCATCAAAACTATTTCCATTGGGGCGATAAAAATTTTCTACCGAAAACTGCCCAGTCTGCGAATAATACCGCCCACTACGATCAAATACTTGAATACGCGCATTCAGCACATCAACCACATTTAAATAGCCATCTTTATCTTCAGCAATCTGAAAAGGATATTGAAATTGACCCTTCATTTCGCCGCGCTCACCAATACAGCGCACTTGTTTTGCCGTTTCAACCTCTAAATAACACAAGCGATGCCAACGCCGATCACTATAAATAATGTGATCTTCATTCACCAATAAAGCGACTGGCTCTGGTAGTAAGCTTTCTTTTTCTGGCGCAGTTAAAGTAATATTTCTTAGCCACTTTCCTTGTAATGAAAGCTGAATAATTCTGTGGCGTACTGAATCGGCAATATAAAGGCTCGACCCTTGAATTGCCAAGCTCATTGCTTTGGTGAAATCATGACCCAAAGATTTTGCTGATATTTCACCTTGTTTTTTCCCTGATGCAGAAAACACAACTATCCGTGAATTCATGCCATCTAAAACATACACTAAGCCTGTTGAATCAATCGCTAAACCTGTTGCTTGGTTAAAGTCATCCGCTAAAATCGTGGTTATTTCTGCAATAGGAATTTGCTCTTCTGCGACGACCAGTTTTAAAAAAATAACCTGTAACACAAGACATAAAACAATTAAGGCATAACGCATCATTTCAAAATGCTCATAATACGTATACGGCTCTCTTCATCTTTATAACGTGTAAAAAATTGGGTAATGATATTGTTGTAAATTTTATTAGCCTGATAAGTGTTTGCGCCCAACTCAGCTAGATCTAAAAACCCCTCGTCTTTATCATGGCAAGCACTGCATTCAGAGCCTTTCTCTTCTAAAGGCGCATGAATCAGCGCGCGACGCTCTATTTTTTCTGCTTCTGTCCCTTTTTTCCACAATCGATTGGTTTCCTGTGAGAATTGACTATTTTTACGCAAGACAGCGGCTTCTCCTTGATAAAACGGCGTTATCTTATAATAAGAATGCAAGGCTCTCACTCGTTCCAGTGGCTTTTCTTTACTATTGGTCACTTGCCTAAATAACTTGGTCTTTGCTTTGATAGCCGTACCATCACGCACATCTTCCCACTGATAATTTAGTTGCTTATCTTTAGGGCGAAAATGACAGCTTTCACAGGCAATAAATTGTGTATGCATATTCATAAACGTGCGTGTGCGCTCACTTTTTGTATGTGGTGGCGACAAGTGGCAGGTCGTACAAGGACTGTATTCTAAAGAAGCATTCATTTTCCCACGCTGATGAAAAGGCGGCATATCGAGTTTTTCAAGTACCTCAATTTCTTTATGCGCCTGTATTTTTTCTTTAGACTCAGCTAATTGCTGCTCAGTTAACACTGACTTATTCATTTCTTGTAAATACAGGCTTTCTGCCATGACATGACAGCTCATCACACTGAATAAGCCCATCATAAAAATACGGATCATCATCTTAAGCCTCAGAATCATCAGGTTTTTTAGGTGTTTGTTTTGCCTCAAGCTCTGAAGCGTCATTCTTATCCGTCGCAGAAATTGTTTTTTCTGTTGATGGCGTTAGCTCTACTTTTTTCTCCACTCGCGGCTTTCTTGCTGCAGCTTTCGCCCTCGCTTTTTTAGGTTTTCTACCGATCATCACGCGCTCAAATCGATCCCCGCCTAAAATGGCGATAATCTTTTTATCTGTTCGATAAAAAATCCACCAAATTAAACTTCCCACCGTGAAAACAATACCCGCTATCATTAATGGCCACATGCTACGAAACCAATTTGACTGCCATAAGTCTTTATCCGTTAATGGTTTCTCTAAACTACTCAAACCTAACAAAGATAAGCTGTGCATATCCGTCATAGTAAAACCTTCATTGCCTGGTTTTTTAGTATAGGCATGGCAATTAGACTGGCCACAACTTTCAGCTAGATTATCAGGGTGTGAGGCTGACTTTTCATCAGTATAAGCACGAATTTCATGTTTCCAGCCATCAGGTGCATGACAATCAATACACGATGCACCAAAATCTGAATTGGCATCAATCAATCGTCCATGTAATGTTTTTGTGTAACTTTCTGAGCTTTGTACAAAGCGCTCGCTAGGCGGATGTTTCTCATGTGTTTTTACGTCTTCTTGCTCTACATCACGCATTGCTTCAATATCACCATGACACTGAATACAGAGCTGATTATTTTCAATATTATTCCAGCGCCTACCCACAAAGCGCCTTAAAATATGCCCGCCAAATTGTCCCATCCATGCCTTGCCTTGGTGGCAATTTCCGCACTCGGTTTCTGCATGGTCAAACGCATCTTTAAACTTTTCTAGCTGGGCTTCAGCAATATAAGCGGTATTGCTATGACAACGACGGCATGAAGGGTCTTGTTCTGTCTCTAGTTCTTCTAAACGATTGCCACCGGTTAAGCCCTTATACCAGCCATCGGAATGAACAGATTTATCCATTTCTTCATGAATGACATCATGACTATATTTCACACCTTCTGAAGGCTCTTCGATATGACAAGACGCGCCACAATCCACTTCGGTATTTTCAACTTTATGAGGGTAATCAATCACCTCACGATGGCAGTCTTTACAAGGCACACTGCCATGTAAAGAGCTAGCATAATGGTCGCCATCAATGCTTGCACTACGGAAAACGCCATTTTCATCTATAAAATTGAGACCTTCATAAGCATGGCAAGATAAACAACCGTCGGGATCGCTATAACGCGGACTTGCTTCAATACTATGATGAAGCAAAATGCAGAACAGCAGCAAAAAAGCACGTAACATCACAATCAACATCCTTTATAAAAATGAGCCAACAATAATGACGGATATAACGGTCAAAAAAACCATTGCATTAAAAATACTCACACCACTTATCTGAGGTAATACCTTGCCTGCATCTTCTTTAATAGGTGTAATATGAATCGCCTGCCAATCAGGTAAAGGGAAAATTTCAGTATTCTTTTTAATCCGTTTTGGTTCATTATGTTTATGCTTAGGCGGCGCAGTCCACGCTAAGGCATTCCAATCACAGACATCAACACACTCATGGCATGACATACATGACATTTGATCGACGACCGCAATTTTATCAATCATTTTAATCGCGCCACACATACAGTTACGGGCGCAAATATTACAGCCAGTACAGCGCTCTTTTGCAACGCGGATACGATGCGCAAAAGGTAGTCTTGCACCGATGCGGTTAACAATACTATCTGCCGCGCCTATCGGGCATAAAAACTGACAATAAGCGCGCCCTTTGCTAGCAAAAACACCCAGTAATAATAATAAAGCCAAGTTAACTAAACCAACACTAGAAACAAGGTAAATCATGCCCCGATACTCACCACTCATGGCCTCTATTAATCGCGGAATCGTTATAAAGTTACATAAGCTACAAGCACTAATTCCGAGTGCCGGCATGGCTATCAAATAAAAACCAAAGTATCCATAGCGAATTTGTACTTGCGGTAAAGAACGAAATTCAATTTTCCAGCGATCATTTAACATTCGTGAACTAAGCTCTGCTAAACCACCGACAGGGCATAAATAGCCACACCAAATACGTCCAAAAAATAAAGTGGTGATTAAAATAATCGCAAAAGCCATGACTCCTATAGCCGCTGAATTCACATGGACAAAGAAATCATCCCAAGTCATTCCATGGAAGTACAAATAAAAGCGGCGCATACAAAGCTGGCCACATAAATCATCATTACCGACTAATTGTGGTAAAAATGCTAAAGGCCCTAATAAACAAAGACTGGTTAAAAGAATCATGCCATACCTAAACTTCTGTACCTTAGGAATTGCTTTTAAGTTTTGAATAATACGCATACTACGTCTCTAAATTATTAATCTTTAAAATCATGACAAACAAGGCAAAGCTGTCCGTCTTTTGCAGGCAGCCTTAATAAGGTTTCTTGCACTATTCGTTGATAAGAAAATGCTACATTCATATCATGCTGTTTATTAAACTCAGCAAGGCGATCTAATTTGTCAGCAGTGACGACGGCTTTCCAAGGGTGGGGCTGATACTCTACGCCTTTATCCAGGTCTTTTGTTTGTACTTGTTTACCCGCTGGTTCGCTAGGATCAATCACGCCATATTGGTGCGGGCTATGACAGCTCACACAGACCACTTCTTGTTTGTCACTTAATGGCACGATAATGCCCTGCTGTTGACTATTTTTTTCAATTAGTTTCAGCATTTCATCTTTTGCTGGCTTTACTTGATGTTCTACGGCATTAAAGTGTGGATCTTTTAAATGGCAACCTAGACAAATTGTTGTTAAAGGCAGACGTAATTTTGCATCTTTATAAGATTTTACTTTTTCTCTATCGGGCACTTCTTCATGACAATATTCACACTGTTGCTTCTTAATATCCCCATTCTCATCTAGCATGAGATGAATATTGTCACGCTGAGTCTTTTTCTCATCATGACAGCGATAACAAAATCCGGTAATTTTTCGATAGCCTCCACCCACTAAAAAATCAGCGGATTCTGTATCAACTTCATCCAATGGTGTTTTATCGATATCTTTTAGGCCGTGACAAGTTGCACAAATTAATTCTTGCTGTTCACCTAACTTAAAGGCATCCGGTATATGAATAGCATCGGATGCTTTAATTCCAACAAGGTGATGTAAGGGAGGCAGACTAGGTGCATCAGCTGCAAAAGCAGGCATGACTAACATCCATAAAACTAAGTAGCGTAAAATCACTTTATAAGCCTGTTTGTGCTGCCATACCGTGCGTATGACATTCAATACAACTACCACCTGACTGGTGTACTCCGGTTAATCCATTGCCTGTTTCTTGCTCAGACTCTTCCACTTTATATTCAGTTTTGTGGCAGCTAACACACAGTTGCGCATAGTTATTTTCTGGCGTATCAATACTAATAGGCGCTAAACGTAAGCTATCTTTTAACAAGCTCATGCCTGCATCAGAGCGATCAACAATTAACTTTTTATTATGTGTCCCGTGCATAGCGTGGCAATCACTACATTCAACGAGGGTTTTATATTCATAGCCTGCACGTAAACCTGTATAAGTACGATTGCCTTCCCCTTTAGGTTTGCCGTGCATATCTATATGCTGATAGTTTGTTGCCATCATGATTAAAGGGTCGCGCTTAAATCGCGCTTGCATTTCATAGCCTGTTTGCTGCTGGTTACTGTTATGGCAACGCAAACAAAATTCAGAACCATTTTGATAAGGTAAATCTATCGC
>WTCM01000209.1 GCA_013138595.1 Methyloprofundus sp. | reverse complement strand
GTATCTAAATGTTCCTGATCAACTTCATGTGCTTGAAATTCAAAATTAAATTCTTTTTCTAAAAATTCAACCATTTGTAAGGCTGAAATAGAATCAATCACGCGACTACTAATTAATGGAGTATCATCCTTTAATTTCTCAGTATCTTCTGCTTTATAAAATTCTTGTAATATATAATTTCTGATGATTTCTTTCATAATTTATTTTTTTCTATAGTGTATGTAAAATATTTTTTTTCACATAATCATACAAGTAATGTCATTCGTTGCTCGAATCACTCTTTCTTCAGCCTTGCTAGGTAAACTCAGTCATTTTTCCACATTGATATTTTCTCAATGTATTCTACCAAAAAGATATTAAGGAAGTCTTCAAATAACCTTATTTACATTGCGATGATAAGTTTGATGCTGGGGGCGACTTGAAAGCTGATTCGTGTAACTTTTAAAATATGTACTTAGATTAGAGTAAAATAAGCATCAACTAATTTACTACTTTTATGATTGATATAAATATGGATATAAAACCTAAACCAACGACGAATCAGCCTATTGTACTCTCTCAAATACAGGGCTATATTGGGACGGTGACTATGAATCACGGCAAAAAACGTAACGCGTTGAGCTCTGAGCTTGTGCGAGAAATTCTTGAGGTCTTTGATGCTTTTGAGGCGGCTAATGTGCGGGTGATTATTTTACGTGCGCCTGCAGGCGTGTCAGTTTGGTCGGCGGGGCATAATGTGCAAGAAATTCCTGTAGACGGGAGTGATCCTGTGCCGTGGAATACGCCTTTCGAACAACTTTTACAGCGTGTGCGGGATTTGCCTATGCCTGTCATTGGTATGATAGAAGGGAGTGTCTGGGGCGGCGCTTGTGATCTTGCGATCTGTTGCGATATGTTGGTGGCGACCGCGACGGCTAGTTTTGCGATTACACCTGCAAAGTTAGGTATTTCTTATAATACGGCTGGGGTTAATCATTTTCTAGGGGTGCTGCCTATTCATATTATTAAGCAAATGCTATTTACGGCTGAGCCACTTTTAGCTGAAGATGCGTATAGGCTAGGTTTATTAAATAGTCTGGTAGAGCCTGAAGAGTTGGAGAAAGTGACATGGCAATTAGCAGAGAAAATAGCCAGCCGAGCGCCGATTGCGGTGAAAGTATTAAAATTAGAAATACAGCGTTTGACTGATGGGACGAGTATTTCTGCGCGAGATTTTGAAGAAATTCAGGGTTTGCGTAGAGAGGCTTACCGTAGCCAAGATTTTAAAGAGGGGATCAGTGCTTTTTTTGAAAAGCGCGCCCCTGTTTTTACAGGAAAGTAACAGGAGAAGGACATGCATGAAGATATGATGGCTTGGGAAAAGCATGTAGAGCAGGAATTGCGAGGCAAAAAAGCGAGCAGTTTGGATTGGGAGGCGGCGGAAGGGATTAAAGTAAAGCCGCTGTATAGCGCAGAGGATTTAGAGGGTTTAGAGCATTTAGGTTCTTTGCCTGGTGCGCCACCTTTTGTACGCGGGCCTTATGCCTCTATGTATCCAGGGCGACCTTGGACTATTCGGCAATACACTGGTTTTTCTACTGCTAAAGAATCCAATACTTTTTATAGAAAAAATTTAGCGGCTGGACAGAAAGGCTTATCCATTGCGTTTGATTTGGCAACGCATCGTGGTTACGATTCAGATAATCCACGTGTTGCTGGAGATGTCGGTAAAGCGGGGGTGGCGATTGATACTGTTGAAGATATGAAAATATTATTTGACGGTATTCCTTTGGATAAAATGTCTGTTTCGATGACCATGAATGGTGCCGTAATTCCTATTCTGGCGAGTTATATTGTTGCGGCGGAAGAGCAGGGAGTGAAGCAGGATCAGCTTTTAGGCACGATTCAAAATGATATTTTAAAAGAATACTTATGCCGTAATACTTATATTTATCCACCCGAGCCTTCGATGCGGATTATTGCGGATATTATTAGTTATTGCTCGGCAAATATGCCGCATTATAATTGCGTCAGTATTAGTGGCTATCATATCGCTGAATCAGGTGCGAATTGTGTTTTGCAAACAGCTTATACGATTGCTGATGGTTTAGAATATGTGAAAACGGCTATTCGCAGTGGGCTGCAGGTGGATGATTTTGCCCCGCGTTTATCTTTTTTCTTTGGCATAGGCATGAATTTCTTTATGAATATTGCTATGTTGCGCGCTGCTCGCTTTTTATGGAGCGAGGAGATGCAACAGTTTAACCCCAAAAATGAAAAATCGCGCATGTTGCGTACACATTGTCAGACATCGGGCTGGAGTTTAAGTGAGCATGATCCTTACAATAATATTGTGCGTACCACCATAGAATGTATGTCAGCAGTATTGGGTGAAACGCAGTCTTTGCATACCAATGCTTATGATGAAGCTTTGGGTTTGCCCACTGAGTTTTCAGAGCGTATTGCGCGTAATACTCAACTGATTGTGCAGCAAGAATCGCAAATTTGTCGTGTGATTGATCCCCTAGCAGGTTCTTATTATTTAGAATCATTGACGGGCTCTATTATTAAAGCGGCTAGAGCGGTGATGCAGGAGGTGTCAGATGTAGGCGGGATGGCTGAAGCTATTGCTGCTGAAATTCCACAGCGACGTATTGAAGAGGCGGCGATAAGAACGCAGGCAAGAATTGAGTTAGGCAAAGATGTTATTATCGGTGAAAATCAATATAAGCTTGCAGAGGAAGCAGACGTTCCCGTGCGTGAGGTTTCAGATGCGGCGCGAGAACAGCAAATTTTAGCACTTAAACATATTAAGAAAACGCGTAATAATGTGGCTGTGCAGCAGGCTTTGGATCATATTACTGAGCTAGCAGCAGCGGAAGGTAATTTATTACAAGCGGCTATTGTTGCGACTCGTTTACGTGCAACCGTAGGTGAAATTTCTACTGCAATGGAAAAGGTTTTTGGGCGGCATCAAACGCAAGCTGAAATTATTACAGGGGCGTATGCTTCGGTTTATGCTAAGGATGAGCACTTTCAAGCAGTGCAGCAGCAGATTAAAGGTATTGCTGAGAAGTTGGGGCGTAAGCCCTGTGTATTGACGGCAAAAATGGGGCAGGACGGTCATGATAGAGGTTTGAAAGTAGTCTCTTCTGCGTTTGCCGATTTAGGTTTTGAGATTATGATTAGCCCTATGTTTCAAACACCTGCTGAAGTGGCAAAGCAAGCGATAGAGCATGATGTACATATTATTGGCATATCGACATTAGCAGCTGGGCATAAAACCTTAGTGCCTATGCTGATGGAAGAGCTAAAAAAACAAGGAGGCGAGGGGATTAAACTTGTTGTCGGAGGTGTGATTCCGCACCAAGATTATGACTTTCTTTATTCGTTAGGCGTGGTGGCTATTTTTGGACCTGGAACGAATATTTTGGATGCCGCTGAGAGGATTTTAGCCACGATTAAGTGAGGCTGAGTAGCATGTTTTATGTGGGACGGAAGGGATGCCGTCTATTAATAGCGTGAGTAAATTACACGCGCAGCTTAGAAAACATGCTCGTTTTTTTAGGTTTATAGTCTGCAAAGCCATTGATAATCCTATCGCGATTATAATATTTACGTGTTGATATTTTATAGTCGTGAGGTTTAATAATGCTACTAATGGATAAGTCATTTCCAGCATGATCAGTCATAGTTTGAGAAAGGTCAACCACTATATCGCCCAGAGATTGTCTATTATGATCCATAATAAACATGACTTTAGGGCGTAATTTGAGTGCTTCGTTGATCTCTAATACCATCGCTATTGAGCCATTATTCATTTTTACAAAAGAGCCAGGAGGGTAAACACTAAGGCTTTCAATAAATTTAACCACTAGCTGTTGGTTAAGCTGTTTTCCTGATAAATCAAATAATATCTTTATCGCCTCTAAGTGGGTGCAGGCCTTGCTGTAGACTCTATCACTGGTAATGGCATCATAAATGTCGGCGATCGCAATAATATTCGAATAATAGGATAAAGAGTTGGAAGAAATACCCTTAGGGTAGCCTTTTCCATCTGCGCGTTCATGATGCGTCAGTGCTGTTTCAATAGCACCTTTGAACATATTGGGGCTAGAGGAAAGTAGTTCATGCCCTAAAACAGTATGTTCTTCCATGATGCTGGACTCAGCAGGGGTTAATGCGCCAGGTTTATTGAGTATCTCTAAAGGGATGAGCATTTTTCCCATATCATACATCATACCGCACATTGCTATACGGTTGAGCTGGGGAGCTTGTAAACCAATTTGGCGACCTAAAATAATAGAGAAGACACAGACATTCATACTGTGCTGTGCAGTATAGTTATCCCTTTGTTTTAATTGACTCAGCCATAAAAAAGCATCTGGAGAGCGTATAACACTATCAACACAATCAGCAATTGCATCTTTTGCCAAAACGGTATCAATACCGCCGCCATTAGCGACTGTAGACATAAAGTTGTCGACTAAATCTCTTGAGTCTTGTAAGGTTTTATCGGCACGTTCAAATTCCTGTTCAAACGTGCCTTGTTTTTCAATCGGCTCGCTGATTTGTAGCGTTTTGTCATCGATGCTATTGCTGGTAATGCCATTGGGGATATTGCGTAATCGTGATTTTTGTTTAGTAATATCAATATAAACATGGACACAGGTTTGTCTTATCTCAAGAAGCTCTGCTTCAGTTTGTATAAGAAAACCTTGAAATTGGAAAGAGGTTTCTATCCAAGGCCTATCAAGCTCGGCAACATACATTCCAATACGCAAATCTTGTACGCGCGTATAAACTTGGTCAAGAGCTTTGCCATAAGAAGAGGCTTTGCTAGTCTTTTCTTTTTTCTTTTCCTTACTAAATATGCTTGATATTTTTTTAAACATAGTATTCAACCTAAACGTAATTATTTTGAGTTCAAGTTATAAAACTTGTCTGAGCGAAAATGCATACTTTTTTAAAGTTAAAGAGAGTATGCTAGTTTCCTTAAAATGGCTCGGATAAATTTATTTTAACACAATATATAAAGTGCCCTCTTCTCTTAACTTAACCTTCATTATAACTGATATTACGCACTGATTATTATGAATCAATTACTTATGATTTTTCCACTCTTCTGCAGAGCTTATTCTATCTGGGGCGTGCGTAACATAAGATTGTGATTACTTTTTAAAGAGTAGAATTAAACTTAAACGGTAGATAAAGTTTATATGAAGTGTGAATTTTATTCTGTTGTAGAGTTATCAAAATAAGATTTGAGTATTAGCATGCTATTATGTATAAGCCCTCAAAACACAATAAAGATAATGAAAATTTACTAAGCGCTGTTGAAAACCTGATAAAACCCTCCATATTATAAAAGTCATATCTCTTAAAATAGCTTACATAATGCGCCACCCTAAACAAGCAAAACAATTAGTGGATCGTTTCGGTAGAACGGTAGACTATGTTCGTATCTCTATTACAGATCGCTGTGATTTTCGCTGTGTTTACTGTATGTCAGAGGAAATGGTTTTTTTGCCGCGCGAGCAAATCCTTAGTTTGGAAGAAATTTATTTATTGGCCCAGTGTTTTACAGAATTAGGCGTCAATAAGATTAGAATTACAGGCGGAGAGCCTTTGGTGCGTCGTAATGCTTTAGATTTGTTGAAAAAAATAGGGGGGTTGCCGTTATTAGATGAATTGGTAATGACCACGAATGGCTCACAATTAGTCACGACAGCAGAGCAGCTTAAACAGGCGCGTGTTTCACGTTTAAATATTAGTTTAGATACGCTGGATGCTAAAAAGTTTAAAGAATTAACTCGTACAGGTGAGCTTAGTGTCGTGCTTGAGGGTATACAAGCAGCGATTAAAGCGGGCTTTAAGCAGATTAAATTAAATGCGGTGATTTTGAAAAATCGCAATGATAATGAGGTAGTCGATTTAGTTAAATTTGCCCTAAATTCAGGGATTGATATTAGTTTTATTGAAGAAATGCCATTAGGTGTGATTAGTTCACATAATCGAGCTGAAGCTTATTATTCTAGTGATCAGATTAAAGCGGATTTAGAGGCGCAATTTACACTCGAAAAAATTAGCGAGACGACAGCAGGACCTTCTGATTATTACCGTATTCGAGGCACACAAACAAAAGTGGGTTTTATTTCGCCGCATAGTCATAATTTCTGTAGTACTTGTAACCGAGTCAGATTGACAGCAGAAGGGCGTTTATTGCTGTGCTTAGGTAATGAGCACTCAATTGATTTGAAGGCGGTAATGCGTGCCCATCCAAACGATACCGATAAAATTAAACAAGCGATTATTGATGCAATGGAGTTAAAGCCAGAGCAGCACAAATTTGATTTAAGCGAGCAGCCTATTATCATGCGCCATATGAGTAGCACAGGAGGATAAGTGAAGTTATTTTTTGTTAGTTTAATGGCTTTTTTTTTGCAAGCCTGTAGTACCTCTAGTGAAACACATATTAAGCAAAGTGAGCTGCTTTCTTTGTTGTCGTCACCTGAGCCAGTTCTTCCCGTTATTATTGATGTTCGTTCAAATATGGAGTATACCAATGGGCATATTCCACACGCGCAGCATATTCCTTTCTGGCGATCCTTTACGACAGATGTCTTAGATAATACGGATAAACAAGAGAATATTATTCTGTATTGTGAACATGGACCGCGTGCCGGTATTGCAAAGTTTGCTTATTATATGGCAGGCTATCAAAATATACGTTATGTAGAAGGACACATGACGGCTTGGCGTAGTGCTGGTTTACCTATAGATAAGTAGATGAAACGATTTTTATTATTAGTTCTTGCGCTTTGGCAGCAACGCTTAAAACTGTATTTTTTGGCAGCGGTAGCGGGTGCTTTGGTGGGTGTTCTCATTTTTTACCCTATATATGATTTTATTTTCTTTTTCGAGGCGGGGGGGGATGTACAGGAGGATAGTGGTTATGCTGTGATCTATGCTTGGGAGCAACTTCAGGCTTCCTTATTAGGAAAAACACCGAAAAAAACTGCTTTTATTGCGCTAGTGGGGGCGATTTTTGGTGTTGTCATTGTCGTCATGTATGAAATGTTGCATTGGCGACTGCAAAGAATTAACCGCTTGAGTAGTGAGTTATCTGTGGATTTACGTACGCTCATTATCCAAGGCGAAAGCCCGTTGCTGGAATTTAAATCTTCTTTGCGCTGGGATTTAGTGGAAGATCGCGTTAATCGTGCCTTGGAAGCTGTTGTATTAAAAACCCTAGCAGGGTATTTGAATAGCTCAACGGGAGGTACTTTATTAATAGGTGTCTCTGATAGTGGTGAAATTATAGGTTTAGAGAAAGATTACCAATCATTAAAGCGTCAAGACCAAGATGGTTACGAGCAGGCGATTGTAACGGCTGTTTCGGCAAATTTAGGTGCAGACTTATGCCAATATATTAAAATCTTATTCCATGTGGTTGACGGTAAACATGTTTGTCGTTTGATTATACTTGCCTCGCCACGCCCTGTTTTTCTTAAGCAAGGGCATCATCCCAAGTTTTTCTTACGCACTGGCGGTGGCACGCGGGATTTGAATATTCAAGAAGCGGTGGAGTTTATTGCACATCGTTGGCACCGCTAAGAAAATACTCTAATACAGGTAGTCTGTAAGGGAGTCCAAAACCCGTTTCGGGTGAATCTTCATGTAGAAAAGTAGGGTATCGCATCGCGTACCTTTAGCAAATGCTAAGGTTGCGGTGTGTACCCTATTACTTTCACAGTTAAAATACTGCTGAAATGACAGGGCTTGTTTGTACGCAGCGTTATCCCAAACTCAGCTTACGTAGAGCGTAGAGCGTAGAGTATTACAGTAGCTCATTAATCGGCCAGCGCGGTCGTGCATTAATTTCTAATGATTCTGTTTGTTCAGCGAGTAAGCGCTGGCAGCCGGCGTAAGCAATCATTGCACCATTGTCCGTGCAGAATTCAGGGCGTGGAAAAAAGACTTCTGCTCTTTGTTTGTCAGCCATTGCTATTAAGGTTTGGCGAATAGTGGTATTGGCGCTCACTCCACCTGCGACAACTAATCGTTTTAAGCCCGTTTGCTTGAGTGCGCGTTTGCATTTTATTGCAAGGGTCTCTGCTGTCGCTTGCTCAAAAGCGCGTGCAACATCTGCCTTATCTTGCTCGGTTTTCTCCGTCTTATGATAAGTATTCATGGTGAATGTTTTTAAACCGCTAAAGCTGAAATCTAGCCCTGGGCGATCGGTCATAGGGCGTGGAAATTTAAAGCGATTTGCTTGGCCTTTTTGCGCGAGTTTTGATAAAAGTGGCCCTCCTGGGTAGGCGAGTCCTAGTAATTTTGCGGCCTTATCAAATGCTTCACCTGCGGCATCGTCCAATGACTCACCTAATAATTGGTAATCACCGATGCTTTTAACTTCCACTAAAAGTGTATGCCCACCAGACACTAAAAGTGCGACGAAAGGAAAGGCGGGAGGCTGTTCTTCTAACATGGGAGCTAGCAAATGTCCTTCCATGTGGTGTACACCAATGGCCGGAATGTCCCAAGACCAAGCAAGGCTTTTTGCGGTCGCTGCACCGACCAGCAAAGCGCCGATTAAACCAGGGCCTGCTGTATAGGCAATGCCTGCAATATCTTGTTTGTTGAGCTGGCTTTGTTGCAAGCATTCATCAATCAGTGGAATAAGCTTGCGTATATGATCGCGTGAGGCAAGCTCAGGTACAATGCCGCCATACTCATTATGCATGGCAATTTGACTATATAAGCAGTGGTGTATGAGCCCCTTGTCACTATGATAAATAGCCACACCGGTTTCGTCGCAGGAAGTTTCTATGCCGAGAATATACATTGTTTTGGATTTTATAAAAATGCTGTTATAATTGAGGGTTTTCGCTAGCTGACATTTTAGAGCAGTTAGTAGTATAGTAAGAAATTAAATTTTAGCAAACTGGAATATTTTATGCCTGCAATTAAAGTTAAAGAAAACGAACCATTTGATATGGCTCTACGCCGTTTTAAACGCTCTTGTGAAAAAGCGGGTGTTTTATCTGAAGTACGTCGTCGTGAATTTTATGAAAAACCAACGGCTGAACGTAAGCGTAAAGCAGCAGCAGCAGTAAAGCGTCACTTGAAAAAATTATCTCGTGAGCGTTACGCACTGAAAAATCTGCGTCGTGGCCGCCCACAGCTGTAAGTCTGATGGCAACTATGCAAGCGCGTCTTAAAGACGAAATGAAGCAGGCAATGAGAAATCGCGATAAATCCCGTTTGGGCGTTATCCGATTAATCATGTCAGCCATTAAGCAAAAAGAAGTAGATGAACGTATTGAGCTAGATGATGCACAAGTACTTGCCGTATTGGACAAAATGCTTAAGCAGCGTAGAGAGTCGATACGTCAATACCGTGATGCGGATAGAGTCGATTTAGCCGAAGTTGAAGAAGCAGAAGTGTTGGTGATACAAGACTTTTTACCTCAAGCGCTGACTGAAGAAGAAATTGCCGAGATGGTGCAAGCAGCGATTAGCGATAGCTCAGCAAGTTCTATTAAGGATATGGGAAAGGTCATGGGAATATTACGACCGGCCATGCAAGGGCGTGCTGATATGGCTGTGGTCAGTGTGAAAATCAAGGAATTACTAGCGACTGCTTAAGCTGTTACTGATTTTATGGCGGGTAAAATTCCTCAGACTTTTATTGATGATATTTTAGTTAGAGTCGATATTGTTGACCTGATTGATTCTTATGTACCGCTGAAAAAGGCAGGTAGTAGTTACGTCGCTCGCTGTCCTTTTCATACTGAAAAAACACCGAGCTTTGCCGTCACACGTAGCAAGCAGTTATACCATTGCTTTGGTTGTGGCGCAGGTGGGAATGCGATTACTTTTTTAATGGAGCATGGTCACCTTGGCTTTGTTGAGGCTGTTGAAGATTTAGCTGATTTTGTGGGCGTGCAAGTGCCTAGGGAGTCAGGTTCTGCTCCTATCAAAAAAAATAATGTCACTGAAGTTTATCAATTACTTGAGCAAGCGGCTAGTTTTTATATCGACCAGCTAAGAGATAATGAGGCTGCTAAAGTCGCCGTGGATTACTTTAAATCTCGTGGCTTAACGGGGGAAGTAGCGCGTGAGTTTCAGTTAGGCTATGCGCCAGATAGCTGGGATGCCTTAAGTAAGCAATTTAAGCCGCAGGCGCTCATTGAAGCGGGGCTGGCGGTCGCAAAAGAAAATGGTTCGACGTATGACCGTTTTCGTGGGCGAGTTATATTTCCTATACGCGATAGACGAGGTCGAGTGATTGGCTTTGGTGGTCGAGTGCTGGATGATTCTTTGCCTAAATATTTAAATTCTCCAGAGACCAGTGTTTTTCACAAGGGACGTGAAGTTTATGGGCTTTATGAATTACTAAGTAAAAACTCTAAGCCAGAGCGTATTGTGGTGGTTGAGGGCTATATGGATGTTATTGCATTGGCTCAATTTGGTTTAGGCTATTCCGTGGCAACCCTAGGAACGGCAACCTCTAAAGATCATTTGGAATTATTGTTCCGTTTTAGTTCGGAGCTAGTCCTGTGTTTTGATGGCGATAAAGCAGGGAAGGCGGCCTCTTGGCGAGCGGTAGAATCGGCACTCCCTTGTTTGCGTGATGGTCGGCAAGTCAGAATTATGCAGTTAAGTACGGGCGTTGATCCCGATAACTTAGTGAGAGAAGAGGGTTTGGAGGCTTTTGAGTCGCGTGTCAGTTCCGCACAAACCTTATCAGATTATTTTTTTGAACGTCTCAGTCAAGGCTTGAATTTGAGTGACATGGAAGGGCGTGCAAGTTTAGTGAGTAAGGCAAGGGGATACTTGGAGAAATTACCTAACGGTATTTTTCAAGACTTAATGCAGGATAAGTTAAAAAGCTTATCTAAAATTGAAAAACTAGAGTTTTATCCAAAAGCAACTACACTTAAAAGCCAGAGATATAGACAATCACAGGCAGATAAGAAATTATCACCTATGAGGGTGGTTGTCTCTTTGCTATTGCAAAACCCTGAATTTATAGAGGTGATTGAGCAAAAAGAGATCAACTGGGCGGTGGTTAATTTGGCGGGTGTAGATTTATTGCGTCAGGTGCTTGAAATTATTGCCCAGCATCCCAATATCAACCAGTCTCAACTAGTCGAATCTTTTAGAGGTCAAGAGTCTGAGAAATATATTAATATCATGATGAACCATGATTTTCTTATTCCAGAGCTGGGTTTGAAAGATGAATTTTCAGGTGCTATAGATAGACTGCTGCAACAAGGGCGAGATGGTCGTTTTTTAGAATTAAATGCAAAGCAACAAGTAGAAGGCTTAAGCGATGCTGAGCTTCAGGAATTGCGCAACTTAATTAATAACCCTAAATAACGCAACTTTACTTAATACTGGTACTGTTTGGTATAGATTTTATAAGAGTAAAACATGAATCAACAACAACAACAATCTCAACTTAAACAACTTATCGCTAAAGGGAAAGCGCAAGGCTATTTAACTTATGCGGAAGTTAATGATCACTTGCCAAATGATATTGTTGACCCAGATCAAATTGAAGACATTATTGGCATGATTAACAGCCTTGGTATCAAGGTGCATGAATCAGCGCTTGATGATGAGGATTTGTCTGAAGAAGTCAGTGATGAAGATGAAGATGATGCTGAAGAGGTAGCGGCATTAGCGTCAGTTGATAGTGAGTTTGGTCGTACGACTGACCCTGTCAGAATGTATATGCGAGAAATGGGCTCTGTGGGTTTATTGACACGCCCAGAAGAATTAAAAATTGCCCGTAGAATAGAAGAAGGTCAGCGCCAAATTGTGTGTGCGGTATCGCGCTCAAGATTTGTGGTTGAAACCTTGTTGAGTGATTTTGCCACAGTGGGTGAAGAAGGTGGTTTGCGCTTAACCGATATTATCAATGACTTTATTGATCCTAATGAGCCTGAGTATGATGATTCTAGGGTTGCCCCAACACCAGCCGACAAGGCTGCAGATGCTGAAGAAGAAGAGGTTGTAGAGCCTACAGGTCCTACGATTGAAGAAGGGCGAGAGAAAATCGCAGCGATTAAAAATGCATACACTGCTGTTGAAGCATCACTCAAAAAGAATGGCTATAAGCATGAGAAAACGGATGCAGCACTCGATGAGCTCGCAGCACGTTTTCTGGAGATTAAATGGGCTCCCTTATATTTTAAAAAGCAAATTGCAGCCGTCTCAAAAGTAGCTAACGAGATCCGTGAGCAAGAAAGAAACGTGCTCAGTATTTGCGTGAAGCAAGCAAAAATAAATCGTCAAGATTTTATTAAAAGCTTTATTGGGCATGAGGCGAACTTAAAATGGCTTTCTAAATATGCCTCAGCTGATGCAGATGTTGCCGTTGTACTTAAAGAAAAAGATAAGGAAATTAAAAGGGCACAAGCACATTTTTCAAATATTGAAGAAGAACAAGGTCTTGCTATTACTGAGCTGAAAGATGTTAGTCGTCGTGTTTCTATCGGTGAAGCGAAGTCGAGACGTGCTAAAAAAGATATGATTGAAGCTAATTTAAGATTAGTGATTTCAATTGCAAAAAAATATACCAACCGTGGTTTGCAATTCCTGGATCTTATTCAAGAAGGTAATATTGGTTTAATGAAAGCGGTGGATAAGTTTGAGTATCGTCGTGGTTATAAGTTTTCAACTTATGCAACATGGTGGGTGCGTCAGGCGATTACCCGCTCAATTGCTGATCAGGCAAGAACGATTCGTATTCCTGTGCATATGATAGAAACGATTAATAAGCTAAATCGTATTTCTAGGCAAATTATGCAGGAAAAAGGCAGAGAAGCTACGCCAGAAGAGCTTGCGGTGGAAATGGATATGCCTGAGGATAAAGTTCGTAAGGTGTTAAAAATTGCCAAAGAGCCAATTTCCATGGAAACGCCGATTGGTGATGATGAAGATTCGCATTTAGGGGATTTTATTGAAGATTCTAAGATGCTTTCACCTGTAGAGTCTGCTACAATACAGGGCTTGAAAGAGTCGACTCAAGGTGTGTTAGCCGGGCTAACGGCACGTGAGTCAAAAGTATTGCGTATGCGTTTTGGTATTAATATGAATACTGACCATACCTTAGAAGAAGTGGGTAAGCAGTTTGATGTGACGCGTGAGCGTATTCGTCAAATTGAAGCAAAAGCATTACGTAAATTGCGCCACCCATCACGTTCAGATCAACTACGGTGTTTTCTGGATACTGAATAATCTCTAAAAAGTTTAGGGCCCTTAGCTCAGTTGGTTAGAGCATCCGACTCATAATCGGCAGGTCCCCAGTTCGAGTCTGGGAGGGCCCACCATCTATAGAAAGGCTGCTATATGCAGCCTTTTTTTATACCTGAAATATCATATTTCAGGTGATATTTATCCCTTGTTAAAGAAGGACCATAATATATGAGTAATAATTATATTTTTACTTCTGAATCTGTTTCAGAAGGTCATCCCGATAAGATTGCAGATCAAATTTCTGATGCAATTTTAGACGCTTTATTAGCCCAAGATCCAAAATCACGTGTGGCATGTGAAACACTGGTGAAGACAGGTATGGTGATTATTGCAGGTGAAATCACTACCGATGCTTGGGTTGATACGGAAGAAATTGTCAGAGGGGTGGTGAAAGAAATTGGTTATAACAGCTCAGAAATGGGTTTTGACTATGAAAGTTGTGCTGTTTTAAATGCTATTGGTAAGCAATCTCCTGATATTTCACAAGGTGTAGATGATAGCGATGACCATGAGCAAGGCGCGGGTGATCAAGGCTTAATGTTTGGTTATGCCAGTAATGAAACAGAAGTGTTTATGCCGGCTCCGATTACTTATTCGCATTTATTGGTGAAACGTCAGGCAGAAGTACGTAAGAATGGTACTTTGCCATGGTTACGCCCTGATGCAAAAAGTCAAATTACTTTCCGTTATGAAAATAACAAGCCTGTAGCGATTGATGCGATTGTATTATCCACGCAGCATTCACCTGAAATGGGTGGTAAGCTTCTAGAAGAAGCGGTCATGGATGAAATCATTCTACCGACTTTACCAAAAGAATGGCTGCATGCAGATACTCAGTATTTTATTAACCCAACAGGGCAGTTTATTATCGGCGGGCCTGTAGGAGATTGTGGTCTCACAGGGCGCAAAATTATTGTGGATACTTATGGTGGTATGGCACGTCATGGTGGTGGCGCTTTTTCAGGGAAAGATCCTTCAAAAGTAGATCGCTCAGCGGCTTATATGTGTCGTTATGTCGCTAAAAATATTGTTGCGGCGGGTTTGGCAGAGCGTTGTGAAATCCAAGTGTCGTATGCGATAGGGGTTGCCGAGCCAACGTCTATCAGTGTGGAGACTTTTGGGACAGGAAAAATTAGCGAAGAGCGTTTAGTAGATATTATTCGCGATGTTTTTGATTTGCGTCCTAAAGGCTTGATTGCTATGTTGGATTTATTAAGGCCTATTTACTTGAAAACGGCTGCATACGGACATTTTGGTCGTACAGAAGAAACATTTAGCTGGGAAAAAACGGATAAAGTCGATGCATTAAAAGATGCGGCAGGCATTTAAACGCCCTCTTTGTACATAAGCATATAAGAACCCCAAAATGAATTTTGGGCTTGTGTTTAGTGATGTGTAGCAACAGAATATATATAAATTAGGAAAAAAAATGAGTGAAGATTACAAAGTAGCGGATATGTCCCTAGCAGAATGGGGGCGTAAAGAAACCTTAATTGCTGAAACAGAAATGCCAGGTTTAATGGCTTTACGTGAAGAATTTGGTGCGGCGCAACCTTTAAAAGGTGCGCGTATTGCAGGTTGTTTACACATGACCATTCAAACAGCGGTATTAATTGAGACTTTAACCGCATTAGGTGCAGAAGTTCGTTGGTCATCTTGTAATATCTTTTCTACTCAAGATCATGCAGCAGCAGCAATGGCGGCAGCAGGTATTCCTGTGTTCGCTTGGAAAGGTGAAACAGAAGAAGAAGCAGAGTGGTGTATTGAGCAAACGATTATTGGGGCTGATGGTTGGAGACCTAATATGATTTTGGATGACGGTGGTGACTTAACCGTGATGATGCATGATAAGTTTCCTGAATTAATGGCTGATGTTAAAGGCTTATCTGAAGAAACTACCACAGGTGTTTTACGTTTATACGAAATGGTGACCAAAGGGACTTTAAAAGTACCTGCGTTTAACGTGAATGACTCAGTGACTAAATCTAAGTTCGATAACCTATACGGCTGTCGTGAGTCTTTAGTGGATGGTATTAAACGTGCAACCGATGTCATGATTGCAGGTAAAATTGCCGTGGTTTGTGGTTACGGTGATGTCGGTAAAGGTTGTGCGCAATCTTTACGTGGTTTAGGTGCAACGGTTTGGATTACAGAAATTGATCCTATTTGTGCATTACAAGCGTCTATGGAAGGTTACCGTGTTGTCACAATGGAAGAAGCCGCGCCCTTAGCAAATATATTTGTGACGGCGACAGGAAACTACCATATTATTAATCATGGTCATATGCAGGCAATGAGAAATAATGCGATTGTTTGTAATATTGGACATTTTGATTCTGAAATTGAAATTGCTGCATTGCGTCAGTATCAATGGGATACCATCAAGCCACAAGTGGATCATGTGATTTTTCCAGATGGTAAAAAAATCATTGTATTAGCAGAAGGGCGTTTAGTAAACCTTGGTTGTGGAACAGGGCATCCTAGTTTTGTCATGTCGAATTCTTTCTGTAACCAAGTGCTAGCACAAATGGAACTTTGGGATAATGCAGCTAACTATAAGAATGAAGTGTATATTTTGCCTAAGAAATTAGATGAAAAAGTAGCGCGTTCTCATTTAGCGCAATTGGGTGTGCAATTAACGCAATTGACAGAAGAGCAAGCAAATTACATTAGCGTACCTGTTGAAGGTCCTTATAAGCCTGATCATTACCGTTACTAATTAATAGAAGCTTTTAGGCTATATCTTATAAAGTGACTCAGAATATACTGAATATACGGAGTTATCACTCATGTAAAATTACAGGTGGAAAGGAGCATGTTTTCAATAATGCTCCTTTTCTTAGTGAATTAAATGAGCGGCAGTGGTTAACTCAAGGGTATTATTTTTGGACAGATAGTATGAAATTTGCTCATAAATGGGGGAAGTCTTCAGTCAAGGGTGATTATGCAATCCTTAAATGTTTAGTTAAAATTGAGCATGATTTGCTCCTTGATTTGGTCGGTTCAGTTGAAGATCAGTTGTATTTTGATGAAATATTACATCTATTTTATCAAAAATTAAAAGAAGCAGATCCAAAAGCAAAACCTCCAACGGTTAATGCTGTACTTTCTTTTTATAGAAAAGAAGCAGAAGAAAATCAAGATATATTTCCATATTGTGCGATTAAAGCGCAAGATGCTTATTCAGAATCTAAAGTTTTATTTACGGAAAGAGGGGGAGGAGAGAAATTACCTCTCGTAACAAGGCAGCAGCTTTGTTTATTTGAATTTGCTAGTCATTGCATACATAATAAGGAAGTTGTTCATCCACAGCAGTTTTAAATATAGCAATTTGCTAATCTAAAATAGAGGTGAGTAAAATGAAAAAAAATCACGAAAAATCATTAGAACTTATAGGTGATATATTTAGTAATATAGATGATGCCACTTTTTTAAAAGAGTATCAATCTATGGAGAAAAATATAGGACCGACAATTGAAATGTTTACTACAATAAATTTGTATAGCAAATTTATTGTAGAGCTTGAATATGCAAAATATGAAGAGTTATTAGGGCATGAATACTACAAAAATAAGGAGCTGAGCAATCAAGGAATAAATGATGTCTATGCTAGTAATGATGAGCAATTGTTGCTTGCGGCTTGAGTTATATGAATATTACATTTCTTGATACTCAGGTATTTCAGCTTAATTTTGATGCGACTTCTCAAGAAGAAAATATAAATTTAAGGGATTTTGATATTTCATTTTCACCTGTTTTTTCTAAGTCGAATTCGAATGAGTTTGTCATTATTTTTAAGCTATCTTTAAATAATGAGGAGTTTTCTTTATTACTTGAGTATGCGGCACGATTTTCTGTTGATGCTGAGATTGATGAAGAATTTAAAACTTCTCATTTTGTTAAAGTTAATGCTCCTGCCATTGCATATCCATTTTTAAGGGCTTATATAAGTAACTTAACCCTTAATTCTGGGTTTTTACCTATTATTCTCCCCACTATAAATTTCACTAAGTTTAATAAATAGTTACTTGGTTTTATGACGTTAGTGTCGTTTAAAATATTTTAAATTCTAATTATGTCGTTAACAGAAAATACTTCTCAGTTATTTAGTTTTGAATTTTTTCCTCCGAAAACAGAGCAAGGAGTGATTAATTTAGAGCAAGTGCATGCTGATTTAGCACCGCTCAACCCTGATTTTTTCTCAGTGACGTTTGGCGCTGGAGGCTCTACGCGCGATAACACTTATGATACTGTTGTTAAAATTCAACAAAATGGAGTGTCCGCTGCGCCGCATTTATCTTGTGTCGCTTCTACCAAAGAAAATATTCGCGAGATATTAAACCATTATCGTGAGCACGATATTTCCAGAATTGTTGCCTTGCGGGGTGATTTACCTTCGGGTACCTTGTCAGCTGGTGAGTTCCGTTATGCGAATGAATTAGTTGATTTTATTCGTGCAGAAACAGGCGATCATTTTCAAATTCATGTCGCGGCTTATCCTGAAATTCATCCACAAGCGAATAATGCTAAGGACGATTTTGATAATTTTAAGCGTAAAGTGGATGCAGGTGCGGATGCCGTGATTACTCAGTATTTTTACAATGTAGAAGCCTATTTTTATTTTCTGGATAAATGTGAAAAAAATGGGATTGATATTCCCATTGTGCCAGGGATTATGCCGATTATTAATTACTCACAATTATTTCGTTTTTCTGATATGTGTGGAGCCGATATTCCACGCTGGATGCGTAAAACCTTAGAGTCTTTTGGTGATGATAAAGCTTCAGTGATGGCTTTTGGTGAAGATGTTGTTGCTAAGTTATGCCAAGATTTATTGGATAATGGCGCACCTGGATTACATTTTTATACCATGAATCAATCAAAACCAACCTTAGCTGTTTGGAATAGCTTGACGTTTTAATCAGTGATAAAGTTTTATTAATTGATGGTTTGTAGTAGAGCGGGTAGCATAACCTGGGATTTCTTGAATACCCTAGGGTGTTTTATTGCTGTGCCACAAGAATCTAACTGGATCTACAATGATGGAGCTATGAAAGTATTATCAAACTGGAGTCCAAAACGTATTTTGGGCGAATTTTTATAGGCTGGGGCTCCCCCTAGCGACACATAATATTTTCACCAGCTCCTATGTTTTGGTATTGGTCTTTTTGATAGCTCAATAGGTAGATTTATTTATTCTCTATTATCCCCTTAACTAGCCTTAAATCTAAAGGGTTACGTAAAGGTTTGCTGATATAAAAACCTTGTGCATACTCCACGCCTTGTTGTTTTAGTAGCTCTAAAATCTCTTTGTTTTCTACAAACTCAGCCACGACTTTTTTGCCAAATGCTTGCGACACCTCAGTCAGTACCTTGACAAAAATTCTGTCATCTTCATTAATATCCATTTGCCGAACAAAAGAACCGTCAATTTTTACATAGTCTACAGCGAGAGACTTTAAGTAATAAAATGAGGAAAATCCTACGCCAAAATCATCTAGGGCAAACTGACAGCCTAATGCCGTTACTTGACTAATCAGCATTTCCGCTGATGCAAAGTTTGAGACGGCAGAGGTTTCAGTAATCTCAAAAATAAGCAATTCTGGTTTCACGCCTGTTTGTGCTAAGAGTGCCTTTATATAGCCTAAAAGCTCAATATTATTCATTGAGGTACCTGAGATATTGATCGTTAACTTGGCATTATTTCCTTGTTTTTGTAGTGTTAAATGTTGCTGGATCGCTTTTTTGAGTACGATACGATCCAGTTGTTCAATAATGCCTGTTTCTTCGGCATGGTTGATAAAATCTGCGGGCATTAGTATGCGACCGCTCTCTAGTTCAATGCGTAGCAAGCACTCGTAATGGCTGATGACTTGATTTTTTATATCTAAGATAGGCTGGAAAAATAATACAAACTGATCTTCCTCCATAGCACGTTCAATAACATGCTTCCAGCGTAATTGTTCTGTCAGGATGGCTTGATACTCAAAGTCAGAATTATAAACATGATAACGAGAACGCCCAAGTTTTTTTGCCTGATACATTGCTAAGTCAGCATTAGCGAGGAGCTCTTGCTGGGTTTTACCATGTTCAGGGTAAATAGCAATACCGATGCTAAAGCTAATGGGGTGAGAGCGTTCATTGATCTTATAATCAAGTATTTTTAGGGTGTGCAGTAGTTCTTTAGCAAATGTCTCTGTATCTTCTTGTGTTGTCGTTGGCATGACTAAAGCAAATTCATCTCCTCCAATACGACTGAGCAAGTCTCCTTCACGACTTAGTTGGCTTAAAGTCTGGGTGATAGTTTGTAATAATTCATCTCCTGCCTTATGCCCATAACTATCATTGATGACTTTAAACTGGTCTAAATCTAAATACAATAAAGCCACTTGTTCGTGATAGCGTTTGGCAATGCTAAGCATGGTGTCAAATTCTGTTTGAAAATAACGCCGATTGCTAAGCCCTGTTAATTGGTCGTGGCTTGCTAGCCAAATAAGTTGTTTGTCGGCATTATGTCGGTCGGTGACATCGACCCCTAAGCTTAAGATAACGGCCTCTTGGTTAGAGATCGTTTCATGAAAGGTTGTATGGATCCAGTCTATAAAAATGAGCTCTTCTGACTGTAGGTTTAAGCGACCACTAAAACTAATTTCTTGATGCGTATTTTGGGTTCTCAGTTTAATGAGTTTATAAAGGTGCTCTGTTTCAGTTTCTGGAATTAACTCAGAAAATTCTTTACCTAAAATATCATCAGGGTGTAAGTGTATATCTCGAAGCCCTTCTTGGTTAATAGACAGTATTTCGCCAGCGGCATTTTGAGTAATGATAATAATAGGAGCCGTGTTAATTAACTGTGTACTGAAATCTCTTTCGCTTTGTAATTCCAGTGTTTTATTAATTAATAAGTTTCTTGCTTCTTGGGTATTTGTTTGAAAATCTTCTAGTTCAACAACTACTTGAGTTGCGGTGGAAGAGAGTTGGTCTAGTTCATCGCCAAAAAGAGGGTGGGCTTTGTAGTTTAGTGTGCTTTTAAACGCTTGATAGCGTTGCTGAGTAATGAGTGGGAGTGCTTTAGAAAGGGTGGATATTTTTGCCAAGGCATATTGAATGCTAATCAGTAAAAATATCAGTGCTATCAGTAAACCTAGAAGACCTGTAATAGCTAAAGAGGAGAACTTATTCTGTAAGTGTTGGTATTTTTCCGTGACATCATTAATGATAAGGAAATAGGGCGCTTTTTGTGACTGACTAACCGGAAAGGCGCGGACTTCATATTGTTTGTGCGCTTTTTTAAAGTTAACAGCTTGTTGTGTAAGTTCCTTTAGTGGGTAGTTTGAATGTATATCATTCCAGCTAATTTTATTATTAGGATTGCTATAGCTAGCGGATGAAAACTCACTGTCGGTGTCGTGATTTATGACTGCTATATCGCTGTTAATAGCGGCTTGGTAAGTGTCTAAAGTATCTGATAATGATAAGGAAATACCTAATGCACCCACTAATTCAGAGCCTGAAGAAATAGGGGTAATCATCATTTGGAAACACTTTTTTTGACAGATAATTTGAGACTTGGTTTGTTTGTCAGAGAGTACTTGAAAAATTAAATCTGAATGATTAATGTTTTGCCCCCAGGCTTTGATACGAATGCCTTGTTGGTTGTAGATAATGACATTATCTAGTTGCCATATCGTTTGCCATTGCTCCCAATGATCATTGAATAGCTGTATGATGAGTAATATTTTTTGTTCAGTGTGATTTTTGTTAGCGCGCATCGAATTAATAAAACCTTCGTCTGCAGAGGCTTTCATGACCGTTTTTTCATGCATTAAAGAGACGGACTCTGAAAATCGATCTAAAGTAGTGAAAGAGCTTTGAGTTAAAGCGCGCGCAATATTGATTTGATTTTCTACGGCAACCAAACGACTTCGAGTGAAGTTTTCTACCGCTTGGTGATAAGCAAGATAAGAATAAAGGCTGTAAAGAGCAATGAGAATGACCCCAAAAAATAGCGAAAATTTCCATTTTAGGCTTAAAAAGTATTTGGGTTCAGGCATATTGTTAGCTTAAATCTGACTGGGAGCGAGTATGCAGTGTAGCATTTACATTTCTATTTTGTCTATTGGGTTTTTAATGCTGTATTGATAGTTGTAGTCGTGACTTATATTGACAGAGTATACAAAGTCACTTATCTGGCATATCGCTTACTGTATCGATCACTTATAATTTCAGGCAGATATTTTATATCAACAGATTAAGCTGATTTTATGTTAGCATTAGATCGCTCTAATTTGATGATATAGAGTGATTTTTCAATTTTTAAGCAAGTTGGCTCTAGTGACCTATTTATTCAAGTTTTGTGTTGTGTTGGTGTTAATGCTGAGTAGTGCAATGCTACAAGCTGCACAACCACTGAATCTAGGTGTTTTTGCTTATCGACCTAAACCCGTCATGCTAGCGCGTTACCAGCCTTTAGTCGATTACCTTAATCAGCAGCTAGCTTGTTGTGAAGTTAAGTTACATATTTTAACGCTTGCAGAAATGGAAGTCGCCGTTGCGGCAAATCAATTAGACCTTATCTTTACTAACCCGCGCCACTACATTCTGCTACGTCATCAAAATAAACTCACGGGCGCTATTGCGACCTTAGTCAAGCACGGAGCGAGCAATATAGGCACTCAGTACTT
>WTCM01000253.1 GCA_013138595.1 Methyloprofundus sp. | reverse complement strand
GGGTCGGGGGTTCGAACCCCTCATCACCCACCAAAGACTAAGACTTGGAGCGGTAGTTCAGCTGGTTAGAATGCTGGCCTGTCACGCCGGAGGTCGCGGGTTCGAATCCCGTCCGCTCCGCCATATTCTAAAACCCCGACCTTATGGTTCGGGGTTTTTTTTTGTTTAAATTATTTGTACAGGTGGCTTATTCGCTTTGTATAGGTTTTGTAGTAAAATTTAAAAGTTAAGCTTTTAAATAAGAGAAACAGGGACTTAAGGTTTGAGTGCTTACTATATTATATAGTAAGACCTGCATAAATCTTAAACTATGAGTAGGGGATACTTCTTGGCGAAGTATATAAGCTAAGTTAATTAATCGAATAAGGCTAATTTGATGCTGACAGAAATAAGAGAAAAATCACAAGGTACTTTTGCTTGGGTAATTTTGATATTAATTTGTGTACCTTTTGCACTATGGGGACTGCAGAATTATACCGAGGGTGGGCAAGAAAGTGCTTTAGTGGTCGTTGGAGATAAGGAATTTGGTCAGAGAGAGGTCAGCCAAGCTTATGCGCAATTTAAGCAGCAATATGCACAGATGCAATTGCCTGAAGAAGTGTTAAAAAAGCAAGCACTAGAAAAATTGATTCGTGATGAGCTTTTATTACAGCATGTGACAGCAGAGAAGCTTTCTGTGACGGATGATACGGTACGACAATATATCGCTGCAATGCAATATTTTCACAATGATGGCAAGTTTGATAAAAAGCAATATGAAACGATGTTAGGGCAGCAGGGCATGTCTTCAGCTCAGTTTGTCGCACGTATTCGTAAAGCCTTATTAATGGAGCAATATCAAAAAGCAGTGACTGAAACAAGTTTTGTTTCTGAGCAGGATATTGCGCGTTTCTTTAAGATTCAAAATCAAACCCGATCAATTGAATACGCAACGATTAATGTAAGCCCTGTGATTACCACACCGTCTGCGGAAGAGATTAATAGTTACTATCAACAGCATACGGCAGATTTTAAAACTGCTGAGCAAGTATCAGTAGAATATATTGAATTAAGTATGACTGAATTGATGAAAGATGTTGCACCTACTGAGGAGCAGTTAAATAACTTTTATCAGGAAAATATTGAACTTTATTCAACTAAAGAGCGACGCAAAATTAGTCATATCCTGTTTGCAAAAACGGCAGAGACGACTGAAGAGCAAGCTTTAGCGAAGGCACACGCGGCTAAATTACGTTTGGCACAACACTCTTTTGCAGAGCTAGCAGAGATGTTATCAGATGATACTTTGACGGCTAAGAGCGGTGGTGATTTAGGTTTATTTGAAATAGGCGTGATGGAGCCTGCGTTTGAAAAAGCGGCTTCTGAATTAACATTAGGCGAAATATCGGCACCTGTTAAATCAGCTTTTGGTTATCACATTATTATGGTAACTGAGTTGGTCGGGGCGACCACGCAAGAATTTGCAGCCGCTAAAGAAGAAGTGCTTACTGCGGTTAAGCAAGCAGAAGCGGAAACTATTTTTTATGAATTAGGTGAATCACTGACTGAATTAAGTTTTGAAAATTCAGATAATTTATTAGCCGTTGCAGATGACTTAGGTTTAGAGATTAAGCAAACAGCACTTTTTACACGTAGTGCGGGTGAAGGTGTTGCGACAGAGCAAGCGATTAGAGACATCGCATTTTCTGATGCTGTGATCAAAGGTAATAATAGTGAACCTGTCGAGTTAGGCGATGATCGTATTGTTGTTTTACGTTTATTAGATCGTCAGCCAGCAGAAACTAGACCTTTAGCTGAAGTAGAGCAACGTATTGTTGTGACGATTAAAACCCAGCAAGCGAAAGATAATGCACAACAAGCGGCTGATAAAGTGAAACAAGCCCTATTAGCAGGTGCAAGCATGAAAGAGGCTGTGAAAGACTTAGGTTTGGAGGTTAAAACGGTTGCGGCTTTGCGTAGAGAAGGTAAAGAAGTAAATCCATTAGTTAATCAGGCTATTTTTAAAGCGGCTAAACCTGTCGCAGGTAAATCAACGGTGATTGTCGATGCTTCTCCAATGGGCGAACAAACTATCGTTAATTTATTAGCTGTCACGGATGGTAGCCAAACAGCAGAAGATTCAGACCGCGCTAAACTTGCAGCGGGTAATATCGCTAGAGCATTAGGTGAAACGGATTATGTTTCTGTGATTGATGGTATTCGTGTCTCAACACGGGTGTCGATGAAATAAGTTTTAAGGTTTGCTTGAGCAATAAAAAAGGGAGGCTTTTGCCTCCCTTTTTTTATGTTTGAATAACGATCACTCAGAGAATACATAGCGTAGGCTGGGGTCACTGCCGTTAAGTTAAGGAAAAAATATAGGATGTGTTGAGGCACGAAACGCATCTTTGATGCGTTTCCTATCGTCAACACATCCTATATCAAAAGTTTAACTTAATGGTAGTGAGGTTGGGGCGGCTTTGTAAGCGTAACCCAGCACTTTATTCAGGGGTTTGGTATTAGAGCTTACTTACTCATACGCTGTAACGGATCTTGTTGATAATAAGTACACAATAATTGATACACATCACTACAACGTTCCTCTAATATCTGAGGAGCGCAAAAAAAGTATTCACTAATCACCGCAAAAAATTCAGCGGGGCTAGTTGCCGCATAAGGATTGATAGCGATAGGCTGGTGCCTTTCTAAGCGTTGATTTATTTTTTTATAGGCATCACCTAGTGCGCTTGCCCATTCGGCTGACTGCATACCCACATGCAGCGGCGGCATACCATTTGCCACGCCATTACGCATATCGAGTTTATGCGCAATTTCATGCACAATGACATTATGACCTTTCTGCCATTGCTGCATATCTTGCTGAATGTCTTGCCAAGAAAAGATAACAGGTCCTCGCTGCCATGCTTCGCCACTTAAAATATTGTCTTCTTGATGTACCACACCAAACTCATCATATTGTTCGCGACTGACTTGAAAAGCGGCAGGGTAGACGATAATGTCCGTCCAGCCACCTAATAAGTCTATGCCTAACTGCATAATAGGAATACAGGCCTGTGCAGCAATGATTACACGCATTTCTTCGTTTAACTCAAACTCTTGAGCGCCATAGATATTTTTTTCATATAAAAATAAGGTCGTCAGTTCACGAAAATGTGCTTTTTCAACCGAACTCATTTTCTCTAAAAAGCCTAGTTGATTGAATACTTTCTCCCATAAATCTCGTTTAATGGCGTAACGGCGTAATAGGTAAACAACATGCAGGCGTTTGAAAAAATTCATGGTTAAAGTTCAGTCATCTAAGAGGGGAATATAATTAAATAGCACGTAGGGTGCTATCCATGCACCTTAGAGCCGACGAGATTTACGTAGCTTAGGCTGCCGTCTTGTTGGCAAGCTAACCATTCATCTATCATTAGTTTATAACAAGTGCTTAATCGCCTCACGTTCTTCCAATAGCTCTTGTTCGGATGCCTTAATGCAAGCTAAGCTAAAATCATCCAGCGCTAAATCCTGCACGATACTCACCACGCCTGCGCTTGAAACATGGACAGGATAAGAAAAAAACAAGCCTGCTGCCACGCCATAACTGCCATCTGAGCACACCGCCATGCTGATCCAGTCACTGCTCTCCGTGCCAAATGCCCAAGAGCGCATTTGGCAAATCGCTGCATTAGCCGCTGAGGCCGCACTGGAAATACCGCCACGCTCTTCAATAACGCTAGTGCCACGGTGACGCACGGTAGGCACAAAATGATTTTCTAGCCAGTCTTCATCCACTAAATCTAGTGCGGGTGTGTCATCAATCGTTGCATGGGTAAGGTCGGGGTACTGGGTTTCAGAATGATTACCCCAAACAATAATATTGTGTACATGTCGACTACGTACGCCGCATTTTTTAGCAAGTTGGTTAATCGCACGGTTATGATCCAGCATACTCATTGCTGAAAAACAGCTTGGGCTTAAATCGGGAGCATTACGTTGTGTAATCAGCGCGTTGGTATTGGCTGGGTTGCCTGTAATTAAGACTTTAACATGACGGTGCGCCACCGCATTTAAGGCTTTACCTTGTTCGGAAAAAATAGCTGCATTGCATTCCAATAAGTCTTTACGCTTCATGCCAGGGCCGCGTGGTCTAGCACCGATTAAAAAAGCATAATCGACATTTTTAAAAGCGACCATGGGGTCATCAGTGAGAATGGTGTCTTTTAATAAATGATAAGCACAGTCATTAAGTTCCATTTTTACGCCATGCAAGCGATGCAAGGCGGGGGTGATTTCTAGTAGCCTTAATATAATCGGTTGATCTGGCCCAAATACCTCTCCAGATGCGAGGCGAAATAATAAGGAATAGGTGATTTGTCCTGCTGCGCCTGTGACAGCTATATCAATAGGTGTTTTCATGGTTAACCTCAGCTCTAAGTGGTGTGTGTCTAATGAGAGAAGACAAAGCATGTACGACTTTGTATATGAGGTATAATAGCGCGATTTTATAATCGTTCAAACGCATTCGCTGATTTTTGTTATAGAGTAGCCAGCTTATCGTAAAAAATTTAGGTCACTAATGAAAAAATTGCTGTTTCAATTCGATACTGATTCCCATGCTTCTACTTTTGATACGGTAGTTGCCTATGACGGTGGTGCTGACCATGTGATTCCACATGCACAAATTACCCCTGACAATGTACATTCTTTAGTTGAAGGAACTATTTTTACACGCCCGCCTAAGGCAAAGAAAAATACCGCTATTTTTATTGGGGGTGGTGATATTGTCGCAGGGCAAGCTTTATTAAGCGCGGTACAGTCGCATTTTTTCTCAGGGTTTCGAGTCTCAGTGATGCTGGATAGTAATGGTTGTAATACTACGGCCGCCGCCGCAGTTGCTAAATTAGCCGTGAGCGGTGTCTTACAAGGCAAAAAAGCGGTGGTTTTAGCAGGGACTGGTCCTGTAGGACAACGAGCAGCCGCGATGCTTGCACAAGAAGGGGCTGATGTTACGATTGTATCGCGCAAAATGGCGAATTCTGAACAAGCTTGTGAGGCCATGAAACAGCGTTTTAATGTGGATTTAACGGCGGCAGCCGCAGCCGATAGTGATGCGCGTGGGGATATTATTCAAGACGCGAATATTGTTTTATCTACAGGTGCGGCAGGGATTGAATTATTAAGAGCTGAGCACTGGGAAAATAATGTTAATTTAGAAATGCTAGCGGATGCGAATGCCACACCTCCTATTGGTATCGGTGGTACTGATATGATGGATAAAGGGGGACAGCGACATGGCAAAATAGTCTGGGGCGCGTTGGGTTTTGGTTCTTTAAAACTTGCTTTGCACCGTGCTTGTATTGCTAAATTATTTGAAGACAATACGCATGTTTTAGATGCTGAATTAGTTTATAAACTCGCTAAAGAAATGGCGTAAAAATTGGCATCCTTCATTGCTCGGTTTACACATTGAATTTAATTAACCCCGTCATTCCCGAAGTCTTTTATCGGGAATCTACGATGAACATAGATTCCTGCTAAAAGACTGCAGGAATGACGAGATCTTATCGTATTTCGTGCCAGTGCATATTGAGAAGTCTAACATGTAAATCTTGGCGGCTCTAGGGTACATGGAATGCACCCTACGCTGGCAAACAAATCTTACCTTTTTAAAAATCATACAAAATATCTCAATCAGGAGAACACAATGTTTAAAAAATCCATGACGATTCAAGGTTTCGATGATGAAATTTTTCAAGCCATCGAAGAAGAGCGTCAACGTCAAGAAGACCATATTGAGCTAATTGCTTCAGAAAACTACACTAGCCCACGAGTAATGGAAGCGCAAGGTAGTTCACTCACCAATAAATACGCAGAAGGTTACCCAGGGAAGCGTTATTACGGGGGTTGTGAATATGTCGATAAAGCTGAGCAACTTGCTATCGACCGTGCTAAAGAATTATTTGGTGCTGATTATGCGAATGTACAGCCGCACTCAGGTTCGCAAGCAAATATGGCGGTGTTTATGGCTTTAGTTAAACCAGGTGATACTATTTTAGGTTTAAGTCTTGCCGATGGCGGACATTTAACGCATGGAGCCAAGCCTAATTTCTCAGGTAAAATTTACAATGCGATTCAATATGGATTACACCCAGAAACAGGTGAAATTGATTATGATGAAGTTGAACGTTTAGCTTTAGAGCATAAGCCTAAAGTGATCGTAGCAGGGTTTTCGGCATATTCACGTATTTGGGATTGGCAGCGTTTTCGTGATATTGCTGATAAAGTGGATGCTTATTTATTTGTTGATATGGCACATGTCGCAGGTTTAGTCGCAGCAGGTGTTTACCCTAATCCTGTACAAATTGCTGATGTAGTCACCAGTACGACGCATAAATCCTTACGCGGCCCTCGTGGTGGATTAATTTTAGCGAAAAGTAACCCTGATTTAGAGAAAAAATTAAATTCTAATATTTTTCCTGGCATACAGGGCGGCCCTTTAATGCATGTGATCGCAGCAAAAGCGGTGGCTTTTAAAGAAGCGATGTTGCCAGAATTTAAAACTTACCAAGAGCAAGTGGTTAAAAACGCACGTGCAATGGCAGCGGTATTTATCGAACGTGGTTTTGATGTGGTCTCAGGCGGAACGGATAATCATTTAATGCTAGTGTCTTTAATTCCTAAAGGAATTACAGGAAAAGCAGCGGATGCAGCTTTAGGTAAAGCGTTTATCACGATTAATAAAAATGCCGTACCGAATGATCCAGAATCGCCATTCGTCACTAGTGGTATTCGTGTCGGTACACCAGCACCGACTACGCGTGGTTTTAAAGAAACGGAAATGACGGATATTGCTAGCTGGATGTGTGATGTGATGGAAAATATGGACGATGAGGCGGTGATTACAGCCACACGCGAAAAAGTCATTGCTTTATGCGCACGCTTTCCTGTGTATGGTAATTAGTTTTTTGCTTACAAGCTTAAGATGTAGGGTACGCATCGCGTACCTTTAGCTAATGCTTAAGGTAGAGAGTATCCTGAGTAACAAAAAAGCTAATATTTTGTAGGATGGGCAAAGGAGGCACGACGTGCCCATCTTTATCACGCTTACATTTGATGGGCACGAGATAAAGCCTCTTTGCCCATCCTACACGGTTCCTCTCATGATCAAATATTAAACCAATACCATAGGAAACTCTATGTCCGATATTGAAATTGCCCAACAAGCAAAAATGCGCCCTATTATTGACTTGGCGGCAGAAAAACTAGCGATTCCTGCTGAGCATTTAGAGCCTTATGGGCACTATAAAGCGAAAATATCTTTAGAGTATATTGATAGCTTAAGTGCGCAAAAAGACGGCAAGTTGATTTTAGTCACGGCGGTTAGCCCAACGCCTGCAGGTGAAGGAAAAACCACGACAACTGTGGGTTTAGGCGATGCTTTAAACCGTCTGGGCAAAAAAACTATGATGTGTCTGCGTGAGCCGTCTTTAGGGCCTTGCTTTGGTATGAAAGGAGGCGCGGCAGGGGGCGGTTATGCGCAAGTTGTGCCGATGGAAGATATTAACTTGCATTTTACGGGCGACTTCCATGCCATTGGCGTGGCACATAATTTGCTTGCTGCCATGTTGGATAATCATATTACCCATGGTAATAGTTTAGAGATTGATGCGCGACGTATTAAATGGAAGCGTGTCGTCGATATGAATGATCGCGCTTTACGCAAAATTACCATTGGTCAAGGCGGCACAGCGAATGGTTATTTACGTGAAGATGGCTATGATATTGTGGTTGCCTCGGAAGTTATGGCTATTTTATGTCTAGCGACGAGTCGTGCTGATCTTAAAGCGCGTTTAGGGCGAATTGTTGTCGCTTATAAGACTGATGCGGTTACGCCTATTTATGCGCGTGATTTAAAAGCACAAGGCGCAATGTCGGCTTTATTAAAAGATGCAATTAAGCCTAATTTAGTACAAACCTTGGAAAATAACCCCGTTATTATTCATGGGGGGCCTTTTGCCAATATCGCGCATGGCTGTAATACCGTAACAGCGACTAAAACGGCTTTGAAACTGGCAGATTATACGGTGACGGAAGCAGGGTTTGGAGCTGATTTAGGTGCGGAAAAATTTATTGATATTAAATGTCGTATGGCAGGTTTAAAGCCTTCGGCAGTGGTTTTAGTTGCCACAGCAAGAGCTTTGAAATCACATGGTGGTGTCGCAAAAGACGATTTAAATCATGAAAACCTAGAGGCTTTAGAGGTTGGTTTTGCAAATTTAGAACGACATTTAACTAATATTACCCAGCATTTTGGTTTACCTTGCGTGGTGTGTATTAATCATTTTACATTTGATACAGAGGCGGAAATTGCTTTAATCATTGAAAAATGTACCGCACTAGGTGCAAAATGCGTAGTCTCTAAACACTGGGCAGAAGGCGGGGCAGGTGCGGAAGACTTAGCTAAAGAAGTGCTAAATATCGTTGATAATCGTGAACCTGGTTGTACTTATGTTTATGATGACAAGCTGCCGCTTTGGCAAAAAGTTGAGGCGATTGCGAGCAAAATATACGGTGCTACACACGTGACGGCAAATGCTAAAGTAAGAGCAGAGATTGAGACTTTACAGGAACAGTATGGTGAATTTCCTGTGTGTATGGCAAAAACTCAGATGTCTTTTTCGACAAATCCTATGCTAAAAGGCGCTCCTACAGGGCATACATTAGTTATTAACGAAGCTAGGCTAGCCAATGGGGCTGGTTTTATCGTGTTGATTGCGGGTGATATGATGACCATGCCAGGTTTACCGAAAGTGCCTGCAGCTGAGCGTATTGATATTACCGACTCTGGGGTGATTACGGGCTTGTTTTGATTTTCAACCCGCTTATAAAATGATATATCGTTATTTTTTCATATACTAATGTGTAGCCTGAGGTGCTGTAAAGTTAATTAATTAAGAGTATAATAAAGCAACTTTTAATCGTACTTAAGCAGATAAATGAGTTTAATTTGTGTTGGATTGACACTTTAACGTTTTTTTCTGCATCTTCTTTGAAAAATAACTAATCAAAATATAAAAATGACCTTGTTAAGAACACATATATCCATACTTATTTTGAATACTGTCAGCACAGACTTTTTTATTGAAAAAAACAAGCTAAATAATATCTGGAGTTAATGATGGATCGTATCGAAGCACTTTCTCAAATTGACCGTCCTATATTAGGTGACACGGTTCCCTTATCGGTCTTTCGTATTTTTCGTCAATTCTCGGCGCTACATGCAGAAGAAATTTTAGGCACAATGGGGTCTAGGGTTGTTTTTCAACATGCAGGGCGGCAACTAGGGATTGATGTTGGTAAATCAGTTTACACAGAAGACCTTGATGAATATTTGAAAAATATCTTTCAATTTGTCGAAGATAGTGGGATTGGAATTCTGAGTGTCACCACTAATGATGAAGGTCAAATGATCTTTAAATTAGATGAATGTATTACTTGCGCAGGCATGCCTAATATTGGAAAAAAAATCTGTCACTTTGAAGTAGGAATCGTCTCAGGTGCAGTTGAAGTCTTTTTAGGCGAAAGTGTGGGCGCGATTGAATCAAAATGTAATGCTAATGGTGATGATTTTTGTGAAGTGACTATTACACCTAAAAAACATGGTTAATATAGCTTTGGGTTATTAACTTAATGGATACTATCGTAGGGTATCGCACTGCGTACCTTTTGCCAGCATGAGGTATGCGGTGCATACTCTACATACTGTTGTTACGTCTTAAATGTGTAAGCAGTTTTTGCTATTAGTTGAAAAAGCGAAGGGCGTGGACTGTATCAGTTTATGCCCTAATTTTTTCCTGAGTCTTTAGCTATTTTACGGAAATAATAAAGGCAACAAATTAGCCTATTTGTTGCGCGGTCTTTCTGACCAAACTTAGTCATTCAATAAATGACTAAAAAAACCATGATTAAATCTTCGTCACAGTGTAATTTTTGTTAAAATTACTTCTCCAGTCCCGCTTTACCCCTATGCAGTACGCCTTATTTAATGGATGTTATGTCGCACCCTCTACAACAGCTTTATGTATTACCTTATTTATCAGAGACTGCGCGCTTATTTTCTAGTATCGCACAACAGCCATGGGCGATTTTTTTAGACAGTGGTTTACCTGAAAAACGCCAAGGTCGCTATGATATTTTTGTGGCTGATCCTGTTTGCACGCTAGTGACGAATGGGCAAGTAACACTGATATCCACCTCAGGGAGTCAAGTGACCTCTACGCAGGATCCTTTCGAACTGATTAAACAGCATTTAGATCCACAGCCCGCCTTTGCAGAAGTGCCTTTTAATGGCGGAGCAATGGGTTACTTTTCTTATGATTTAGGGCGCAGCTTAGAGTCTTTGCCCGAAATTTCTCAAGATGCCGAGCATATACCAGATATGGCTATAGGGATTTATCATTGGGCGGTAGTGGTGGATCATCAAGAGCAGCAAAGTTATTTGGTCGGTCGGGCAAGAACAGCTGAGCAGTGGCAAGCACTCATTTCACAGTTTAGTACTTATCCAAATTTAAAAGAACCTAGCCCGTTTCAAGTGAACAGTGATATTCAGTCGAATATGACGGCAAGCGGTTATGCGGATGCGTTTGCTAAGATTAAAGACTATTTAAAAGAAGGTGATTGTTACCAAGTTAATTTAGCGCAACGATTTGTAGCGAGTTGCCAGGGTGATCCGTGGGCGGCTTATTTAAAGTTACGTGAATTAAACTCAGCGCCTTTTAGTAGTTATTTGAATATACCGGATGTTCAAGTGCTAAGCTCTTCACCTGAGCGGTTTTTAAAAGTCTCACAGGGTAAGGTAGAAACCAAGCCCATCAAAGGTACGCGACCTAGAAAAGCCACAGCAGAGGCTAATCAGCAGCAAATTATTGATTTACAAGAAAGTCATAAAGATCGTGCAGAAAATGTCATGATCGTTGATTTATTGCGTAATGATATTAGTAAAACCTGCATTTCTGGCTCGGTAAAAGTGCCTGAATTATTTGCCGTAGAAAGCTATGCCACGGTACATCATCTTGTCAGTACGGTAACAGGCGAATTAGAAGCAGGAAAGCATGCGCTTGATTTATTACGCAGTTGTTTTCCTGGAGGCTCAATTACAGGCGCGCCCAAAATCCGTGCGATGGAAATTATTGAAGAATTAGAGCCGCATCGCCGTGGTGTTTATTGTGGATCTATTGCTTATATAGGCTTTGATGGCAATATGGATAGTAATATTGCGATTCGTACCTTAGTACATTCAGAAAATAGCATTCGTTTCTGGGCAGGTGGAGGAATTGTGAATGATTCTGTCAGAGAAGCAGAATATCAAGAATGTTTTGATAAGGCGGCTGCGATGATTCGTTTATTAGAGCAATTACGCGATTGATAAGAGTGAGTTGTAGGTGATCATTTTAAAATTAGGCGGTAGCTTATTAAGCAGCCCTCTTTTACGCGAGTATTTGCAATTAGCAAGTGAGCAAGGACAGGGGAAGTTGGTTATTGTACCAGGGGGTGGCGTTTTTGCAGAGCAGGTTCGAGTCACCCAGAAGCAATGGCTTTACGATGATCGAGCGGCTCATGTGATGGCTATTTTAGCGATGCAGCAAATGGCTGTATTATTTCAAAGCCTGTGTGCAGACTTACAGTTAGTGAGTTCTCTAAGTGACATTCCTGCAAAGTTACAGCAAGGAAAAGTACTTATCTGGTCGCCCTTATTAGCAGAGCTAGATGCTGATAATGTCCCTGCGAGTTGGGATATTAGTTCTGATAGCTTGGCGGCTTGGTTGGCAAGTCAATTATCTGCGAGTCGTTTGATTGTCGTCAAATCAGCTGAGATTCCAGCCACGGCAACAGTGGCACAACTATCTAATTTAGGGATTCTTGATAAGGCTTTTATGAATAGGGTATATAATCAAAGCTTCACTACCGAGTGTCTTTCCATAAAGCAAATAGCTCAGCTTGCAGCCCGTTTAAAATACCATGTCTAAATATCGCCAAACGCATTCTATTCTTTCTATCAGAGGCTTAGCGCAGCGCTCAACTAAATTATTATCCCGTTTTATTACTTATAATTTTAAGCATGTTTATTATCGTACCAAAGAATCCCTAGGGCAGCATAAGCGCGATTTAGTGGTGATGCGGGTTGAAGAGGCAAGTGATAGTTTGCAAGAAACGAAAGTACAATTTTCAGATGCCTTAGAGCGATTTAAGTCGGTAGTACAGGTACAAGAAGGGACTTTAGAAGATAAGTATAAGTTATTAAAACAGCAGTTTGATTTCTGTAGTATGCGCTCTGAGCATGTGGCTAATCGGATTGTAGCGATAGAGGAAGTGAGTGAGGCTTTATTTAAAGAATGGGAAGCTGAGCTGAAAGAATATACTAATCGCTCTTTACGTGCGCAAAGTCGTCAGCAATTAAAGCTCTCTAAGCAACATTATGCGCGCTTAATTAAAGCAATGCACAAAGCTGAGCAAAAAATTCAACCTGTATTAGGTGCTTTTAGGGATCAAGTGCTTTTTTTAAAGCATAATCTTAATGCCAATGCGATTACCGCTTTACAACAGGAATTTGCAGAAATTGCATTAGATATTTCACAGTTGATTTTAGCGATGGAAAAATCAATTAGCGAAGCGAATCATTTTGTACATGTTTTGGTGGAACAGCGAGATTTGCCTAGGTTACCTGCAGGGAAATAATTCAAAAGAACTATTCCTGCCAGTGCTGTTATTAAGTTAAGGCAAAAAATATAGGATGTGTTGAGGGACGAAACGTATCTTGATGCGTTTCCTATCGTCAACACATCCTATGTTCTATAGTCTTATAAGCTAAGTAGGGACAATTTTAAGTGCTAGGAATAGCCGCAGGTCTCAACATCGACGTACGCCCCACCATAATATCCACAGCTTTCAATAAACGCTTAAAGACTGAGTCTTGGCGATAAGGAATACCATACTTTTCACAGACGGCAACAACCTTAGGTTGCACTAGCTGGTACTGACGTAATGAAAGATCAGGCCATAAATGATGCTCTACTTGATAATTTAACCAACCATAGAAAAAATCATTAAAATCTGAGCCAGTAGGGTAGTTTACTGAGCCCAAAATCTGGCGTAAATAAAATTCCCCTTTGCCCTTACCTTTTTCTTCAAACATCATTACATCATCGCCGGCATGATTAGGCACAATCACTAAAAACGAATGCATATTAGTCAGGGCTTCGGCAAGAATTGAAGTGAGTAAAACGCTAGTGGCGGCATAAGCCCCTAAGGGTAAAAATAGCGCAGGTAAGAATACAAAGCGAAAGCCTACATAAGGTAAGATGCTTTGCAACCATAAGGCACGACCGTGTGGGGTAAAGAAACTCCAGGCACCAGAACGGGTGAATTCGGGCTGACCTTCGCCTTGTTGGCGCGCTTTTCTAATGCGCAGCTCTTTATGCGTTCTGGGGGTGTAATATAATATTTTCCAACTCGCTGTAAAAACCCCCACAATGGTATAACGTAACCACATCGGAACCTTAGACTGTCTAAGCCATTCCATATTATGCTGTAAATGGTCAGGGTCTAATTTTTCGCCTAGATTATAGTGGTGTAATATATCGTGTTCTTGATGCCAACCTGCAGGCGTAATCCAATCAGGCCAATCTAAAAAACGTCGCCAACCTGTCGCAAATTTTTTGCTTGTATATTTTTCAGGCACGCCTTCCAATTTGTCATAACCTTTATGCACAATCGGATGGGTCATTTGTGTCCAGCGGGTAAAGCTACCTTGACTAATCAATAAGGCAGAAATAGGATTAGGGGCCATCCATGCCGTTCCATAGCCCAAGCATGAGCAAGCGATTCCCCAGCGCTCCATCTTTTTTAAATGCTTGAAGTCCTGCTCATCAGTATTCGCCTGAGCCTCTTTGTAAAGAGCGTCAAGATCTGCGGCTAGTGCTTCTCTATCAACATTTTGGTAACTGCTTAAACTCATTAAGTTTCCTCTAAATAATTGCGTGCCCATAACAAGGGGCATGTAGGATCAGTATGGTTTAAGTTAAGGGGAGAAATATAGAGTGTGTTGAGAGATGGAATGCCTTGATGCATTCTCTATCGTCAACACAGCTTATATCAATATGCTTAACTTGATTTGTCCTACAAAGTGTTAAATTGTGTTTCAGTACTACTTAAGTTGCAGTAGTACGATAATATTCTAATGCCGCTATTACAGCGATTTTGGGTGTCATGTGAAAATTATTATTGCGCGGCGATCTTCTATAGGCACAGGTATGTGTGACACTAAGGGCTTTATGTATGGGGAGTTAGTAGGACTTGGGATAAATAAGTGCTTACGACCAGCCATAGGTAAGACCTCTTGCAAAGATAAAGTTATCAGAAAAACTTATCAATGATGACATAGTTAAGAGGGGACATCAAGCAATGAAAAATAGTATAAAACTCAAATTTATCAAGCTCAAGGTTGGCATAAAAAGTTTTCTATGACGAATACGAGAATATTTATTGAGTCACTTCAAACTTAATGATTGTAATCCTTTTGGGGGGTATTAAAGCTTTGCTCCTTAAAGCAAAAAAACTAGCCATCTGGCTAGTTTTTAATCAGAAAAAATACGCTAATATATTTATAACATTCCTATATGCTTCTTTTTAGAAAAAAGAAGGCTAGTTTAAAGCTAGGTGTGGACTTCCTAAATCATATAACTTTGTGTAAGGCGTTGAATAAATAGCTCTAAATGATCTAAAGGTAAATGGTTAATACCTGCCGCAGCTTTACGCCCACCTCCTGTAGGAAAACTGGCACATAGCTCATCCGCTTTTATTTTATTATTTAAAGGGGCGCGCACACTGACTTGGTAATCATTTTCTGCTGTTAAGCTCAGTACTGCATGCGCACGGTTAGGTGATAAGTTAGCCAAATTATTACTAAAAACCCCACTAACACGTCTTGCCCAGCCTTGGTTGGGTAATATATAGACCGCAATGTTTGCTGTATTATATTCAGCTGTCATTTGCGCAGCTTGGCGCATGTCTTCAGTATAGCCGGTCGATAATTTCTCATGGACCTGAGGGTTATCGCTGATAAAATCGAGTGGCGATGGGTAGTTGGACATGAGCTGATAAAGTTGATCAGGTGCAAAATGTAAATCTTCTAAACAACTGCCGTAGCCATTATAGTTTATATAAGTGCCTAGTTTTTTGAGTTGCTCTAGGGGTGAGCGAGTCATATTAAGTGTACTCGCCAGTTGCTCAGCACTCTGCTGTAAGTTGTCGCCATACGCTGCCGTAATCGCCCATAGTGGGTACTGCCCCTCTAAATATTGATTGATAATTAAACTAGTGCAGGTATTGGCATGGGTATCAATCAGTGTCTTTAAGGCTGGGTGTTCTGGAATAGCGCCCGCTTGGTGATGGTCAGCATAAAAAATTTTAGCGCCTTGTGCTAAGAACTTAGTGACTTGGTCAATATTTTTTTTTAGGGATATATCGAGTACGGTCAGTTGATCTCCTGCTTGAACATCAATTTTTTTGAGTAGCTGTATATCTCGCTTGATGCCTGTGACAAGTGTGGCTGAAACTGGCTTCGCGAGGCGTAGCTGGATAAGCGCACAGATTCCATCAGCATCACCATTAAATATATCGTAATTCATTATTTATTTTTAAATGGCTGGTAAAATTTCTTTGTCACGTAACAGAGTAATCACTAATTGGGCACATTCTGCTAATGACAGTTCGTGAGTATTGACTTGCAACTCTGGGCTAATAGGAGCTTCGTAAGGAGAGGATATACCTGTGAAATCTTTTATCTCGCCTGTCCTAGCTCTTTTATAAAGACCTTTAACATCTCTTTGTTCGCATACTTCCAGTGGGCAATAGCAATGAATTTCAATAAAATCTCCATGTGGCATAAGGCTTCTTGCCATTTCACGTTCTTCTTTAAACGGGGAAATAAAGGCCGTTAGCGTAATAATGCCTGCTTCTAGCATTAACTTTGCCGCCTCACTGATACGGCGGATATTTTCTTTGCGGTCTTGGTTGTTAAAACCTAGGTCTTTATTAAGGCCGTGACGTACATTATCGCCATCTAATACAAAGGTGTTTAGCCCTAGTTGGTAGAGTTGTTCTTCAACGGCATGAGCTAAAGTGGATTTCCCAGAACCTGATAAGCCTGTGAACCAGAGCACTGCTGATTTGTGTTGATTTTTTTCTTCTCGTCGTTTGCGAGTGATGGTCGAGTGATGCCAAACTACATTGCTAGATTTATCGGGTGTTTCACTCATAGTCTTTATTTTTTTAGGGGTTATTTTATGACTAATTATACGAAATCACGGAGAAGCTAGCACTAATTAAATGAGAGTTGTTATTTTCAAGTATAATTGCTTGCAAATTTCATCCTTGATGCTCTGTTTTAACTAGTAACTTGTATAAGTTGTTTCGTGCTGTTTGTTTAAGCTATTTTAGCCTTGTTACTTTTGGTCAGGCAGGTTCTTTAGCGGATACTTTGTTAAAAGTGAAACCTAGTGTCGTGGAATAACTTATGCTATTTCTATTGCACATGTTAAAAACTTATTAGTACAGGAAGGGTTACAGTGAGTTAGAGTGATTTTAATTTTCATTATTTAAAAAAAGGATATGCGCCCTGTCGTTTAGGAAGCAATAACACGGTTCAGTTAAGAGGAGATAGATAAGGTGATCAGGGTTTTTAAGCATTATATTTCTAGTGCATATTTAAGTTTAATAGTAGCCGAGTGGCTGATTTTCTTTTTAGCGATGTATTGGGGCAGTGACGTCCGCTTTATGAAACTAGACTCATGGTACTCAGAGCAAGACATTATTGAAGCAAGTATTATTTTTTCAGCTATTTTAAGCTTAAGCGCAGTCAGTATTGGCTTGTATAGACGCAGCCTTGATTGGGACGATTATCATCTAGCATTACGTGTGTGTGTTAGTTTTGCTCTTGGCTCAGTTGTTATCATTAGTATTTTCTATTTGTTTCCTAAATATGCAGTGGCAAGAAGTGTTTTTATTTATGCCATCATTTTTGCTTTTGTAGGGCTGATGCTGAGTCGTTATGTTTTTTATCATTTTGCAAACACTGACAATTTAAAGCGCCGAGTATTAGTGATGGGAGCAGGGAACAAAGCGCATCAACTGCTCACTATTAATAATAGTTATATATTGAAAGGATTTGATATAAAAGGCTTTATTGATGTACCTGGTGGTGTGCGATTACTTGATGAAGATAAAATTATTGAACAGACAGGAACACTTGCTGAATTAGTACTTGAGCATAATATTGATGAAATTGTCATTGCCCTAGATGAGCGACGCATGAATATGCCCTTACAAGAGTTACTGGATTGTAAAGTAACAGGGGTTAAAGTCATGGATTTATTAAGCTTTTATGAACGTGAGCAAAGTTTAGTGTTACTTGATAGCCTGACTTTAAGCTGGTTCTTATTTTCAGATGGCTTTGATTTTAGCGGTCTTAAAGTGCATGCAAAACGTACTGTTGATGTGCTGGCGAGTCTAGGTTTATTACTGGTTGCTTGGCCTTTTATGTTGCTGGCTACACTCGCTATTCTTTTAGAAAGTGGTTTTAATGCACCTATATTGTACAAACAAATTCGAGTAGGTGAGGGAGGAAAACTGTTTGCGGTGATGAAATTTCGTAGCATGCGTACCGATGCCGAAAAAGATGGTGCACAATGGGCTCAGAAAAATGATAGTCGTGTCACACGTGTGGGTGGTTTTATTAGAAAGTGTCGCATTGATGAATTACCACAGATTTTTAATGTTTTGAATGGGGATATGAGTTTTGTCGGACCGCGCCCAGAGCGCCCAGAATTTGTCGAAGGTTTTGAAGAAAGAATTCCCTTTTATGCCGAGCGTCATCGTGTAAAACCAGGTATTACAGGCTGGGCTCAGCTATGTTATCCCTATGGTGCGAATGAACAAGACACTATTAATAAGCTGCAATATGATTTATATTATGTGAAAAATCATAGTTTATTTTTGGATATTTCTATTATTATTGGGACTGTCGAAGTGATTTTATGGGGACGTGGTCGCTAGAGTACAAGGGCAATGCTAAAAGATAAGTAAGTGGCAAAATATTTTAACATTTTGTAGGATGGGCAAAGGAGGCACGACGTGCCCATCTTTGATATGTATTGAACTTTCGCTGCTTAAAGACTGCTCCCTAATTTAGAGAAAACAGGGCTATTCAGCCCAAATATGACAATGTAAGTTAAAAAATGAATATTTTATACGGAATTAAAAACTGCGATAGTGTGAAAAAAGCACGAAAATGGCTGGATAGCCATCATGTTGAATATCAATTCCATGATTTTCGTAGTGACGGCTTAACGCTAGAAAAAATACATGAATTTATTGCTAAGAGTGATTGGGAGTTACTACTCAACAAGCGTAGTACCAGTTGGCGGCAATTAACGGATGAGCAACGAACAGACTTAAATGCAGAGAAAGCTGCACTTTTGATGCTAGAGTCCCCCACCTTAATTAAGCGCCCTGTTTTAGAGTCTACACAGCACTTGTTTATTGGTTTTAACACCACAAATTATCAAACCTTACTATGAATACCAGCTTATCTTTATTACAAGAGCTTATTAGCCGAGAATCCGTGACACCTGAAGATGCAGGTTGCCAAGCCTTATTAAGTCAACGATTAGAAAAAATAGGCTTTAAGGCGGAGCAATTAGATTTTGCGGATACTAAAAATTTATGGTTAAAGCGTGGTACAGCTAAACCCTTATTGGTTTTTTTAGGGCATACTGATGTCGTCCCGACAGGCCCCTTAGAGCGCTGGGATTCACCCCCTTTTGAACCGACCATACGAGAAGGGCGTTTATATGGGCGTGGCGCTGCTGATATGAAAGGCGGTATTGCTTGTTTTGTCACCGCAGTCGAGCGTTTTGTCGCTAAACATCCTGAGCATAAAGGCGCGATTGCCCTAATGATTACCAGTGATGAAGAAGGTCCCGCTACTAATGGCGTGGTTAAAGTGGTTGAAGTGTTAGAGCTGCGCAATGAAAAAATTGATTGGTGTTTAGTAGGCGAGCCTTCCAGTGATAAGCGTATTGCCGATGTGATTCGTGTCGGGCGACGGGGGTCATTATGTGCCAAATTAACCGTTAAAGGCATACAAGGACATGTTGCCTATCCAGATATTGCAGATAACCCCATTCATCGTTTTGCACCTGCTTTACAAGCACTGACGGATGAAGTTTGGGATCAAGGTAATGAATTTTTCCCACCCACTAGCTTACAAGTTTCTAATATCAATAGTGGGACAGGGGCAGAAAATATTATTCCTGGTGAGTTAGAGCTACAGTTTAACCTACGCTTTTGTACTGAATTAGATGAAGCAACGATTAAGCAGCGCGTACAGGCACTCTTTGAGCGTTTTGATTTAGACTATGATATTGTTTGGCGTTTATCTGGAAACCCCTTTTTAACCTCAACAGGTGAATTAATTGACGCAGCACATACGGCGATTAAAAAAATCACAGGGATAGAAACCTTAGATGATACAGGCGGAGGCACATCGGATGGGCGCTTTATTGCACCCACGGGCGCGCAAGTGATAGAACTAGGTCCTTTGAATGAAAGCATTCATAAGATCAATGAAAATATATCTATTGCAGATTTACAGCCTTTATCAGATATTTATGAACAAATGCTCATTGAATTATTAGTTGAGTAGTAAGTCATAAACAAATACCTATTTTATTTAATTTTTATATTTATATTCCATGAACAATACACAACGCGCTCTTTTCTTGGGAGCTTTAGTTTCAGCAAGCAGTATCCATGCACAAACGATACACTTTACTAATGGCGACAGCTTAGAAGCTGATGTGGTTCGTCAGACCGAGTTAACCTTAACTATTTCTCATGCCATTTTAGGGCGACAAACCCTAGATAAAGCTCAAATTAGTAATTTATCAGCGATCAATTTGGTGAATACTCTTATTGTGACCGAAGGAGATGAAGGTATTGCGTTAGATGAGGCTTATGCGGCAGAAAAAGACATCATCACGGCTAAACAAGCATTTTATACGGCTAGACAAAATCTAAGTGATATTGAAGCGAGTTTAGTGGGAGCAGTAGAGCCTGAGCTAAGTCTAATCACTGAGCAGCAAGTGATTGCAGTCAGTACTTTAGCAGAAGCAGAGAGTAAACTGACAGAGAGTGTGGATAACTACAATGCTGCAACAGATAAAGTGAGCATGGCAAAAGATGTATTTTATGCTAATGCGGGAGTAGATGACGCTAAAGCAGGTGCTGAACATGCCGTCGTTGGAGTGGGAGTTGCACAACAGGGGATCTTGACAGCAGAAAATAATGTAGGGCTGGCTGAAAATGCAGCGGTTGGAATGCCTAAGCAAGATGCTAAGGCGAATATTAAGCTAGCTGAACAAGAGGTTGATATTGCAGAAGATCAGCTAGGGCTTGCCGAAGAAAGCTTAGAAACTGCTAATATGACATTAATTGATGCTGAAAACCAACTGTTAGTTGCTAAAGGTGAACACGTTAAAGATGGCTTTATGGGCACAGGTTGGTTTAGAGGCTGGGATAGTAGTGTTGAGCTAGGGCTGAATGGAGCGTCAGGCACAACGGAAAATTTAACCTTCCGTACTGCATTTAATACACGCTATGAAGATGACCATCATCGCTGGGATTTTAAGTCATTTTATTTATTTGACTCTGCTAATAAGCTTGCCACTGAAAACCGAGTCAATGCTAGTTTAGTGAAAGATTGGTTTTTTAAAGATACGCGTTGGTTTGCATTTGCAGGGGTCACTTACGATTGGGATGACTTTAAAGATTGGGATCATCGTTTACAAGTTTCAGCAGGTCCTGGTTATCAGTTTATTAAAACTAAGGAATGGGAGTTTTCAGCTAGGTCAGGTTTAACAGGGATTTTTGAATTTGATAAAACACAGTATGATTCAGCTGGAGTACCACGTTTAGATGGTGAAGGGCATATTGTTGAAGAGCATACGCAAAATTTAGAAGCGATGATAGGGGCGGATTTAACGTGGCATATCAGTGCTAAACAGCGATTTTCAGCATCAAACTACTTTTACCCCAGTATCACCAATGGAGGAGAGTTTAGAAACGTGGCGACTATAGATTGGATACACGATATAGGCTGGTTTGAAGGGCTAGCGCTTAAATTTGGTATACGTGATGAATATGATACTAGCGAATCTATTCCAAATGAATTCAAATATAACTTCTCATTGCTTTGGGGGTTCTAAGGCACGAGTGTCATAAGTCTACGAGGGTATCGCATTGCGTACCTTTCGTTAGACTAGGGTATGCACCATTTCAAATTCGTAGTCAATATTTTGGCAACAGGTTAAACATGGGACATACAGTATAATGGCATTATTCGTAGCTGCGGCTTTAGCCGCACAGTGCAGATAAATCAGCACCGTGTGACTATTATGTCCCGTGTTAAGTTGGTAGCCAATATTTTTATAGAGGATAAAAATGGAACAAAGAGCAACAAGTAGGCTGAGTATTTTAATGATTAGTTCTTTAGCATTGATGACAAGTGCTTGTTCTAATTCTCCCGTTACACCTGTCACACCCGCAGTAGGTGGGGCTGATACTGAGGTGACCATAGAACCAGAAGTACCCGCAGTGATCGGGGAAAGTGATGTCGTTAATTGTGAAAAACTAAATGTCTTAATAGCGGATCATAAAAATAACTTTAAAACCGTGAGAGGTTCGCGCTTAAACTCCCGCACCACAGGCATTATGCAAATATGGATGGCAGATAACGCCTTTCCTTTTGCTAAAAAATGTCAGGTTTGGGCATGGAGTGCAGGGCTAACCAGTTATGTCTGTGGTTGGTCAGAAGCAAATGAGCAACAAGCTAAAAGCAGTTATGATAACGGCGTGAGTAAGTTAAGCCAGTGTTTAGGCGAACAATGGCAAGCTCAAACTCAGAATAGCTCAGGCGGTGGTGCAGGACAGATTTTTGAACAAGCAGGTAATAAGACGGTGGTTTCAATTCGTTATTTCAAAGAGTCACGCTCTATCCTAGAAAATTGGAAAGCACTGTTATATGTAGGTGATAAAAGTAATATGGAAGCCGCAGCGCGGTAGTTTTAAGCCCCAGATTGGAGCGTTGTACAAGATATTACGGTTCCCATGTTAGTAAGTTATAACATTTCAGTTATATAAAGATATTCAGTTTTAATACTGTACTTTATCTAAACGGGAACTGTAATAGCATCCTTTCAAGGGAAGAGGAGCTTTGATGGCGTAGAGTAAGTTTAAGTGATAATTGGTCTTTCACTTAAACTTACTTTGTGCCTATTTTCCTTAACTTTTCTATACAAGGTTAAATTGATGAGACAATTATACGGCTTTACTTACCCTATAATGCTAGACCCTGTTATTACAGATCCTAGTATTTATAATCAGGTTAATTCTTATTCATCTAGGAGATTTATATCAACTGAGGAGCCTAAAGAAAGATTGACTACAGGTGATGTCATAATTGGCTTTGAAGGGTGGAATCATCCTTTGGAAGAGGGTGCTGGAGAGGCATTAGATATGACAACAAATGATAATAGAACAGTGTACATATTAAGAAATGGAGTACGTGTTTCAGCACTTCGCCCCGCTCATATACAGGGTTACCAAACAGGAACTGTTGGAAATGAGAAAGCTTTGGCAACCTCATTTACAAATAAAAATCTTTTGTTTTCTAACGGAAGTCAAATTGGAAAACTTATAGTATACGGTTATAGTGCTGGAGGAGATGCGGCTATTGAATTTGTTAATCAAATTTCTCACCAAGTAGACTTGCTAATTGTAGTTGATTCTAATGCGTTAACTATTTTTACAGCAAATACTGAAGTGTATGATAATACAAGAGAAGTTATCAACTACATTGCCACAACGGCTGCTGATCATGGTGGACAAGCAGGGAAACTAACTGCATCTAACGCAAGTAAGACAGAAATAAGTAATATTACGCTAGAGGGCGAGTCCCATGCGTCAATATATAAAAATACTAGGGATAGGTGTATCAACCATATACGTAAAGAGCTCAGTGTATACGATTATATTCCACCCAATAAATACAATCCTATTCCACCAGGTTATAAATTAATTGCTTGAAAAATAGTTAGCGTACCATTCAAGGCTAAAAATCATCACTTCGCTGTAAATTGGAGGTAGAGTAAGGTTAAATGACCCTCAATTAAAATTAATAAATTTTACGCAGGATTATCACTATCAATAAATACACATTCTAGCGCATAATCCGTTTGTAGTTTTTGCATTAAAGCCAGTACGCCAAAGATTTCGGTTGCATAATGTCCACCTGCAAACATGTGGATGCCACTCTCTTGGCTTTCATGCCAATCATGCTCTGATATTTCCCCAGTAATATACGCATCTAGCCCTGCTTTTTCAGCTAAAACCCAGTCACTATTTGCCCCACCTGTAATAATGCCTACTGATTCAATTAACTGGTCTTCATCAGGGCTGGCAATAATAATGTCATGGTTAAGCGCGGTTTGTAATTTGAGCGCAAGCTGTTTTGCGGTTAAAGGTTCGGCAAGTAAGCCTTCTATGCCTGTTGGAGAGCCTTTATGATTGCCAAAAGGGTTTTGTTGTTGGCAGTCGATCAACTGGCCTAACACCGCTGCATTACCGATAACAGGGTGTGCATCTAAAGGTAAATGATAGGCAAATAAGTTAATGTTATGTTGCACTAAAGGGTAGATACGCTTAGCAAAATTTCCCGTGAGCGGTCGTGTGCCATGAAAGTTCCAAAATAAACCGTGGTGTACTACCAAGGTATCAGCACCTAATTCCACTGCTTTACTAATAGAGTCACGCGTAGCAGAGACTGCAAAAGCTAATTTCTGAATCGTCTCTGAGCCTTCAACTTGCAGACCATTGGGGCAGTAATCTTGAAAATCTGTGGGGCTGAGAAGTTCATTAAAATAACGCTCTAAACGACGTCTTTGCATGTTACTATTCCTCAAACTTACGCCATAACCTTTTAAAGGTCAGCGTTAATAGCGGGTCATCTTCAGCAACTCGGTGTGAGATTTCTTTGATTGCAAACCATTTTCCTGCATCAATTTCCCCTTCTTCTAAGCTAAAAGGACCATTATGTATGCTGTGATAGACTTGTACGAATTCCATACCTGTATCCGCTTTTGCGGGCAGTTTAAATAAAAACTGTAAACTCGCATCGACACAAACACCTAATTCCTCTATGGTTTCACGGTGTGCGCAAGCATCATAACTTTCCCCCGCATCTACATGCCCAGCAGCTGAAGTGTCCCAAAGCCCTGCGTTGACATCTTTACTGAGCGAGCGTTTTTGTAAAAAAAGTTGTTGTTGCTCGTTAAACACTAAAATATGGACTGCTCTATGGCGTAGCCCCTTTTTATGCACGAGATTTCGGGGTTGATTATCAATAAAATGATCATTTTCATCAACCACAGCTATCAATTCTTGATTCATTAGGCTTTCCTCATGTTAATAAAGACTTTTGCCTTTTTAGATATTAGGGGTATTCTAAAGCATTCATAACAACAGTGCGGCAGTATTATGGCAAGACGTAGCGAGCATAGTCAGGCAGAAATAAAAACGATGGTGTTGGAAGCTGCCGAAGAGATTGTTCATGAACAAGGGTTTTCAGCTCTAAAAGTACGCAAAATTGCAGCCGATATAGGTTATACCGTGGGTAGTATTTACATGGTGTTTAGCAATATGAATGATTTACACTTGCATATTAAGGCACGTACTTGGCAGAAATTATGCGCTCATCTGCAAACTCAGGAGCAGCACCCCGTTACTTTGGCAAGTATTGAAGCAAGCGCACTGGATTATTTAGATTTTACGGTATTGAATAAAGGCTTATGGTGTATGTTATTTGAACATCAACTGCCTATAACGGAAATGATGCCTGATTGGTATCTGCAAGAAACCGCCCAGCCGATTGATTTTTTTGAGCAATTATTAAAGCAATTACACAGCAGCCATACAGAAAAGCAAATACAGCAAGCTGCTCAGTCTTTGCTACAAGCGGTACAAGGTGTGTGTGTGCATTTACTGGTTAAACCTGCATCGCCTGATAATATCGCGCTTGCTAAAGCGGATATGTTATTTTTAGTCGAGTGTTTTATGTGTGGTTTTCTTAAATTAGAGCAAGGAGCAGATTAAAATGTCAACCTCTACAACGCAAGTGATAGAACCCGCTGGGCGACGTGAACTCATCTCATGGGCTTTATTTGATTTTGCGAATTCGGGTTATACCACGGTGATTATGACCACTATTTATAGTGCTTATTTTGTCGGTGTCATTGCGGCGAGCACCACCAGTATTTCCTCAGGCATGCCGACTTTACTATGGTCGATTGCCATTGGTCTTGCCAATTTTGTGGTGATGATCGCAGGGCCTGTGATTGGTGCTTTAGCAGATCAGCACGCCAGTAAAAAACGTTTTTTATTGATATCTAGTATAGGTTGCGTCATTAGCACTGCATTATTAGCGTTTGTCGCACCAGGGCAAGTTGCACTCGCGATGCTATTAGTTATATTGTCAGCGATTATGTTTGCCCAAGGTGAAAATCTGATTGCTGCTTTTTTACCTGAAATTGTCAGTAAGGATAAGATGGGGCGCATGTCAGGTTATGGCTGGTGTGTCGGTTATTTTGGGGGCTTATTAACCTTGGCAAGTTGCTTAGCGATTATCATGTGGGGTGAGCAACAAGGGATGCCGAGTACAGAAACGATTCCCATCACTATTTTAGTCACTGCGCTTATTTTTGCGATAACAGCCGCACCTACTTTTTTATGGTTACGTGAACGTGCCGTTCCTCAGCCAGTTAATCTCAATGATTCTTATTTTATGGCAAGTTTTAAGCGCGTCAAAGAAACTTTTCAACATGCGCGCCGCTTTCAAGATTTATTTCGTTTTTTACTCGCTTTAGCTGTTTATCAATCAGGTGTCAGCACAGTCATTGTACTCGCGGCTATTTATGCGCAAGAAGCGATGGGGTTCGGTAGGCAGGAATTAATTATTTTAATTATGGTGGTGAATGTCACCGCCGCTATCGGTGCTTTTGCCTGTGGTCATTTACAGGATAAAATCGGTTCTGTACCGACTTTAGTGATGACATTAGTGTTATGGGCGGTCGCTATTTTAGTCGCTTATTTTGCAACAGAGGCAAGCGGTATGTGGATTGCAGGGAATATTATTGGTATTGCTATGGGGGCAAGTCAATCAGTAGGCCGTGCTTTAGTCAGTAAGTTAACCCCTGCAGGGCATTCGGGAGAGTTTTTAGGTCTATGGGGCGTGGTGATACGTTTATCTTCAATCGTAGGGCCTTTAAGTTACGGCATAGTGAATTACCTGACGAATGGAGATCACCGGCTTGCGCTATTATTCACCTTAGTTTTTTTTATTGTGGGCTTGTTATTATTATTACGAGTGGATGAAAAGCGTGGGGAATTAGCTGCAGGGTAGGGAACATTCGTGAATAATAAAAGGCTGCCAATTTAAGGAGAGACATGGCAGGATGGAGCTGATAGCTTTAGCGATCACTGACACTGCAATAGCTGAAGCTATTATACTCCAGCCTTTCATTTTGCATTCCATTTGCCCCGTGTTAAATTCGTCGCCTAAAAATACGTCCAAAATGTATTTTGGGCTCCAGTTTTAAAGTACTTTGTCTCTGCAGCTATGATGCTATTAGCGGTAGTTAAAGTGATCAGCTCTAACCCTTTACGATAGGATAACAATGAAGCCCCTAAATTATTTAACATTACATAAACATACGCGTCTATTATTACTTGTTGGGCTTTTATCTGGATGTAGCTCTACGCCTCCCTTAGAAGCACCTATAACAATAGTAAACGGATACACTATTCAACACCTTCCCGAAACTATTGAGTTACCCGCTGGGCAGTTTTATATGGGCGATCAAAGCGGTGCGGGTGATAGTGATGAACGCCCTGTGCAACAAATGGTGATTGCCGCTTTTGCCCTAGGACGGTATGAAATTACTTTTCAGCAATTTGATGAATATACCGATGCTGAAGGCTTGCCTAGAGTGCTTAGCTCGAATACGCAACGTGGCGTATTGCCTGTGGTTAATGTTAGTTGGCATGCCGCACAGGCTTATACGCAATGGTTAAGTGTGCATACGGGACAAAAATGGCGACTGGCGAGTGAAGCCGAATGGGAATATGCGGCAAGAGCAGGGCAGTATAGCCATTTTCAATCAGGGAATGCGCCAGAATCTGTTTGTAGCGTGGGTAATATTGCTGATCAAACGGCTTTAAAGGCAGGGATTGCCACAGAAATTACATCGTGTAATGATCACTCAGCGACCAGCAAAGCGGGCGGGGCTTATGCTGCGAATAGTTTGGGTTTGCATGATATGCACGGTAATGTTTGGGAGTGGGTGGCGGATTGTCATGTCATTTATGGGCAAGCGATAGATGATAGTTTGTGTACGCAACGTGTGGTGCGTGGCGGTAGTTTCTTAACCCCTGCTAGCAGTGCAAGACTCAGTAATCGTGAGGCATTGAACCCTACGCAATTTTTAAATCAAGTCGGTTTTCGCGTGGTGCGTGAGTTATGAGACGTAAGTCTACCGAGTTAAATATTTTTTCCATGTCTGCATTGGATTTATTTGCCTCGGCATTAGGCGCGTTTATTTTAATTGTGCTGATTTTATTACCTTATTATAAAAAACAGCAGACCACAGCAGCGCCAACACCACAAGTGTGCCCAGTGCCTGTGCCTATTCCTGAATGTCCTGCATGCCCAGTACCAGCACCTGTGCCTGATTGCCCGCCTATGCCTGAACCGACGCTTAAGTTTGCTGATAATTTATTAGTGATTGAAATGAATTGGGCTAAACGTGGGGATATAGATTTATATGTGGAAACAGTGGATGGTACTTATTCTTATCAACAAAAATACATTTCAGGAAAGCCCGGGCGCTTAACTTTAGACAACCAGAAGGGAGGCACCAGTAGTTCGCCTGCCTTTGAAATCTGGAAGTCTTTTCAGCCCACGCCTGGTGAATATAAAGTATGTTATGAATATTATAAGGGAAGCAAAGGGGCTATTTCGGTAAAAGGGAGTCTTGATAAGCCGACAGGG
>WTCM01000113.1 GCA_013138595.1 Methyloprofundus sp. | reverse complement strand
CTCGATCCATCTGTTGGGTTTTTTTCAAAGTAATCAAATTTTACCACGACATTCTCATGTGGCCAGTAGTTCAAACCTAATTCCCACTTACCAAAGGTACGCTTGCTATTTTTGTAATAAGCTAACTGTTGATAACGCCCATAAGCACCGACATCACCGAGAAAGGTAGGGATTCGGTAAGAGGGTTCTATATACCAACCGTATTGAGTCCCTGCGCCACTATAAGCAGATTTACTAATATCCCAACGTGAGTATAGGGCTTTAGCCATTGCCGTACCAGGACCTAAAGCATGGCTATAAATCGCATGGAATTCGGATAATACCCCGCCGCCCATGGTATGACCTACCCCTTGATCCATATCCATTTGGTAATTGAAGTTTGCGGCTAATTCTAAGCCTGCTAAGCCTGTATATTTAAGCCCACCATAAACGGCACCACTTTTGACTAATTGTTTAGAGAGCTTGCCCCGAGCGCCACGAATATAACCATTAGCGGCATTTAGACCTGAAGTGACTCCTGCTTGTATACCAATGCCATTATCAAAGTGATAACGTGCACCTAAGCCCGCTTCCCACCACGTAGAAGGAATAATATATTTCTCTACATCATTACGTTCCACCCCATAGAAAGTAGGGGGTTCATGGGTTTCATTCATAATTCCAATAGGGACTAAATAGAGACCTGCTTTAGCACTTGCCTGTTCGGTAATATCATATTCGATATAAGCTTGTTCTAGTTCAACTTCACCTGCCCAGCCATCCCCTGTAATCGCATGTTCTAATTCTATCTCGGAGAAAAAACGTAAATTATCGGTAAATTCATGCCCAAAAAAGAGTACAAAACGATGAAAATCAACGACATCAACTTGTTGACCTGGATCGCTAGAATCGTAATTACCATAGTGTAATTCGCCATAACCCCCAATCGTTGTTCTATCGTACCAGTTACTTCCTGTACTTGCTTCTGTGGATTCAACTTCGTCGCTGATGACTTCTACCGCTAAAGTATTGTTTTCAACTTGTTGGCTGGTGTTATCGAGTTGTTGTTTTAGAGCCGAGTTTGTTGATTTTAATTGTTCATTTTCTTGGCGTAGCTTATTAAATTCTTCGGCTTGTTGAACTTTATAAGCTTCAAATTGTTCAGCGAGTTCATCGGCAGTAATGGCGTAAGCTGGCGAGGTAGTGGTTAATAGACTGGATAAGGCAAGTGCCGGATATGATAATTTTCTCATTAGTATAACGATAAAGTAAAAGTTATGATTATCTTAATATAAATGAGAATGATTATCAAATGTAAGTTTGATAAATGATTGTTTTGCGAGTTTTGTTTGCGTATATTGAAAGTTGTAAAGTGAGTTTGCTTGGTTTTGTTCTAATGACTTAAACAGGGGGATCGTTATGATTGTTAATTTTCAAATCAATCCAGAGATAGAAATAGAATGCCTGTGGTCGATGACAGGGCTGGAAGTCTATCGTGTGAATGGAGAGGAAATATTTAGAACCAGGAATTTTAATTTAAAGTTGTTGAGAACTTTAGATATTCAGGTGGGTGGGCAGCTAAAAAAACTGATGTTTAAATCTGAGTTTAGTGCTGATTTTCGCACCCTATTTTCGAGTAGTGGCTATATTATTAAAGCTTATCTTGATGATGAACTTTTAATCGATAATTTGCTTCAAAAACAATATGTGACAAAGCCCAATATAACATTATTGGAGCTGATGATAGTCGTGGCAATAATAGGTATATTGGCAGCGACTGCTATGCCTGCGACTCATGTAAGTTATGCCGCTAAATCAACGGTTAGAGAAAGTATTCACTCTGTTAATGCATTACAGCAGGAAATTGAAAGTTACTTTTTACAGCATCAAGTATTTCCTGCACATAATCGCGATATAAGTGCAAAAATATTGGCTGACTTAAAGCTTAGAAATGTAAAAGATCTTTCTATTTCTACGGGGGGCAGGATAGTGATTACTTATGTGAGTCGACTTAATTTTTCTTATCCGAATTATTACACTTTGGACAGTACAGATAAAACACTGGTCTTAAAGCCCACTTTTGATAAGCACGTTTTTGTCTGGGATTATTGTAGCGAAGGAAGCGTTCCAGCGGAGTTTAGAGGGAAGCCGTGTTTTATTTAGCGCATTAATTAAAGAAAAAAGATATAATTAAGTATAAGCTTATATTGCTTTGCTCTAAATAGGAGTATTATAGGCGGATAAGTAATAAGCTTTATGGTTACTTAAACAGTTTTGTTTATGTCAGATATTTGATATGCCCAATGTCTGGTCTATTTAGTTAATAGGGCATGGAGAGATTACAATGAAAAAAATTATTGCAGCTATCGCGTTAAGCTTAATCACAAGTGTATCTTATGCAAAGCCTTATAAATGTACTGGCTACATTGATGGTGAAGTGGCTGGTGGTGAGAGAATTGTCAATGCAACAAAAACACCGATTGCAGAAGATAAAGCCTATTCACGTTTGAAAAAAGAAGGCATTACAGTTGATTACGTAGCATGTAAATAATATTGATTGTATGCTGTCAGAAGGCTAAGGCGATAGCATGCCCCATATCTACTGTGGTGCAAAAATTAGATAAGTGATTTTGTATGTGGGGTCAGTAGATAATTTAAGGCTAGTAAGCGATATAAGCTTACTGGCCTTTTTTATGCTTCAAGCATTATTTTTAAAACTTGCGCATTACGTAAGTGATTGTAACTTTGTTGCAAGCTGCTCGGTAGCTCTGCAAAATCGCTGCTCTGAAAGCCACGTTCTTTAAACCAATGCATGGTTTGCGTTGAAAGTGCAAAAAGTTGCTCTAGTGCATGATTTTTAGCATCGATAAAAAGTTGCTCTAATAGTTGGTTGCCACGCGCTGAGCGACGATAGTCAGGGTGTACCGCTAGGCAAGCAATTAAACCTGCAGAACTATGTTCTATTTTATGTAAAGCACTACAGCCAATAATAAGCCCGTCACGGTCAATCACAATATAATCACTGATATTGATTTCTAAATGTTCCTCTGAACGTGCAAGCAACAAGCCTTGTTGTTGCAAGGGCTTAATCAGTTCTAAAATACCTGGAATATCGCTTAAAACAGCAGGGCGTAAGGTTTCAAACTCTATAGAGCTAATCAAAGTGCCACAGCCATCACGACTGAACAGTTCGATTAATAAAGCCCCGTCCGTTTTACGATTTAAAATATGCACGCGCTGCACGCCTGATTGACACCCATAGATGGCGGATTGTAAAGCACATTGAGTACTGGCTTCTAACTGCTGGTCGTGCTCAATTAAAGATTGAGTTTCCTGACTGGTCATCTGCTCAATTAATTGTCCCGTGGCTGTCGATAAACAGCTCTGCTCAGTCATTAAAATTAATTTTTCAGCTTGTAAGGCAATGGCGACTTCGGTCGCGAGTTGTTCAGCGGATAAATTAAACAGCTCACCACTGGGCGAGTAGCCAACAGGGGAAATTAAGACCACATTACCCGCATTTAATTGCTGTTGAATCGCATCGCTTTCAATACGGCGTACTTTACCCGTATGCTGGTAGTCGATACCGCCTAGTACACCGATAGGCTGAGCAGTGACAAAATTTCCTGAGATAACGCTGACTTTTGCACCTGACATCGGCGAATTCGCCACCCCTAAAGAGAGTAAAGATTCAATTTCCACACGGACTAAGCCTGCTGACTCTTTGACGCACTGCAGTGCTGTATCATCGGTAATGCGCAATTGTTGATGAAATTCAGAGTGTCGATTTTGTTGCTGTAAGCGTAAGTCGATTTGTGGGCGTATGCCATGTACGAGTACTAGACGTATACCTAAGCTATTTAATAAAGCGAAGTCATGCACTAAGCTATGCAGGCTAGCATCTAAAACCGCTTCACCGCCAAAATAAATGACAAAGGTGCGATTACGGTGGGCATGTATATATGGCGAAGAATCACGGAACCAGTTTACAAAGGATTGGGAAGAGTGCATGGTGTGAGGTATTGAGTTGGGGGCGGAAGAGGGGTGTTTAGGGATTGATATGAGTTTCAATATCCTCAAGAGAATAGCCGCGTTTTTTCAATAACTCAAGCGCCGCGTTTTTATTTGAACTATCAGTCTTAATCATGGCAAATAATTGTTCATTAGAAAAACGATCACCTGATAATCTTCGTGCAAATGTAATCGCCGATTCTTTTCGGTGTTGCAGTGAATTAAAGCCCTCAACAATAGGGTGTTTTTCTTCTAACTGATTCAGGTAGTCAATTATTACTTGCTCATCTGTACTGGAAACTTCACTTTTTAACTCAAAAGGGCAGGGCTCAACCAACTCAAGCGGCTTGACTGTCCCTGTAAAAAAATGACCTTCAGTATCAATATCCCAATGATATTCATTAAATAAATAAGGGTGATTGCCTACTTTATATCTTGAGATGATAAAGGATTGGTCTTTTGCTATCCAAATGCCCACATAAGCATTGCGAGCGCAAATTTTATAGGCATAAGTATTTTTTAATTCCTCTATTTTTAAATAATCTTTACTGTCTGTTATTGCATCAATAGCGATATAAAATTTAGTTCTTAAACTCATCATATTCAAGCCTTGTGGTACTTTTTAAGGGGGACAATATTTTATGCTAAACCCCGTCTACATTGAAAGTCGTAGTTTATGAGCTAAGCTTTTTTTACTTTCAGGTATTTAAAATTAGTGTTAATACCGCTAATTTTAAATATTTTTCGGCTACTATTTTGAAGATGGGATGCTCAGCAATCTCAGTGAGTTAGAGATTATTCGTTCTCATCCATTTTTATCGTTCCCACGCTGGAGCGTGAGGAACTATGAATTCGCTGTCTATTGCACATTACCTTAATATGTCCTGTTTCGTGTTGAAATGGTAGCTGTTTTTTTCATCAATAAAAAACTACGTGTTTCAAAATGGATGCGGTTTATACACTTAAGTTTTCATCCCATAAAAAATAAGCGCCAAACCGTCCTTTTTTACTTTCACCGCCTGCTTGTTTGGCTTTTTCTGTCAGTTCTTCTTTTCCATCGTTTATTTTCAAATACCCTAGAGAGACTAGCTCTTCGCTAAGCTGACTGGTTGTTTTACCCAGTTTTTTTGCTAACTTTGATGTGGTTAGTTTGTTATAGTTTTCTTTTTTTACATCTAAGCTCTTCTGCTCAGTTACTTTTGGGGCAGAGCCAACTTTTTCTAAAGAAATTCTTACTTCATCGCTAATTCGGATAATTCTTTGTGCTTCTTCATAAGTCTCTTTATACAAGCCTGGATCATCTGAACGAGAAACAGCAACGCCCATTTCATTATTATTGACTTGGCTAAACTCATATAAATTTAAGCTGGTGATAATACAGCTTTCTTCATTCAGGTAGCATTTTGCATGCAGGTTTTTACAGAAGCTTGTTCTAATGAAAGTTAACTCACTCAGCCAATTAATTTCATCATTTTGCAGTTCATTTTTACCATAGATAATTCTGACATCAATTTTTAAGCGATTTTTATCTTCTAGTAATTCCTTGATGCGGTCGTTTAATTTTAGATAGGGGCTAATTAATATCAGCCTATCCTGTGCTGTTTTTATCAGTTCTTCCAAAAAATAGTTGGTTGCACTTGTATTTAAAAATTTTGCCATTGACTCCTTTCCTTTTATATAAGTGTATGTGGTTTTCTGCTCTTAGGTTTGTATTTTCTTCAAGCCTAGCCTGAAAATAGCTTGCAAAGCTTCATAGTCACACTCTACGGCATGAATATTTGCTTCTTTCCACTTTTGTTCTGTGCTTACTGACCAATTGATTGTATAAGCTGCATTGAGTGCAATATGATCAAATAAAATTCTTTGTGTTCGCCCATTGCCTTCCCTGAAAGGGTGGAGCATATTTATATCGCCGTAAAGCTGCGCGATATACTCTATAAATTCTTTATCGCTTAACGCTACAAAATAATGGTGTTTTTTTAGGGTTTTAAAAAGCTTATCTGCTTCTGGCTCTATTCGGTCAACGATACAGAAATGGGTTTCATTTTTTGATATATCAATGCTTCTTAGTTTTCCAGCCCAATTATAAATTCGTGAGAAAAGGTGATAATTAATGTTTTTAAAATATGCTAGGTCATACGGGGGCAGAGAAAAATGAATACTTTTTAATGCGGCTGTTGTGATTTCCCTTTCTGCATTTGATAGTATATTTTCATCTTGAATATTAAAATTATTTTTTAAGACATTGGTATGGTTATAGCAATATGGGTCTTGCTCTGCCCCATATTTATCAGCCATTAAGGCGTGCTCCAATGGCTTGATATTTATTTTCTAGCTCATCTAAACTTTCTGTTACAGGAATAATATCAATCCCTTCTAGTTTTGAGCTAGAAACAAAGTTTTTATACTTAAATTCTTCATATAATTTATTTTTTTCATCGAAAGATAAATTATGGTTAGTTAGACGCTCTAGCTTAGTATTCATATCAAATATATCCTGTTTAATACACCAGTCTTTAGAGGATGTGAAAAGTATTATAGGTAGCTTGGGCTGAGGTGTAAAGCCTAACAGCGTAGGCTAGACAGGTTATAATACTTTACATCTGTTCTTTATCAGTTTTTTCAAAAAGTAATGGTTTGCACTCGTATTTAAAAATTTTGCCATTGACTCCTTTCCTTTTATATTTTTCTTAATTTGTTGTATATAGCCAGGGGTTGACTAGTTTTAAATTTTCTAAAAAATCAAAATCAGAGATATTTCGCGTAGCAAGTAATGCAGAGTTTTGTATTGCAATTGCAGCAATTTGAGCATCTTCAACACTCATTGGGCGACCTTGTTTTTTTGTAAAGGCGATGATTTTTGCATAGTGGGGCGCAGTCTTACAGTCAAAGGGTAAGCAGCGATGTGTGAAATTTGAAAAAATGAGTTCTGCTGCTTGTAATAAAGTCTGTTTGCGTTTGCCATTATCTAAAATAGCAATTCCCATTTCGATTTCAGCTTTAACGATAGCAGAAAGGTATAATTCATGACTAAATTGTTCATCTAACCATTCAATGACTATTGAATTTGGGGCTGGGCGCATCAGTTCAGAAATGATATTAGTATCTAGTAATATCACTTGTTTTCAAAACTAGGGGCTTTTCGAGGAGCTGAACGAGTAGGTAATTCCAGTTCTATACCGTTACTTATTTCTATAATTTGCTCGTGTAAACGACTCCCTAAGTTTTTTTGCTGGTCTTTAGGAAAGAGAGCGTTTTTAAGAATACGGTAAACCTCTTCTTCTGGGGAGCAATTGTGTTTTTTTGCCTTAATTTGTAATTGCTTTTCCATTGCATCATCAAGGTTGTGAACAGTAAGAGTCGTCATAATAATCTCCTTAGATACTCAATTAGGTAATGGAGGTGTATGGTGTTTTAGTCGTCACCTTATTTTTTATCTCGTCGACCGTAAAATTCAGGCTGAATAGCTATTGATAATGCTTGTTCCAATAGTTTTCTATATGGGACATTATCTTCGTCAAGATCAATAAATTTTACATGCGTCATTCTGGCATACCAGTCTGAATTTTTTACTTTATGAGATCCGCTTGTATCTGAAATAAAACGTCTTTTTATTGATTTTCCAGTTTCACCTACGTAAAGAGGGGTAGTATTTTCATAGGCAACATATAGTAATGATCCTGTATTTGATATTATATTGGGTTCTATTTTTCCATTAGCATCTTCAATTTCTTGCTTTGTGGCACTATTGCATAGACTATCAAAATCTTGCGCAACTTGGCTTGAAAATTTTTCAGCATCATGAAGGTTCATTATTTAAATAGCCCTTTTAAAATTAATTAAAATCTAATTTTGACTTTGCAGCTTGATGGGTTTCGCAAAAAGACGCTCTACCCATCCTACAAATAGCAGATTAACTACTTATCCGTCACCGCACCCTCAGAAGCAGAACTGACTAATTTAGCGTATTTAGCCAATACACCGCGTGTATATTTAGGCGCAGGTTGTTGCCATTTTGTTAAGCGAGCGGCTATTTCAGCGTCTTCTACATGCAAGGTTAATTGCTTAGACTCTGCATCAATAGTGATTTTATCGCCATCTTCAATAATCGCTAATGGACCACCGACATGGGCTTCTGGGGTGATATGTCCTACTACAAAGCCATGTGTACCGCCTGAGAAACGACCATCAGTAATCAAGGCAACTTCTTTACCTAAGCCTTTACCCATAATAGCTGAGGTAGGTGAAAGCATTTCACGCATACCCGGGCCGCCTTTAGGGCCTTCGTAGCGAATCACAATCACATCACCTTTAACAATATCACCGTTTAAAATACCTTGTAAGGCTTCTTCTTCGGTATCGTATACTTTTGCCGACCCTGTAAAGCATAAACCTTCTTTGCCTGTAATTTTTGCAACCGAGCCTTCAGTGGCTAAGTTACCGTGTAAAATCACTAGATGACTGTCTTTTTTAATAGGATTATCTAAAGGCAAAATCATATCTTGGTCAATCGGGTAAGGTGCTACATTCGCTAGGTTTTCGGCTAATGTTTTACCTGTGACGGTTAAGCATTCACCGTGCAATAAACCACGGCCTAGTAAAATCTTCATTAAAGGCTGAATGCCTCCAATTTCAATTAACTCTGCCATTTGGTAGCGACCACTCGGTTTTAAATCAGCAACCATCGGTACGTTTGCACCAATGCGTGTGAAGTCACTTAACTGAATGTCGACTTTAGCGGCATGTGCCATCGCTAGAATATGTAGCACAGCGTTGGTTGACCCCCCTAAGGCAATGACCACGGTAATGGCATTTTCAAAGGCTTTTTTGTCCATGATGTCGCTAGGCTTAATATCTTTTTTAAGCAACTCCAGCACCGCCGCGCCTGCACGTTCACAATCTTTACGCTTTTCATCAGAAATAGCCGCTTGTGCAGAACTACCGGGTAAGCTCATGCCCAGTGCTTCAATCGCAGAAGCCATGGTATTTGCTGTGTACATACCGCCACAAGAACCCGCACCTGGAATCGCTTTTTCTTCAATTGCAGCAAGCTCTGCATCATCAATTAAGTTATTCGCACGTGCACCTACTGCTTCAAAAACGGATACCACATCTAGTTTTTTCTCTTTATGACAACCCGGTAAAATCGTACCGCCGTAAACAAAGATAGCAGGGCGGTCTAAACGCGAAATCGCGATCATACACCCTGGCATGTTTTTATCACAACCACCGATAGCAACAATCCCATCAAAACCTTGACAGCCTGTCACGGTTTCAATCGAATCCGCAATCACTTCACGTGAGACTAGAGAGTATTTCATTCCCTCTGTGCCCATAGAAATACCATCAGAAATAGTGATGGTATTGAAAATAATCGCTTTACCGCCTGCCGCATCCACACCATTCACGGTATCATCAGCAAGTTTGTTAATGTGCATATTACACGGTGTTACCATGCTCCATGTAGAGGCAATACCAATTTGTGGTTTTTTAAAATCTTCGTTTGTAAAGCCAACAGCGTGTAACATCGCACGACTCGGTGCGCGCTCCATGCCATCTACAACTTTAGAAGAAAATGTTCGGGTATTATTATCGTTGGCCATGTGCTTATGTATGTTTTAAAGTGTTGAAAAATTAACGCTGTGTAGGATGGGGAGAGTGTACGGCATGTGTTTTAGGCACGTAACAAAATCCATCACTTAGCGGAAAATTTGGTGTAGCGTCGCTTCAGAAAAATATAGGATGTGTTGAGGCACGAAACGCATCTTTCTTGCCTTTGATGCGTTTCCTAACGTCAACACATCCTATATCAAAATGTTTAACTTAATTGCCGTGTAGCTTAGGGGGGGAAGCTACATTTTTATTAAAAAGTATCCCAGTTACCCTGAGATTTACGATGCCAGCTAATTTTAGGAATCAATAAACCAAATAAAATACCTAGAAAAGATAAGATACCGCCATATAAAAACCAATCTTGGCTAGTGCTATCTTCTAAGGCTTGCTTTGCTCTTTTAATCTGTTGTAACTCGCGTTCTACATTGACTACGCGCTCTTGTAGTTCATTACGTTGGCGTTGTAGCTGAATCGCATTAGAAGCGGTTTGTTGTAACTCTGTAAGATCAAGTCTCAGTTGGTCGCGTTCTTGAGTGAGATTGGTATTACTAGAGACAGCGCTACTATTATTTTGCTGTAAATCCGTTAGCGTCGTTTTAATTTTTACATTTTCAGCTTTTAAAGTCTCTACTTGCTTATTCGCTTTATCTAAATACCAACGCCCGATAGGCTTGTTTAGTGTGAAACGAGTCGGGATATAACCCGCAACGCCAGAACTTGTTTGTACATGGCTATAGCCTGTGTCTTTATCGACCCCTAGTAAGCTTAGTTTAGTACCTGTGCCTAGCATTCTAATAATTTTATGCGTGCTGCTTTCACCGCTTCTTAAGGTGAATTTCATATTGTCAGTAACATAAACTGACTTGGCAACAGCAATATTACAACTGAGAATAGCTAAAATAAAATAAGAAAAATATTTCACAAATGAATCCTATCAATAGAGAAAGTGTGATAATTATACGCTGGTTTAAGCTTAAACTAGCTGTTTAAAGAATTTATGCCTATAAGCTGTCAGGTATCGCACCGCGTACCTTTTGCCAGCACTAGGTGTGCGGTGCATATCCTGTAGCCAATTTATTGAGACATAAGTAATTCTAAGAGTGCTTTTTGTGCATGTAAGCGATTTTCTGCTTCATCAAAAATAACGCTTTGCTGACCATCAATCACCTCAGCAGACACTTCTTCACCGCGATGAGCAGGTAAGCAGTGCATAAATAAAGCATCGGTATTTGCCTTATCCATGACGCTTTGATTCACCTGAAAGTCCGCAAAAGCGAGTTCGCGTTGTTTCTGTTCTTCTTCTTGTCCCATACTGGCCCAAACGTCGGTGACAATTAAGTCAGAGCCTTGAGCGGCATCCAAAGTATTATCAAATAATTGCACGCGCGAACCTGCAGATTTAATAATCTCTGCATCTGGCAAATAACCTGCTGGGCTGGCTATATTTAACTTAAAGTCTAAACGTATCGCTGCATTCACATAAGAATGACACATATTATTACCATCCCCTATCCAAGTGACTGTTTTACCTTGTATCTCCCCTCGGTGCTCAAAATAGGTTTGCATATCGGCAAGCAGTTGGCAGGGATGTAATAAATCCGTCAATCCATTAATCACAGGCACACTAGAATGTTCGGCAAATTCCGTGACCATCACGTGATCATTGGTACGCAACATAATACCATCGACCATACTAGAGATCACTTTAGCACTATCACGAATAGGCTCACCACGCCCCAGTTGGGTATCGCGCGGTGATAAAAAGATCGTACTACCGCCAAAGTGAGTCATACCCGTTTCAAATGAAATGCGCGTACGCGTGGACGATTTTTCAAAAATCATCGCCAGCACCTGTCCTTTTAAAGGTTGAAAATCAGGCTGTCGCGCAGATTTTAGTTCAATCGCACGTTGAATAAGTGTACGGAATTCATCACTAGAAAGATCTAGTAAACTAATAAAATGTCTAGGGTTCATCATGGTTTATTATTATTTTTGTTGGGTATGATGTTCGATTAAGTTGCACAAGGTGTTCACGAGCAACTCAATTTGTTCATTATTAATAATTAGTGGAGGCAGTAAGCGGATATTTTTGTCGCCCGCCACATTAATTAATAAGCCAGCCTCTACCGCTAAAGCGACTAATTCAGTGCAAGTTTGATCTAATTCTATCGCAATCATCATGCCTTTATTGCGCACGTCTACTACAGCAGGATTATTTTTTAATTGCTCAGTCAGTGCCTTATTAATCGCTGCACCTTTATCGCTTGCCTGCTGACAAAGGTTTTCTTTTTCAATGATGTCTAAAACAGTTAGAGCAACTGAACACACGAGAGGGCTACCGCCATACGTAGAGCCATGTTTACCCGCCGTCAGCATCTCACTTGCTTTACCTTTAGCCATGCACGCGCCGATAGGTACGCCATTACCTAAAGCTTTCGCCAAGGTACAGACATCAGGAATAATCTGGTTATGTTGAAAAGCAAACCAAGCGCCTGTTCTAGCAATTCCCGTTTGTACTTCATCTAACATCATTAAAATATCGTGCTGATCTGCTAAGGCACGTATTTTATTCAGATAGTCGGGGGCAGGGATGTTAACACCACTTTCACCTTGTATCGGTTCGACTAAGATCGCGGCAATAGTGTCATGCTGCTTTAATGCGGCTTCAATCGCGGCAATATCATCAAAAGGTACACGAATAAAGCCCTCTAATAAAGGGGTAAATCCTTCTTGTACCTTTGGGTTTCCCGTTGCCGATAACGTTGCCATCGTACGCCCATGAAAACTGTTATCCATGACAATAATGGCAGGGTTTGCGATACCTTTTTGCTTGCCGTATAAACGCGCAATTTTGATTGCCGCCTCGTTAGCTTCAGCGCCTGAATTACTAAAAAACACATTATCCATACCACTCAGTGTGCATAGTTTGGTCGCTAGTTCTTCTTGCTGAGGAATATGATATAAATTAGAGGTATGTAAAAGTTGCTGGCTTTGTGCACAAATCGTTTTATGAATAGCGGGATGGGCATGCCCTAAATTACACACAGCAATGCCTGATAGTGCATCTAAATAGCGTGTATTGTTTTGATCCCAGAGCCAAGCACCTTCGCCTTTAGTGAAAGTAACAGCTAGCCGACCATAAGTCGGCATAATATGATTGCTCATAATGGTTGTTGAATTTGAAGCTTTCAAGAAATTAGCTGCGCCATACTTGCGGACCTTATTAAATCCTTGCCACTTATAAACTTGAAATCTTTTTGAAAAAACCGTCAATTATAAATAGCTTAATTTTAATGGGCAAGCAAAAAATGTGGAAGCAGTGCTTTTTTTGTGAGCTAAATCCTGATAAAATTACTAGGTTTTTATATTTAGGGGAAAAAATTATGAGTGCAATAGAAAGAATTAAAGATCAATTATCTAGCCATGCGGTTGTTTTATATATGAAAGGTTCGCCTGATTTTCCACAGTGTGGATTTTCTGGGCAAGTGATTCAAGCGATGCAAGAGTGTCGTGCGAAATTTATGTATATTAATATTTTTGAAGACCAAGAGGTACGTGAGGCTTTAAAAGAGTACTCACAATGGCCGACTTACCCGCAACTTTATATCAATGAAGAGTTAGTGGGCGGCTGTGATATTGTGATGGGCTTACACAGTAAAGGCGAGTTACAAAAACTACTTGCAGCAGTCGATTGTGTGGTTGAAGCATCCGCAGCATAGTTGTATTTGCGCGGTTTAGGCCGCGCTAATTTTAGCTACACAAAAGGCGGGGCAAACTGTAGGGTGCATTCCATGCACCTCTTAGAGCCGCCAAGATTTACGTGCCAGCAGATTTTTATCTAGTTTTTAAGCAGTTTTCTACAGATTATCCAGCCATTCATTCAGTTCTTCCGCATTATCAAAATGGTAGCGATCCATCACGCGCTGCGCCAGCGGCCAAAATTCAATAATTTCCTCCGTAAATTCGTGCACATTGGTTTTGTATTGCTGTAAGGCATCCACAGCACGCAAAGCATCATGTTTCCCCATGTCATCATGACCAGCCAATTGCTTAGATGCTAAGTTAAGGTTCTTTTGGGGTGAGAAAGGCGATTTTAGAGAAAAGGCGAAAGCATTCATTTTGTTTACCTAGTAAAAGTGACTAAAAAACCACTGTAATGATAAGGAACTTTGGGGAAGTATAAACAAAATAGTGTCGTATCGCTACATAAAAAAGTTATATAACATAGTTTAATTAAATTTAGGCAAGTCTTTTGACTCCATTATGCTGCTAATTACCACGGCAGAATGCACTTTTCTATATCATTGAAAATATTTAATATATCGTCTATGGGCAGTCTTTTTAAATATCAAATATAGAGTAAATAGTGATATTTTATTGCTATTTATTCTATATTTGATGAGGTATTTGAAAGTTTCACTTACTTTGGATAGGAATGATGCAAAAAACAATAGATATTTTGGCAACTCTTTATGAACGTTTAGGTAAATTAGCTAAGACCTTTGAAACGCCTCAAGATGTTATTTCTCGGCTTTTAGACTTTTATAAAATGGAAGAAATTGATTCACCTCTATTAGAGCCTGAGGTAACAGTCATTAAACAATATAATAAGTTAGATATAAAATTTTTTCCTGAAAACCTTGTTCAGTTTAAATCCTTATTGCTTAAAGAAAAGCAAGCATGGGTTTTATTGCACATGAATGATGGAAGTAAAACTCTTCATCAATGGAATGCATCGCGGTTTACGGAAGGCTCGAATGTTTTAGGAAATCTAAGGTCAGGGTACTTAAGAGACTGGCGTGATAAAGGGATTATAAGTGCTGATATTGCAATAAATAGGTATGAATTAGATTAAGATACTACCTTGAAGCTATGAGGTTTCAGCTCATGGGGTATGCACCACATACCTTATGCAAGCGAAAGGGTGCGCGCAGTGCGATACCCTATGATACTCCCGTGTCCGTATTAGGTAGGGAGCAAAAAAAAGTCCAAAACGTGTTTTGGACTCCTGTTGCATCGCTTCTAAAGCTTATTCCCCAGCAATCGCCATTTCTTCGACTAGAATAGAACCTGTGCGTATATTGCCGCGGTATTCTATATCATTGCCCACCGCTAAAATATGCTGGAACATATCTTTTAAATTACCTGCAATAGTGATTTCTTGTACAGGGTATTGGATCTCGCCTTGTTCCACCCAGAAACCAGCGGCTCCTCGTGAGTAATCACCGGTGACAGGATTTACACCTTGCCCCATGAGTTCAGTCACCAATAAGCCAGTATCCATTTGTTTGAGTAATTGCGCTAGGTTATGATCGCCTGCTTCTACACATAAATTACGTACGCCACCTGCATGACCTGTGGTTTGCATGCCTAGCTTTCTTGCTGAATAACTGCTTAATAGATAAGTATTTAATACGCCTGCGCTAACAATTTCATTCGCGCGAGTGCTGACACCTTCGGCATCGTACATAGAACTACCTAACGCACCTAATAAATGTGGTTGTTCGTAGAGGCGCATAAAGTCAGGAAAGACTTGGGTGTCTAAACTATCTAATAAAAACGAGGATTTACGGTATAAACTTCCGCCACTAATCGCGCCTAAAAAGGAGCCAATTAAGCTACTCGCTATTTCGGCTGAATAAATGACTGGGCACTTGCGCGAACTTAAACCCCTAGCACCTAAGCGTTGTATAGTTCTTTCGGCGGCTTTTTGACCAATAAATTCAGTGCTTTCTAAGTCTTGTTTGTTACGTGCTACGCTGTACCAGTAGTCACGCTCCATTGCGCCCTCACGCTCACCGATGACTGAGCAGCTTAGCGAGTGACGGGTAGAGGCATAACCATGTAAAAACCCTAGGCTATTGCCAAAAATATGAATACCTGAATAGCTATCCACTGATGCACCTTCAGAGTTACTAATGTCACTGTGATATTGGCGTGCACTGTTTTCACAGTCTGTTGCTAGCGTAATCGCTTCTTCGGCATCAATATCCCAAGGGTGATATAAATCAAGGTCGTTAAATTCAGTGGCTAGTTTGTCTGCATCAGGTAGACCTCCATAACTATCTTCACTGGTGTAGCGTGCAATACTACAAGCAGCGGCAACGGTTTCTTTAATGGATTTTTCGGATATATCGGTGCTACTCGCAGAGCCTTTTGTCTGACCAAAATAGACACTCACGCCTAGACCTTGTGAGCAGTGGTTTTCAATGGTTTCGACTTCGCCTAAACGTACTGAGACAGATAAGCCATTATCAACACTTAAACCTGCGCTGGCACTGCTGGCTCCTTGGTTTCTTGCCTCTTCTAACAGTCCGTGAATAATGGTTTCTAAACGCTGGATTTCTTGTTCGGTTTGCATGGCTTTATATGTGTTGGAATAAGGTGAGTGGTATTGTTTTTTAACTCGCGTAGAGCGGACTTCAGTCCGCCTGTTTAGTGACGATACTAGCGGACTAAAGTCCGCTCTACAGTTTAAACATCAGTGCCGCCCACGGTTAATCCATCAATTTTTAAGGTCGGTTGACCGACACCGACAGGGACACTTTGTCCTTCTTTACCACAAGTGCCTACGCCACTGTCCAATTCTAGGTCATTGCCGACCATACTGACGCGGGTTAAGACTTCAGGACCATTACCGACTAATGTTGCGCCTTTAACGGGTCGAGTGATTTTACCGTCTTCAATCAAATACGCTTCACTGGCTGAAAAGACGAATTTACCTGAGGTAATATCGACTTGTCCGCCTGAAAAACTTTTCGCATATAAGCCATTTTTAACCGATTGAATAATCTCTTCAGGCTCGCTTTCACCCGGTAGCATATAAGTATTGGTCATACGTGGGAGTGGCGTATGCGCATAAGATTCACGGCGACCATTACCAGTCGATTGAACCCCCATTAAGCGCGCATTGAGTTTATCTTGCATATAGCCTTTTAAAATGCCGTTTTCAATCAGCATAGTGTTTTGTGTTGCCGTGCCTTCGTCATCGACCGATAAAGAGCCTCGCCGTCCTGCTAAAGTGCCATTATCGACAATGGTACATAAGGAAGAAGCGACGCGTTCACCGATACGCCCACTAAAAGCGGAACTACCTTTACGGTTAAAATCGCCTTCTAAGCCATGTCCAATCGCTTCATGTAATAAAATACCCGGCCAACCTGAACCAAGTACTACAGTCATACTGCCCGCTGGCGCAGGGGTGGCTTCTAAATTGACTAAGGCTTGTCTGACCGCTTCTTTAGCAAAAGACATGGCGCGATCTTGTTCTAAGAAATAATGGTAATCAGCACGTGCGCCACCGCCCATACTGCCTTGTTCGCGCCGCCCCTTATCTTCGACAATCACGCTGACATTCATACGCACTAAAGGGCGTACATCGCCTGTGAGTGAGTTGCCTTGGTTGGCAATCAATATATGTTCTTGTACGCCAACTAGGCTAACAATCACTTGTTCAATACGGGGATCTAACTGGCGTGTTTGGGTATCAATTTTCAGTAATAAATCTACTTTTTCTTGATCGGTCAGTGAATTAAGTGGATTGACAGAGGGGTAGAGTGGGGTAGGGTGAACTGCTGCTGATAGCGCCACTTTTGCAGACTGTCCTTGTCTAGCAATCGCTTTAACATTTTTGGTCGCCGTTAATAATTCATTTAGCTCAATTTTATCGCTATAAGCAAGTCCTGTTTTTTCACCTGATAAAGCACGTACACCCGCACCTTGCTCTATATTATGACTGGCATCTTTGATAATGCCATCTTCCATGACCCACGATTCATAATGACTGGATTGAAAGTAAATATCGCCATCATCGACTGCCCCCGTGATGAGTTGGTCCATCACGCGATGAATATCAGTTTCTTGTAATCCTGTAGGGACTAGAATTGCTTGTTTGGCTAGTTGTATAAGGCTATTATCCATTTTTATTGACAGTGTATTTGACGGTGTTGAAGAACGGGAAAGGATTCACGTGTTTTATGTAGACGGGGAAGGTCTAACTCTGCAATAGCAAAGCCTGCATTGGTTTTTTTACAATCCAGTATTGTTCCCCACGGGTCAATCAGCATGCTGTGACCATGAGTTTGCCGCCCATTGACATGAAACCCGCCTTGGTTAGGGGCAATCACATAACAAAGGTTTTCAATCGCCCTAGCTCTTAATAAGACTTCCCAGTGCGCTGCACCAGTGCTTTCTGTAAAGGCAGAAGGTAGGATTAATATTTCCATGCCTTGTTCTTGCAGGATACGAAATAACTCAGGAAAGCGTAGGTCATAACAAATCGCAATGCCCAGTTTTCCAAAAGGAGTCTCTATAACTAAGGGCGTGTCGCCTTTAGCAATCGTATTGGATTCACGGTACACCTCTTCGGTGCCAGGTACGTGGACATCAAATAAATGAATTTTGTCATAACGCGCGACACGTTCGCCTAGCTCATTATAAATAAGACATGCCGCGATGATTTTGTTTTCATCTTTAGGGTCGGCAATAGGCATCGTACCAGCGACAACCCATACTGCATGTTTTTTTGCGGTATTGGCTAAAAAATCTTGAATCTGTCCTGAACCATCCTGTTCTTTTTGTTCGATTTTATCGAATTCAGATTGCCCCATTAAGGCAAAGTTTTCAGGTAAGGCAACTAATTTTGCACCTGCTGCGACCGCTTCGGCAATCAGGCGCTCGGCTTCGATTAAATTAGAACTGATGTTGGGGCTAGAAGCCATTTGTATAGCGGCACATTTACTCATAGTGTCTCTTTATATAGTTATTTTTTTTTCAGTGCATCATCCAAGGCAGGGTTAAATTGTCGATCCATGTCAAATTGACTCCAAGTTCCTTTTATTTTATACAGTAGGTTTAAAAATACCCCACCTGTTTTTTGCTTGCCTATAAAGGCCTCGGTAATAGCATTGGTAATGTCGCCGATAATTGTACCAGCAATCGGGTATTTAGGCTGTACTGTTGCTAGTAAATCTATTTTTTCTGTCTCTAGGTGAGTAGTGCCTGTGATATGAATTTCTGCAGGCATGGCATCAATAAATAGATTTTTAGTTTTTGCCAATCCATGACTGATGGAAGCTGTCCCTTTTATAGTAGAGAAACTTAGGCCTTTTTCAGTGACATCAGAAAAATCAAAACGTAAACGTTTGGATAGTTTCCAAATATCTAATGCGCCGAGTATTCGCCCTAAGCCTGGGTTGACCCCTAAAATTTGTCCATCCAAGAGTTCAGCCTCGACCTCGCCTGATACCAAGTTTTTAGAGAAAGCGTGTGGTGCATCAGCCCAGTTAAGGGAAAATTTAAAGTCGGCTGTTGCTCGCTCAATATTATCAGACAGTGAAAATTGACTTAGTAGCTGACCAAAATCTTGGCTTAAAAGTTGTCCTTGAATAGAGGTTTGATAGCGTTCATTTTCTAAAGCCCATAGCCCTGATAAGCTTAAGTTATGCAGCGGCGAGTCTAGCTTAAGCTGTTTTATATACACGCCCTCATCTGCTGGCTGGGTCAATAAGCTTAATTTGCCTAAATTATGTTTATTCCAATAGAGCTTTTGCACTTCGAGTTTTGTGCTAGGAAAATTATGGATGGCATAAGTGCCTTTTTTATCATTAAAGTTTAGCTTTTCTAGTGCCGAGAGGTTTAAGTGATCACAGAGTAAACTTATTTCTGAGTATTTATTAAGCCCTATAGGAATAAACACACTGCCACTGGCGATGGAAGAATGAAATAAGCCCTGCCAATTAGGATGAATTTTGTTAAGACTAATATCTAAATTATGATCAGGCTTACTTGCTGGCTTATAGTGCGCACTAAAGGCGTTAATTCCATCATTATTTAGGCTAAGTTTGAGCTTGAAAGGGTGGCTCTGTACTTGCGTTTTTGACCATGGGGGGAAGTCAATGGCAATGCCTTTTAGCTCAGTGCTCAAAGCAAACTGAGTGTTTTTATTGCCATCACTAGGTATGTTCAGTTGTACTTGGTAATCTGTGGCACCTGTCAAGTGACTCCATGCTTGATTAGGAAGTTGTTTATTGGCATGCGTTATATCGGTTTTACCTGCGAGTATAATTTTAGTACGTTCTGCTTGATTATCAATCTGGATATTGACAGGGTAGCCTAGGGTGTCTGCTGTTAAATGCTCGCTTAAAATACCTTGTTCGCTAATATTGAACTGTCCTTTAATATTGCTAAATTGTAAATCAGCACTTGCTACTTGAGCTTGAGCTTCTGCTATATTAACGCCAATATTTATTTTAGTAGGTGAATTTTTTAAGGGGATTTCTAAATCAAGCTTACTTGAAAATAATCCCTGTATATCAACTAGTTGATTGACCGTATTGGTTTGTTCTTGGTAGGGTGTTTGTTTTAAAAAGTGTAGCCCTGCGGCGATACTTCCATGACTTTCCCCTGTGATCGAAAGGCTCTTACTATAAGCAAATGAATTAATGTTAACTCGCGCATGATCGATAGTGAGTTGTTGTGCCATACCCTTATACACATTCACGTTTAGGCTATCTGCAAAGAAGCGTACACGGGCTGACACTCCCGTAGCGTTAGGCCAATGATCGTCATAATTTAGTTCTAAGCCATGTATATTAAATAAAGACTCAAAAACGCCTTTATGATTTCTAAAAGGGTAGTTCTTTAAGTCACCGCGAAAGAGCAGCCCGCCTTGTTTAATAGAGCCTGCTAAAAAAGCATTTTCCAACCAAGTGTATAGCTCAGGGTTATTAATTGTCGCTTTTGGTAGGTAGTTGCGAATGGTCTTGGCATCTCGCCCGTCATAATAGGCTGTTTTAAGATCTAGAAAAGAGTTGTGATTATCGTTTTTAGGCTGTTTGAATTTGAATTGATGATGTGATTTAAGGTCTTTAGTATTGAGCGCTAGCATAGGGCTACTCAGTTCCCAGCTATCAATATTTTGCAGCCAATTTAATTCACCTAATACATGCTTAAATCGTAAAGGTGATTGGAATTGCTTAGGCGCATTAAAAGCCAGTTTTTGTGAGCTTAAGTAGATTTTTCCTTGTTGCTCTGTGCCTTTAATATAAAGTGAAAGCCCATCAACCCCTGGTGTGTTGGCAAAGGCTAGTGTATGAATATTGTTAAGCTGCCCGCTGATCGCAAAGTGTTTTTCTAATGGTTCAGCAGTAAAAAGTAGATCTTTAACCATGCCCTGCGGTGCTAATTTTTTGATCTGTTGGTGCAAGGGTTTAGGTAAAACTTGATTAAGCGTGATGAGTCGACTGAGTCGACCTAAGTCCAATAGCGGGCAGTTAAGGGCGATATGTTCTAAGTCATTTTCAGTATTATAGCCCAGTGTAAACGCTAGCGAGGTCAGCTCTAAATTTTCTTGGTGGGCATTAAGTGAGACATTTTTTAGCGCAAGATGCCATTGCTGCTGTTTTTTTTGTGCTTTAAATTGCAGTTTTAATTGATCGATAGGGATATTTTTTGCGGCTGACTGTATTTTTTTATTCGTTACCTGTGTGGTTTCAGTTAAAGCCACATTGTCCATCAAAATAGAGCCGCTTAGCTCTGTCATTTGAGCCGCTTTCCATGTGCTCCATAAGGCAAAGTCACCGCGCCCTTTAATAAATGAGAAATCAAAGGGTAGTCTTCCCGTCACTACTTTTGCCAATTGAATACCTTTACCTTGCACAAAAAGCTCTGCATCGACACTATTGGGAGTAAACATATCGCCCGTAAAGCGCATGACTAAACGTAGTGATTGCCCCAGTGTTTCAGGTAAGGACATAGAAATATTAATTTTATGTAAGTCATTTCTATTCGCAATGGTGATATTGACATGATCTAGCTGTATAGGTGCGGCATTGCGCTTTTCATCATGCCAATTAATATCACTGTCTATTAGTTTAAATTGTCTGCCCTGCATGAGCCAAGTAGGCTGTATTTCTTCCTCTGTTTGAGGCAAGCCTTGAATCGTAATACTGCCTGATTTTAAACGTTTAATGGATAAATCAGCACCCACTATGGATAGCTGAATAGCTTCTAGCCATGAATACTGGAAAGGGTTAAAGAGTTGCAGGCCTAGGCGCACTTCTTGCAGTTGAAAATCGGCTTGATCAGCTTGTTGCGTATGTATTTTGATATTGTATAAGGCAAGTTCGGGTTTGATACCGTTTAATACACCATTGATATGGTCAATGCTCACTTTGTGTCCTAGATGGACAGTGAGTTGTGATTCAATTTCTGTTTTAAAAAACTTAAGCTCTGTTAATGCAAAGCGCATGCCACTGATAATAAGAGCGAGTGATAACAGGCTCCAAAAGCAAAAGTGTTTAGAAAAGAAATGAATGTGTTTTAGCATGGAGGGTTTAGTAAGCGGCCTATTGTGAGGGGCGAGAATTTAATCACTTGTAAAAGTATATGACATACGGAGTCCAAAACAAGTTTTGGGGCGTGTTTTAGTGTGCTGAATAAAAAATTTCAGTGATCAACTTAATACGGGGCGCTATAGTAGGGTATCGCATTGCGTACCTTTTGCCAGTATAAAGGTATGCGGTGCATACCCTACATATCATTTGTCCCGTTTAGCCGTTTCTTTTGTAACGTTTCACTTAAGCTTAATAAAGCATCTTTGAGTTTCCCTTCTTCCATTGTCGCAGCGTTATTATGCAACATTTCTGTGTTTTCCGTAGAAGGTATTCGTTTTTTAGACTGCTTATTGAGCTGATAAGGAGCAGGTGCGAGCATGCGTATGCGTAATTGCGTGATTTTTTCTTGGCTTTGTTGATTGACTGCGGTTTTTATTTGATTTTGCAAAAAGCGCAATTGTGAAGCCCAAGCAGGCGAACTGACGTAAATTAAGAGCCTATTATCATTCACCACACAGTCTTTGACATGGGGTTTCAGTTGCGCAGGAACAGCAGATAAAATAAGGCCAAGAATGCGTCGATTTTTAATCAGTTGATACTGAATCGCAGATATATTGGAAAAGGAAGCGGCGCTTTTAAAGCTCATGGAGATGTGTGCGATAGTAAGGTTTAATAAAACTCAGGTAAAGTGCCGTGGTCAGCCCTGATGAGCCAAAAACCATTGCCATTACCATGACTTGATAACGTGCCGCGATAAAGGGAGAGACACCTGACAGTATTTGCCCCGTCATCATACCTGGTAAAGATACCAGCCCTACTGCAAATAAAGAGTTAATCACGGGAATCATCGCTGCGTGAAAAGCCGTGTTGCGTGCTTGAATATAGCTATTATCCTGTACTTCTGCATGAAAACGTTCAGCCGCAAGGCTCACGCTATTCATACTATTCGCAAAGATCATCCCAGCAATAGGAATCAGATGTTGTGGCGTATACCAAGGCGTGATGGAGAGCGTGCCTTGGGTAATAAATAATAAGGTAAATCCACCACCCAAGACGATTGCTAGCAAAGCATGTTTATACAGTGTTAGGCGGTGTTCTGCTATCGTGCCTAATGCTATCCAGCTAGAAGTCATACACATCATCAGCAAAATAGCTAAAATAATAGTACTGTCTTCGCTAGCAAAGATAAAGGCAAGTAAATAGCCTATTAAAGCAAGTTGAGTGAGCATACGCATTAGCGCATAAACCGAATGTGCCACACTTAGAGACCAGCGTGAAATAATAAGTAGCACCAATAAAACAGGAATAAAGGATAAGGCTAAGTGGTCTAAGCTAATAACATCTATATGATTCACAAGTAGTTATAATTTAGGGGGCTATTTAGGTTTTAAGAGTTGTAGGTTATCTGCATGATTAAAATCCACGCCGACACTAATAATAAAGCTAGTCGCTTCTTCAATATTCATTTTTGATTTAACAATTTTTGATTCATGTACGATCACAGTAAAGCCAGATGTTGGATTAGGAGAAGTGGGTATAAATAGAATATACATATCATCCACTTTATTGGTCACATAAGCAGGGACCCAGACATCATCTTTAGGGTATTCGGTAAAAACCACCTCACGAGATTCTTTATGCTCATGCCCTGAGAACATATTGACGATTTTTTTAGTGACGCGATAAATGGAGCTTAAAATAGGAATACGATTAACTATCCCATCAATTAAGCGGATAATCCAAGAGCCCCCCGCCATTTTTAAACGATAACCTACATACACAAATAAATAGGCACTAAAAGCAAAGATGGACAGCGTAATTAAATAATTATCCCAGTAACCATAGACAAACTGAAAGGTTCCCGCGATAAAATCACGCATAAATAAGACGATTTGTAAAATTACCACAATAGGGATAAAGGCCAAGACACCGATCAGAAAGTAATTGGCAATACGTTTTAAATAATCATTCATAGTATTTTCTTAAGTTATTGTTATTATTGGTTTAAGAACTCAGCGATTTCAGCACTAATAAAACCCCTGAAAGAGCAAGAAAGGCGGTAAATAATTGGGTGTATTTTTGGGTATTGATGCGGCTATATAAAAACTCTTCAGTGACTAAAAATACAATCACTGAAATTTGTAGCAATAGCATCGTGTCGGCATAAGCCATGCCACTTTCATAGCCTATAAAATATAAAGTCAATAATTGAAAGATCGCAAAGGTCGCATAAGCGATTGCAATCGTGACTCTAGCGCTATTTTTAGGCAGTTTTTGCTCATGGATTAAAGCGGTTAATAAAGAGCCGCCTAAATTAGTGATGCCATGAATGATACCCATAGACATTAAGTAAAGCTTCTCATATTTCATAATAGAACGAATGGAGCGTTCTAGTCGTGTAGAGGTATTTTTCGCGGCGACAAAGATTAAAAACAGCCCAATAATAAAAGCAATATCAAAGTTAATCTGGGTGATAATAAATAAGAATAAAATAATAAATGGGACACTGTACAGTAAGATTTTTTTATACAGTTTAAGGTCTATATATTGATAATGCTTCACCAGCTGTAAAAGGTTGATCGCAATCGAAATAGGTAACAGGACAGACAGTGCATAGCTAAAATCATAGCCTAGCAATAATAACAGAGGAGTACCAAATAAGAGAATACCGACACCAAACAGGGATTGAATCACGGTGGTCAGTAATAAGACGGCTAAAATATCTACAGGCATTAAGGGCTATCCACTCAGGCAATTTTATAATGGCTTTAAGTATACCTTGCATAAGAGCTATTGGCATTAATTGTGTCTAAAGTTTCTATAATATTCACTACTTGCGCCCCTGTAAAGAAACCATCCACACTGTCGTAAATGGCTAGCCATGTTTTTAAGACTCTAATGCATCGCGAAGGCTAGCAATGGGGAGCCACTTGCTATTTTCTTTATAGTAAACATCTTTAAACACGTTACCACTATGTGAAATCCTATGCTTTTCAAAAGCTTCAGAAATCACAGTATACGCATGATTTAAGCTGTATGCCTGTTGATTATTCAGAATAGGGATAATGCAATAACAGCGATTTAATGTCGCTTTTTTTGTGCCACGTAATGTGATAATTAAATTGTCTAATAATTTAATTTCGACAAATTCAGGATCAGTTAAATCCCCCATGTCTTTTAATGGTTGCAAGGTTTCACGAGTGGACTCAAAATAAGTTAAAAAACGTTTATCTAATGAGTTGTTTCGCCTAACCGCTATTTGTACTAGTAGGGTTGTCTCTTTTTTTAAAATGAATTCTTTTCTTTCTTCTGAAAATATTCTTAATTTACGTGGATTTTCAAAGGCAGAGCAGGGAACGGTGAGTTCAGCTAGTGTACCTTCTCGTATTTCAGGCATTTCTTCTTCACCGTAGTATTCAAAACGCCCATTTTTCATAATGACACGGATAACAGCGGTTTTTGCATGCTTGTCGATGGGTAAAAAACTACTCATATTTCAATTCCTTTTTAGATAGTTAATAAAAGTAGATAGCTACTAGGAGATACTTGCCTTGACAACAAATTCAGTTATACGCCAAGCCACAAAAGCTCCCCCTCCAATAATCAGGAAACGAAACTGCTTAACTAGGTGTAAGCTTGCTTGTGACCCATGCTTACTAAGTGCTTGATTCCATGGTTCAATATTTTCTTCATAGCTTTTTCTAATATCTGCAAACTCTTGTTCAGATAAGCGTTTTTCAGTATTTTTAATTATTTCTGTTTCTTGTTGAATGTCAAAAGACAGATTATGCACTGAAATATCATATTGGATACTCTTACAGCCATTATAAAAACTCAGCATCCACGATAAAATAGCTAACATTAATAAAAACAAGGAGCTTGAAAGGTTGGAGTCATTAGCAACTTCAATGCTATATGCAATTGCTGCTCCAGCAGTAGCTAGTAAAAAATATATATATTTAGCTGTAGTTTCTGATGCTATTTTGTAGAGTTCTGAGGCTGGTTGCTGCATTATTTATTTGGAACCTGATATAAGAATAAAACCTAGAGGCGGAGTGAATGCCCCGCCTCGCTTACGAATTGATAGCCCGAATACTTGCTTAAGCTAACGTAAAATGGCAATCCCTTTTAACAAGTTCAATGCTTCTGTTAAAGGGTAATCACGTAAATCTACACCGCGCTTATCTTCTGGTTTTTCACTCACTTTAGCATCAGACGTTGCTTTTTCTTCATCTTTGGCTTTATTACCATTGGATAAATGATGCGATAAATCTGCTTCTTTTACCGCTTTGTAGTCAGAAGCTTCGATTTCTTCAAGTTTAAGGCGTTTAAGCAGTATATCTGGCTCAATTCCTGTGGCTTGAATAGAACGTCCTGAAGGCGTGAAATAACGTGCTGTGGTGATTTTGACCGCACCGCCATTACCCGTAGGAAGAATGGTTTGTACTGAGCCTTTACCGAAAGATTTAAAGCCCATAATAACCGCACGCTTATGATCTTGTAAGGCACCCGCGACAATTTCAGAAGCAGAAGCAGAACCCGCATTAATCAAGACGACTAAAGGCGCACCATTTAATAAATCACCAGGTGTGGCGTTGAAATCCATTTTGGCATCTTTGACACGCCCTTCGGTGTAAACAATTTTACCTGAATTTAAAAAAGCATCACTCACCGCCACTGCACCACTCAGCACACCACCTGGATTATTACGTAAATCCAAGACCATGCCTTTTAATTGACCGCCATTTTCTTGTTTAAGTCTTTCTACTTCGACTTTGAGCGAGTCACCTGTAGGTGATTGAAAGCTACTAATACGTAAGTAACCAAAACCTTCTTCTAAAGTTCTACTACGCACGCTTTTTACTTTAATCGTGTCTCTGGTTAAAGTGACATTAAAAGGTGAATCTTTACCTTCCCGTACAATGGTTAATACAATATCGCTACCCACATCACCGCGCATGATTTTGACTGCGCCTGTGAGCGTCATGCCTTTGACCGGTTGCTCATCGAGCTTAATAATTAAATCACCTGACTGTATACCCGCGCGGTAAGCGGGGGTGTCATCAATAGGTGAAATGACTTTAACAAAGCCGTCTTCCATCGTCACTTGAATGCCTAAGCCGCCAAAACGCCCTGTTGTGCTGACTCTTAGATCTTTATACTCATCTTCATCTAAGTAGCTAGAGTGTGGGTCTAAGCCTGTCAACATACCACGAATCGCATTGTCTAATAAGTCTTTATCGGAAACAGATTCTACATAGTCTTTTTTGATGCGCCCAAAAATTTCAGTAAATGTTCTCAGCTCTTCAAAGGGCAGGGCTGCCGCTTCTTGATCGACTACTTTACTTGCAACGACTGAACCCGCACTTGCAAGTAATACGCCTAAAAAACATCCAACTAATAATGTGTATATATTTTTTTGTTTAAACACCAGTAAAACTCCGTTATATAAAATATAAATTCCTAACAAACTCTAGGATGGGCGTATTTTATACTAATAAATATGTTGCGTGTAATTCAATCCTAGGTAACTTCTCATTATTCATTGGTAATTGACCTATAAACCTCTGTCATTCCTGTATGCCGTTAGCAGGAATCTACGCTCAGCATGGATTCCCGATAAACAGACTTCGGGAATGACGATCTTTTATCTGTATTTATCCGTGAATAATAAGGTGTTATATTTTATGCTTTCAATATTTTGATTTTATTGATCTATTACTTGTATTAACAGAAACGCTGTTTAGGAAAGAGGCAGCTAAAGCGACTGCCTTTACCTACTTGACTATGAATCTCTAAGTGTGCATCATGGCGTACCAATACATGTTTAACAATCGCTAAACCTAAGCCTGTTCCGCGTTGTTTTTGGGTGCGCTGAGCTTCAACACGGTAAAAACGTTCGGTAATTTTAGGGATTTCCAGTTCAGGGATTCCTTCGCCTAAATCCGTCACTTCTAAAATAACCGAATCACCCAATTGATGCCATTGCACCGTAACCACCGCGTCTTCGGGGGAATATTTCAGGGCATTAACGATTAAATTAGTAAAGGCACTACGTAATTCTTGTTCATTTCCCAAAATATTAAGTTTAGTATTGAGAAATAATTCGACACGATTATCAGACTGTTCTAGTGCACCACTTTCTTGGCATATTTGTGCTAATAAAGAACGGATGTCAACACATTTCTGATGAATTTTTTTAGTCTCTAGGTCAGCTAAGACTAATAACTCATCGACCAAGTTTTGCATGCGCAAGGTTTGATTGTCCATTTGTTGTAAGGAATGACTGAGCAAGGGGGATTGCTGCTCTTCAAGATCATTCAGGGTTTCTAAATAGCCCTTTAACACGGTCAGTGGGGTACGCAATTCGTGGGAAATATTATCCACAAAATTTTTACGCATACGCTCTATATTTTTTAAATAGCTAATATCATGCGCGACTAATAAATGCGCATTATCGTCATAAGTGACTAATCTTAATTGCAAACTCAGTTGTTCATTGATGGGAGACTGTAAGCCTAAAACAGCATCAGGGTCTTTATTTTGCAGAAAGTCTGCAAATTTAGTCTCTTGAATAAACGTTGAAATCGTCAGCCCTGTATTTTTTTTATTTAAACCCAGCAGTTTGGTAGCGGCTTGGTTAAACCAGATAATGTCATTATGCTCGCCAAGAATTACTACTGCATCAGGCAAAGCAGAGGTTGATTTACGGAATTGTTCAATAATACGACTGAGCTGTTTTTTACGCTTTTTAGTGGATTTTTTATTCTGCACAATATAATCATCTATATCATTCCATAGATCATTATAAGGAGGAGGTGTGGTCTTAGCCCCCGACTTCAGCCAGTGTCTAATTTGCTTGATTAAAATCGCTTGTTGCAAAATATAGATACTTAAAATAAACAGCAATAAGTATAAGAAGTACCCAGTGTAATGACTGACGAGTGCAACGAGCGCAATCGCTAAAAATAGGTGAAATAGGTCGTTACGTAAAAAACTCATTAGATATTTTTATCTGAAAATCGGTAGCCAAAGCCACGTACGGTCTGTAGCCAGTCTTCACGCTGATAATTGGCAAGGATTTTTCTTAAGCGACGAATATGCACATCCACGGTTCTTTCCTCTATATACACACTACGTCCCCATACTTGATCTAGTAACTGAGTTCGGTTATAGACTTTATCAGGATGGCTGAGAAAAAAACTTAGTAAACGGAATTCGGTAGGGCTGATGTCGATCACATGATCCGCGATACTGACACGGTGCTGAGTGGTATCTAAGATAATATCTTGAAATTTAATTTGCGTTAAATCGTGAATTTTTCCACTTCTGCGCAATACCGCTTTGATGCGCGACACCAATTCTTTAGGTGAAAAAGGTTTAGTGACATAATCATCCGCACCTAAATCTAAGCCGCGAATTTTATCGGCTTCCTCACCTTTAGCAGTGACTAAGATAATGGGTATATCCCGAAAATTCTCACTGGCCTTTAAGCGGCGCGTCCATTCATCCCCATTAACTTTTGGCAGCATCCAGTCTAATAAGATTAAATCAGGCAGTGTGTCTTCTAAGATGAGTTGGGCTTCGGCGACATCGCCAGCAGCGAGTACTTCAAAATGATATTGTTGTAGCACCATCACCAGCATACTGCGGATAGCTTCTTCATCTTCTACAACTAAAATAGTAAATTGGCTCATAACAGGCTCGTTATTATAAGAAGTCTGTATTTTAAACTATTTTATATGACGGCTTGATGACAAGTTGTGATGCTTAAATCATGTTATTTTATTTTGTTATCTGATAGAATCTCATAATATTAGTCTCTAGGGTAAAGTGCTTTAATATGACGGCTTATAATATTCTGAATTTTGATAGCTTGAATAGGTTCTCCCTAGAGTAAAGTAATTTTCAATTTTCCAGCACACAAATAATAAGCTTTAAGGGTTTTTATTATTTAAGTCTCAATAGGTTATTTATATGGCAGCCACTCAGGCAAATCGAGAAATAGAAATTATCACTCCCTTAGGTAAGGATGCACTCTTACTTATGGATTTGAATGTGACAGAAGAATTAGGGCGCTTGTTTTCAATCAGTGCCGAAGTCGCTAGTGATGATAATATGGATTTTGAAAGCTTACTCGGTCAAAATGTATCGATACGCTTGGATCTACCTGAAGGAAAACGTTTTTTTAATGGGCATGTCAGCGATATTTCTCAAGCAGTCGATGAAGGAAAATATGCGCGCTATGTATTGACTATCCGTCCGTGGTTATGGTTTTTAACCCGTACCGCAGATTGTCGAATTTTTCAGCATCAAACAGTGCCAGAGATTATTAAACAAGTCTGTGCTGATTTAGGCTTTACGGATATTAGTGATAACTTAACCGAGAGTTATCGGCAATGGGAATACTGTGTTCAATACCGAGAAACCGATTTTAATTTTTTAAGCCGCTTAATGGAACAGGAAGGCATTTACTACTTTTTTACCCATGAAGAAGGCAAGCACACCCTGAATCTTGCTGATGCTTTTGGCTCTCATTCGCCTATTCCAGACTATGCAGAGATTCCCTATTATCCACCTGATAGCACAGTGATTCGAGATGATGATAAATGCATTACAGGCTGGTTTTTGACCAAGAAAATTCAGCCGGGTAGTTATGCACTAGGGGAATATGACTTTACACGCCCTAAAGCGAATTTAGAAGTAGATTCAACTGTGAGCAGATCACATGTGGAAGCCGAGTATGAAGTATTTGACTATCCTGGTGACTATGTACAAGGCAGTGATGGTGATGCTTATGCGCGTAAACGCATCGAAGAATTACATAGTCAATATGAACAAGGCCAAGGGCAAGGGCGCGCGCGTGGCTTAATGAGTGGGGGGTTATTCACCTTGCAGAAATTCCCAAGAAAAGACCAAAACCGAGAATATCTTGTGGTCTCAGTGAATCATCATATTCAAATGGATGAGTATGAAGCCAGTAGTGGCGGTGGTGCAGTGTATTCAAATAATTTTACAGTCGTAGATAGCAAAACTCATTATAGAACCGCACGCATGACCCCTAAGCCTATCGTTCAAGGGCCACAAACAGCCGTTGTCGTAGGACCTAGTGGAGAAGAAATTCATACCAATGAACATGGGCAAGTAATTTTACAGTTTCACTGGGATCGGTATGGTAAGTCCAATGAAAACTCCTCATGTTGGGTGCGAGTGTCACAGCTCTGGGCAGGCAAAACATGGGGAGGGATACATATTCCACGTATTGGACAGGAAGTGATTGTAGAATTTATGGAAGGTGATCCTGATAGACCGATAGTGACAGGGCGAGTTTATAATGGGGATCAAACCCCGCCTTATAATTTACCCGCTAATAAAACCCAAAGTGGAATTAAAAGTCGCAGTTCTCAAGGGGGCACGGGTGCAAACTTTAACGAGTTACGTTTTGAAGACAAAAAAGGTGCAGAGCAAGTTTATATTCATGCCGAAAAGAACCAAGATAATATTGTTGAAAATGATGAAACCACCTTCGTAGGGCATGATAGAACTGAAAATATCGGCAATGATGAGACGATTACGATAGGTAATGATCGAACTGAAAATGTGGGTAATAACGAAACAATTACGATTGCTAATAATCGAACAGAAATGGTCGGAGTGAATGAGTCAATTACCATAGGAGTAAATCGTACTGAACAGGTAGGGGCTAATGAAACAATTACTATAGGCGCAAATCGAACAGAAGCAGTAGGAGCTAACGAGTCAATTACGATAGGCGCGAATCGAACAGAAGCGGTAGGGGCTAATGAGTCAATCGCGATAGGAAAGAGCCGTACTGAAGTGGTAGGCATTAATGAAACCATTAAAATAGGCAATAATCGCTCAGAAGATGTTGGAAACGACTACCAACTCAGTATTGGTAGTGACCAAAAAATTACCATAGGAAAAACATTAGTCATCGATGTCGGCGATAAAATCACGATTCAAACGGGGAAAGCAAGTATCACCATGAAAAAAGATGGCACGATACAAATAGTAGGCAAGAATATTTTGGTAAAAGGCTCAGGAAAAATAGATGTGAAAGCCTCAAAAAATATTACCATGAAGGGTAAGAAAATTTTACAAAATTAATAGAGAGGTTGGCAAATGCAATCGATACAATTAGACAAAAAATTACCCACAGAACAAACCATTGATGGCGTTGTGATTGGTTTGTTTTTAAGCTTTAATGAGCAAGGCTTACCCTTAGTCGCGTACCCTGGAAACCCTGATGAAAGCGCAATCCCTGCACGCAGTACAGTGGTGATGAAAAGTGAGGACATGGGCTGTGAAGTGGCTTTATTATTTGAGGCAGGTAATCCACGTATGCCCCTGATTATGGGGAAAATACAACAAGCAAAGGCAGGGAAAAATAAACTTGCGGCAAAGGCCGAATTAGACGGCGAAAGCATTGTGCTTTCAGCGCGACAAAATATAACCTTAAAATGCGGTAAGGCAAGTATTACCCTAACAAAATCAGGTAAGATTATTTTAAGAGGGGCTTACTTGCTCAGTCGTTCATCGGGTGTAAACCGTATCAAAGGCGGTTCGGTGCAAATTAATTAAATGTGCACGAGTACGTTACGAAATTGGGCTACCAACTTAACACGGGACATAATAGCAATGTAGGTGCAGATTTATCTGCACTGTGCGGCTAAAGCCACACCTACGAATAATGCCGCTATAACTGCGTCTCCTGTGTTAAATGTGTAGCCCGAAATTGGATGAAAATATGCCCACAATGCGTTTTGGACTCCAATGTTTACTATCGGCACTTCATAAAGAATCAATACGCACTGTTTAATTGTATCAACCCAAAAACACACTTATAAAAACAAGACACAATGGATCTTCTTAATTCAACACAAATGCAAGCGGGTTACACCATGGGAATGGAGCCTAGTGGGCGAGAGCTATTAGTGGTTGTGGTCAAAGGTACCTTTACCATTCCGCAGCACGGTGAAGAAGCTAAGCTTGCAGAAGAGCAAATCCCACTTATTGAAGCCGATACTTGTACAGGAGAAGCAGGCTTCTCCGCGCCTATTTATGAAGCGGATTATGCACCGATCAAAGCAAAATGTGATGTACTTTTATTAGGCAGTGCCTATGCCCCTCAAGGTGAGCCTGCACATAAAGTACAAGTAGGTATTAAGCTGGGTGATTTTTCTAAAACCTTAATCGTCACTGGCGCAAGACAATGGACAGACAAAGGTAAGATAGACCCAAACAGTTGCGAAGAATTTACAGTGATGCCTTTTAGTTATGATAATGCTTATGGCGGGTTAGATAATTTCCATACTGATGAAAGCAAGCACAGTGCCTATATGCCCAATCCTATAGGAAAAGGTTTTTATTTGCGGCAAGGTGACAAGCCATTAGAGGGTATTCCTGTTCCCCAAACTGAAGATCCAAAACAAGCGATCACTAAGCTAGGGGAGGATTATCAAGCAATGGCCTTAGGGTCGATAGGGCGAGGCTGGGCAGAGCGTATTCAATATGCAGGGACTTATGACCAAGATTGGATCGATAATTGTGCTCCTTTTTTACCCGCTGATTTTAATCCAGCCTATTATCAATTTGCACCAGAAGATCAACAAATTCCTTATCCGATAGGTGGAGAAGAAGTCATATTGATTAATTTAACCCCCGCAGGGCGTACCGAGTTTAAACTGCCTAAGATAGCAATGCCCGTTGTTTTTTTTCCGACTAAAGGAGAGCAGCATAAAACAGAAGCCGTGCTTGATACGATTGTCATAGAAGCAGATAAAGGTGTGTTTAGCATGACTTGGCGTACCCATATTCCTTTAAAAAAGAATATTTTTGAAATACAGCAAGTGTTGGTAGGAAAAATGTCTAATGGCTGGTGGCGAGCGCGTAAACAGGGAAAAACTTATCACCCCACTTTAGCGCATTTAGCTAAAGCAAATAAAATAGCCAAAATGGAGGAAGAGTCGTGAGCGAGCAAGCAATCGCCATTACATCGGTTGGTATGGTCACAGGAGTGGGTTTAAATGCGCCCGCTTCTTGTGCGGCAATTCGCAGTGCTATTGATAATGTTCAAGAAACACGTTTTATGGATAATGAAGGCGAATGGCTGATGGCGAGTGAAGTGCCCTTAGCAGAGCCTTTACGTGGACGCAGTAAGTTAATTAAAATTGCCGCTCTAGCGGTTGCCGAATGTTTAGCGGACAACTCAGGAGTGGACTCAAGTGAAATCCCTATGTTCCTTTGCTTATCAGAGCAAGACCGAGCAGGGCGAGTGATTGATGATAATAACCAGTTTTTTTTAGACTTACAAACAGAATTAGAGCTAGAATTCCATGAGGAATCACGGGTGATTGCGATGGGGCATGTTGCGACTGCTATTGCTTTAAAGCATGCACGAGAGCTTATTGCAGAATTAAAGCTTCCACATGCACTAATTGTGGCAAGCGATAGTTTTTTAACCGCAGCAAGCTTAGCGCATTACGAAAAATATGCGCGGCTTTTAACGAGTTACCATTCTAATGGTTTTATTCCAGGAGAAGCAGGTGCTGCAATACTGGTCTCGCCTGTGACACAAGCCAAACAATTAGTATGTACAGGCTTAGGTTTTGCCATTGAAAAAGCCACAGTAGACAGTGAGGAGCCATTACGAGCCGAGGGCTTAACAAGCGCAATTAAAATGGCATTAGAGGATGCTAAGTGTACTGAGGCTGAGTTAGATTTTAGAGTAACGGATTTATCAGGTGAACAATATTACTTTAAAGAAGCCAGTTTGGCTGTCGGGCGTATTATCAGAGTGCGTAAAGAAGAGTTTGAACTATGGCATCCCGCGGATTGTGTGGGAGATGTAGGAGCCGCATTAGCGCTGGTGATGCTGATTTATTTAGCGGCAGCATGTGAAAATGGCTATAGCGAAGGCAATACTATTTTGGCGCATACAGCTAATGATGACGGTAAACGTGCCGCTTTAATTTTATCTTGGGGACTGGCAGGAGTAGATCATGGCAAATGATGTTTTTGCAAATGGACGTGAGTTATCCTGTAAAGCAGGGTCAGGAAAAACTATTTGTTCCTTTCCAGATGTATGTTTTACGCCACCACAAACTCCAGCAACACCCCCTGGTATTCCTATCCCCTATCCGAATACAGGCTTTGCTTCTGATACTACCAAAGGCTCTAAAAAAGTAAAAATCTCTAGAAAAGAGGTGATGCTAAAAAATAAATCTTATTATAAGAAATCGACAGGGGATGAAACAGGGTGTGCCTCAAAAAAAGGGCTGATTAGTAGTAAAAACAGAGGTAAAGTGTATTTTCAGTCGTGGTCTATGGATGTCAAGATTGAAGGTAAAAATGTAGATCGGCATTTGGATATAACCACTAATAATCATGGTAGTCTGCCAGGAAATACCCCTCCTTGGCCATTTTTGGATAGTATGGCGATAGGTACATCAGGAAAAGCAGAGAACTCTTGCGCTGGCGATAAAGCGAAACAAGAGACGGCTTGTGAAGGTCAAGACCCTTGTCCTGGGGCGTTAGGAAAGAAAAAGGAACGTAATGCAACTTGGGCGAGCGATGCCTCAGATGAAGCTAATGGAAAGCCTTGTGTTAAGGCAAGGCGTTGTGAGTTAGTGCCTTATAAGCCTGATAGCTGTTGCCCAGGGCAAACGGCTCATCATGTGATTCCTAAATCGTCTTTTTATACAACAACGGTAAAAGCTAAGGATAAGTTAACAGAATATAACCCACGAAAAGCACCTTGTATGTGTTTGGAAGGGACAACTAATACACATGGAGATCATGGCTTAGCACATACCGCACATGCTGCAAGAGGTGCTGATGCTAAAATGATAAAAAATGAGCTAAGTCCTTTTGATGACCATGTGAAGGTTTGTGCGCAAAGTGTAAGAGATGTTGCACCACACTGTGACCAAAAGTGTTTAGAAGAACAAATTACACAAGGGCATGTAGCGGCGGGGGTTAAAGGTAACCCTAAGATTAAGCATAAACCTAGTGGTCGAACGAATGCGGATGCTCAGAAAAAAGCTCGATATGAAATAGACCATAGAGCAGAGTCTGTTACAAATAAAAAAATAATATAATTTAGAGGAATAAAAGTGCTTACAGATAAACATAATTTAATAGTTCCAGCGGCTAGGTATCATGATTTAGTTTACTTTTGTGTGCGTAATAAAGAGGGAGATGAAGAGGGAGATGCTCATTCTCTCTTTAATGGTTATTATCAGGGGGAACTAGGGCATGCTGGCAACTGTGCTTCTTGGGATACTGTTGCAATGGCTGTTGCCAGAAAACCTGAAGAGATGTTAATAGCCACCAGTGTAGAGGGGCAAGTATTTTCTTTTGTAGGTGGTGTAGAAGCTGCCGAACAAATTCCTATCACACGCGGCGATATAAGAAATTTAACCACAGTAGAAGGTTTTGTTTATGCCTGTGGGGTGAAGCGACAAGTATTTCGTCGCGACTCAGCAAATACTTGGGTAGATATAAGTGCTGCTGCTCCTAGCTCAGGCGAAGAGCGAATGATTGGTTTTGAGGCAATCCATGGCTTTTCTAAGAATGAGCTATATGCAGCAGGTTGGTCGGGGGAAATATACAAATACGATGGGGAGCAATGGCTTGATGTGATTAGCCCCTGTAATACGATATTAACAGCAGTGAGCTGTGGTGAAGATGGCGTAGTTTATATCGTCGGTAAGGACGGTATATTAATCAAAGGGCGCGATATGGCTTGGGAAGTCGTAGACACAGAAGGTATTGTCGATGACTTTTGGGATGTACATTGGTTTAAAGGAAAAGCCTATATAAGTAGTCTTTCACGTTTATATGAATATGATGGCACGACCTTTCAAATAGTCGATACGGGTGAGGAGCAACCTGATAGTTGTTTTAAATTAAGCTCTGCCGAAGGCGTGATGTGGTCACTAGGCATAAAGGATCTCTTTAAGTTTGATGGAGAAACTTGGGAGAAGATTATATTGTAATTGAGTACATAATATCGCTCAGTTAAGGAGAGGAGTATAGGATGTGTTGAGGCACGAAACGCATCTTTTCGGCGCTTGATGCGTTTCCTATCGTCAACACATCCTATATCAAAATACCTAATTTAATGTTTGTAATTTCATTACCCTCTCAGTTAACGGAACCCCATGCTTAACTTAAAAAAATCCATCATCCCGCATATTATCGACCAACATGCCGAAGAAGCCGCTTTTTTATGGCTATTAAGAAATGATGCCGTCAATGCTCCTCATTATGACTTAGATGACTTAGCAAAATTAGATCAACGTGTGGATGCACATCTTGACGGTTTAAGAATTGCAGGAGACTATGCGTGGCAGGTCTGCTGTGATAATTTAGAGCAAGAAGAATCAGGGGAAGTCTTTGCCGCTGCTATTCTTGCCTTAGAGTCTCCATCAACGGAGTATATAAAACAGGTTTATAAAGCGGTTAAACAAGCCCCTGACACCATAGATGGGCTTATTTCCGCCTTTGGCTGGGTAGCAACGCATAATTTACAGGGAAAAGTAAAAGAATTATTGGAGTCCACAGATCCTTTGTATCAGCAAATAGGTATTGCAGCTTGTGTGAGTCACCGAGTTGATCCAGGTAAGTATCTTGAGCAGTCTATCCACAATGAAGATATCGCCTTAAAAGCCAGAGCATTACAAGCGGTTGGGGAATTGGGACGTGTCGATTTAAAGGCGTTATTATTAGAGCAATTGACAGATGAAGAGCCACAAATACGCTTTTGGGCGGGATGGTCAGCTGTACTGTTAGGAGATCGTGGATATGGCTTAAAGATATTACGTTTAAATATTGAGCAAAATACCCCATTTTGTTTAAGCGCAATGCCTGTCGCATTAGCGGTATTGGAGACTGATGCCGTAAAGCAAAGTTTAAAAATTCTGGCTGACCAGCAAGAGACTTTACGTTTTGCCATTATTGGCGCGGGGCTATCGGGTGATCCTATTTATATCCCTTGGCTTATTCAGCAGATGCAAATCGTTGAACTTGCCCGTGTCGCAGGAGAAGCTTTGACACATTTATGCGGTGTCGATATTGCCTATCAAGACTTAGAGGCAGACGTGCCAGAAGATGATTTAGAGGCAGGCCCTACGGAAGATGCTGAGGATGAATCGGTAGAGATGGATGCCGATGAAGACTTACCATTCCCTCATTTTGCGAGTATGCAGCAATGGTGGCAGGATAATCAACAAAACTTTAAACCAGAAGTGCGTTACTTATATGGCAAGCCTATTGATGAAGAGCATTGTTTATGGGTGTTAAAAAATGCCACCCAACGCTTACGCTATCTTGCCGCAGTACACTTGGCTTTAACAAAGCCTGAGCAAGTGTTATTTGAAGTCAGTGAAGTCGGTCAGCGGCAGCAGAATTTATTGGCTTGAGCTGCCGTTATTCAAAGGCTGTGCAAATATTTACCTGATTACCCACAACCCTCAGCTATCATTCGTCATTCCTGCATGCTTTTAGCAGGAATCTAGTTGCTTAAGCATAGATTCCCGATAAAAGACTTCGGGAATGACGAGCTGCATAAATAGCTGATTTTTAATCTTTATTATGTTGTTGCTGAGCCTTATACGTAATCAGGAATATTTAAGATAGTGGGTCAACACTTTCAGGGTACAAGTCTACACAGCCTGAATTTACTGTGTGTCTTCATTTTCCCGAATCAAGGCCATCATATCACCCACGGACATTTTTCCACTGACTTCTCCGCCAGATAATAAACTACTCGCTAAGTCGCGTTTATGGGCATGTAAATCAACTATTTTATCTTCGATAGTATCCTTAGCGACCAGGCGATAAATGGTCACAGGGCGCTTTTGTCCCATACGGTGCGCTCTATCTGAGGCTTGATCTTCAACCGCTGGGTTCCACCACGGATCCATGTGTATCACATAATCAGCGGCGGTGAGATTAAGCCCTGATCCCCCTGCTTTTAGACTGATTAAAAATACATCCCCTTCACCTGCTTGAAAAGCATTCACTGCCTTTTTACGCTTGGGAATGGAGGTGCTACCATCTAAATACTGGTAATGAATGCCTTTTTTATCTAATAAAGCTTTAAGAATCGCTAAATGTCCTACAAACTGACTAAACACTAAGGCCTTATGTTTATTCGAGATGAGTTCATCCACTAACTCTTCAAAGGCCTGTAATTTGGCACTGCCAATGGGGCTGTCTGGCATGACTAATTGTGGGTGACAACAGGCGCGGCGTAGCTTCATAATTTCTGCTAGCACCTTAAGGTGTTGCTGTCCTGCTTGCGCGCCTTCCTCTTGTGATTGTTGCATCGCTTGTACTGCATTACGTCGCATCGCTTCGTAAAAAGTACGCTCTTCTTGGCTAAGTTCTACATGAATGGTAATTTCTGTTTTCGCAGGTAATTCTTTTAATACGTCATTTTTAAGTCGTCGCAAAATAAACGGGCGCAGTAATTTCTTGAGCCGCTGTTGCGTGGCGTGGTCTTTATCGTTTTCTATCGCTTGCGCATAACGCTGATTAAATTTTTGTAAGGAACCTAATAAACCTGGGTTAATAAAATTAAATAAATTCCACAATTCACCTAAATGGTTTTCTATCGGCGTGCCTGTGGTAATAATTTTAAAATCACCTTGTAAAGCCATGGCGGCTTTAGAGCGTTTGGTTAATGCATTTTTAATGGCTTGCGCTTCATCGGCGACGATCGTTGTCCATTGTTTGCCCGTTAAAAGCTCTGCTTCGCTTTGTAATAAGCCATAACTACACACCACCACATCAAATTCTGCCGCTTCATCAATTATTTTTTGCCTATCCCCTGCACCAAAATGCAATACATTTAAAGTCGGTGCAAAATGTTGTGCTTCTTCTAACCAGTTCATACACACGGAGGTCGGGGCTAAAATCAAAGTAGGCCCTTGCGTGGCTCGCGCTAAAATCATCGCGAGTGCTTGGATGGTTTTTCCTAAGCCCATATCATCGGCAAGACATGCGCCAGCCCCCCAATGTGCTAAACGCGCCATCCATTGAAAACCTTCTAATTGGTAGTCACGTAATTCACCTTGTAAAGTGGAAGGCAGTTCAGGTTCTAAATCAGCCATAGAGGCTAGTTTTTTCAGCTGATCTTGCCATTGTTTTGCGGCTTTAACATCCATGCCTTCCATGGCTTCATGTAACGCGGGGGCGGCGAGTGCATGAAAATGTAGTTGTTTGCCTTTTTGCTCACCTAGCCCTGCCATATCATCTAAGCGTTGGCGTAACTCGGCAGTCAAGGCGACAAACTGCCCATCTTCTAATTTTAAAAAGCGCCCTGAACTTGCATTGAGTAAATTAATCAGGCGTTGCATATCATAGACTTGTTCATTATCTATTTTGACTTCACCTTCAATGGCAAACCAATCTTTTTCTTTACGTACTGAGAAATGCGCTTGTTGCAAACCTGCTTCACGGCTGACTTTGATTTTTTGCCCTTTAGGCCATTCCATGACCACAAAATCATCGACTTGCTGAATCTGTAACAAAGCTTCCAGTGCCATATCTGCTTCTTCTAAAATCCATTTTTGATCACGTGATGGGTATAACTCAGGGCATTGTTTTAAAAATTGTTTAAGGTGCTTTTTCTCAAGTTTAAAATCGCGTGAGGTTTGTACTTGTTTGCCATCAATCTCAGCAACCACCGTAGAGCCGCCTGTAGCGGGTTTGTAAATCGGCCCTGCATCGCTAAAAGGCTGGACAAACACTTCAATTTGTAGCCCTTCACCGACAGGCTGAAGGTGTATATGTAAACGGGCATCGGCCTCCACACGTTCAATCTGTCCGCCTAGATCACCTATGTCTATATCTGATTGCACGATTAAATTGCTCGCAATCGCCGTAATGGAGTCAATCACTTGCTGTTTTGCACTTAAGGGAACACGAATCCCATTTTCACCTAAAATCTTCGCAACTTGTCGGTGTTGCTCAGTAATTTTATAAATATTGATTTCATGGCTAGCGACACTCTCAAGTGCTAAGTCTTGATTGATGATTGCAGGGTGTAAGGCAATCAGTAAACTTTTCGCCTTGCTGCTTACCAGTAACTGTGGCTCGACTTTATTAAACGTAATGGGTGTGTCATATTTTGCCGCACTTGCCCAATAAATATGCGGATGCCCTATTGCGGCAATAAAAGCATTAGCGCCTAAAGAATAATAGACGGTACGCCCGTAGCCATAATAACTTTGCTCATAGTCTGTTTCAATATGCTGACAAATACGTTTATCTTGCGCCGTTAAATAGTCAAAACTGTCTAGTTCATCTGCTAAGCGTTTCACGGCAACAGGGCGACCTTTGGTCCAGCGTCCTGATTTTCCAATTACCTGTTCGCGTGGTACTAAGAAAAATTCTCCATCATCACCCTCTGCTAATGTCCAAATCATTCTGGAACTTGTCGTGCTTGCACCGACACTAGCACTTGAACTATTCACTAGGCTTAAGGCTTGTAAGGCTCTTTCCCACGCTTCAACTTTAGGTAATAAATTCACTAAATGAGTAAAAGGCGAGTCTTTATATTGCGCGGCTAACGCGAGTATTTTTTTATCTTTAATACCTAATTGCTGTAATAAATTAGCAGTAACTGCGGTGTAAAAAACAGCCCCTACTTTATCCGCTTGTAGGCAATAGCTTTTTAAATTAGGCAAAAAGTCGAGTTCATAATCTGTCACTATCTCAATTGCATCTATCCAGTGTAAGGCTAGGCAATAAAATAATAGATCATAAGGCTCTGACAAATTAGAGACTAAATGCTGATCATATTCCAGCGCTTGTTCCTGCCCCAAATAAACCTGCACTGTCATTGCTAAAGCCTGATGAATCCCTTTAAACTCATTATAATCTTTGCTTTTTTCCACCAGCGCTAACTGCTTGCTTAACGTCGCTAAATGCTCAGCATTACGGGTTTTTAATAAGGCTAAACAAAATAAATAAGCATGTAAATTAGGTAAAATAATATTACGTTTACGCGTTTCTTTTTTAATCTTTGCGATTGCAGCATGATAAAAATCCAATGCTTGATCATTACGATTTTCTATAAAAC